>JBJMIQ010000257.1:0-17718 GCA_045806805.1 Nocardioides sp. | reverse complement strand
CGCGGTGGCAAGCAGCTGACCGCACGGGCGCGGACATCGGTTCCGCAGCCGACGCAGGTCCAGCGGGCGCGAGTGGACACGGAGGTGCGCGCCCTCGCCGACGAGGTCTCGGCCGAGCTGTCGCGACCGTGGACCGACGCGGTCCGCTCCGCCTCGGTCTCCCGGCTCGACGACCTCGGTGACCGGCTGGACGGGGCACTCGCGGCGACCGACCTCGGGGTGGCGAGGATCCCCGGGTGGGCCGGGCTCGTACAGGCGATGCAGTGGCTGCTGATCCTGACCGCGCTGGTGGGCGCTGGCTGGTTGGCGGCCCTCGCCGGGATGGGTTACCTGCAGCTGCCGAAGCCCGAGACGCCGTCGTACCGCGGCTTTCCGGTCCCGACGCTGCTGCTCGTGGGCGGCGTCGCCGCGGGAGTCGTGCTGGCGTTGGTCTGTCGAGTGCTCGTGGGGATGACCGCGCGGCGAAAGGCCAGATCGGCCGACCGTCGGTTGCGCGAGGCGATCCGGGGTGTCTGCGCGGAGCTGGTGGTCGGTCCGGTGGAGGCCGAGCTCGAGGCCTACTCCACCGTGCGCGCCGGGCTGGCCCAGGCACTCAAGCGCTGACCAGCGCACTAGCGTGTCCATGTGCTGGACCTTCGCGAGCTGAGCTCGCCCATCATCGGCGCGCCCATGGCAGGCGGTCCGGGGACGCCGGCTCTCGCTGCGGCGGTGTCGGAAGCCGGGGGCCTCGGCTTTGTTGCCGCCGGCTACAAGTCACCCGAGGGGGTGGCTGCTGACCTGGAAGCTGTCCGGGCGCTGACAACGGCGCCGTGCGGGGTGAACCTCTTCGTGGTCGATGACTATCAGCCGGACGCGAGCGCTCTGGATGCCTACCGCCGGTCGCTGGAACCTCTGGCAGCCCGCTTCGATGTCTCCTTGGGGGAGCCCCGAGGGGACGATGACGCCTGGCGAGCGAAGCTCGAGCTCGTCTACGACGCACGACCCGACGTGGTGACGTTCACGTTCGGATGCCCGAGTGCGCGGGTCCTTCGCCGGCTGGCTGACCTCGGGGTGCATGCCGGGGTCACGGTCACGACGGTGGCCGAGGCACGAGCAGCGGTCGCGCGAGGCGCTGCCTCGCTGGCGGTCCAAGGTCCGCTGGCCGGTGGCCACCGGGGCACCTGGCAACTGGGAGCGGTTCCCGATGAGAGGCCCCTGCTCGAACTGGTCGCAGCCGTGCGAGCAGCCGTCGACGTGCCGTTGGTCGCCTGCGGCGGCATCCACGACGCGCAAGGAACGCGGTCCGTGATGGCGGCCGGCGCCGCGGCGGCACAGGTCGGCACTGCCTACCTGCTCGCGGACGAAGCGGCCACCAACCCCACTCATCGAGCAGCACTCCAAGACCGCGGGATGGCAGAAACCGCGCTCACTCGGGCGTACACGGGCCGCTGGGCACGCGGGCTTGCCAACGACTTCATCCGCGCTCACCAGCACGCGCCGGCCGGTTACCCACACCTCCACCACATGACTTCGCCGCTGCGGAAGGCCGCGGCGGCCGCCGGCGACAAGCAGGTCGCCCAGCTGTGGGCTGGGAGCGGTCACGCCCATGTCCGGCGCACCACTGCGGCCGAGATCACCCGGGCATTGGCTCCCTAGAAAATCCACATGCCTCCATGAGGCCTGTTCACGTAGAGTGATTCACGCTTGGACTCCGCCCAGCCCCTGCCTTGTTCAGGCCGCATCCATCTGCGCAGAACGGCGGGATTCTCATGGCGGGCAACGCGCCCCTCTGGTCGCACCAGACCACGCTGGAGGCCTCGCCCATCAGTGCCTTCCAGGCTCGCGACTTCGTCACTCATCACCTGGTGGATCACCGACTGTTGTATCTCGTCGATCCGGTTCGGCTGGTGGCCAGCGAACTTGCCACCAACGCCCTGGTGCACGCGCAGACGGCCTTCAGCGTGACCCTGGAGGCCTCGGACCAGACCGTGTTGCTGACGGTACGAGACAACTCGCGCGCGGTCCCCACCCCGCGGGCCGCTCAAGCCATGGACCTGTCGGGTCGCGGCCTGGAGATCGTGGGGATCGTCAGCCGTGAGTGGGGGATCAAGGAGGAAGGTCTCGCTTCCAAGGCGGTCTGGGCGTCCTTCGCCGTCAGGAGAGCCCGAGAGTTCTAGGTTCGTCCGGCCGCACTCAGCGAGACTGCATGTTCCAAGCGAGGTCGATGGCCAGACGCACCGCACGAGGCTGAGCGTGATCGAGATAGGCCTCGACCTTGTGATGCGCCTCCATGCGCGGTGGCACACCGAAACTGTCCGGGTAGGCCTCGAGCAGTGACTCTCGCTTGCTCAGGGGAACCCGAATCACCAGCGTGTTCGGGTCATGCAGGCGCACGACCAAGCGGTCGTTGAGGTACCACGCCGGACGCGACTCCGTCCCCTTGCGCTTGACCTGCGGCAGTGACTCGGCGTACTGACCGACTTCCTCCGGCGTCACCCGCGAAGCGTAGCCCCGCGGGCGGCGTCCTCGAGCCGCATCTGGCCGAGCCCTTGGCAGGAACCGGGGCCCCGACACCGGGGCCACTCGACGTCCACAGGCGGCCCTCACACCGGCACGCTCCACAGGTCCGGCCGGATCGGTTCCCGGGCGCCGGCGCCATCCACCAGCGTTGTCGGCGATCGAGAAAGCAGGCAGCACAAGCACAGAAGGAGAAGACCTTGAACGAATCCCTCGTCACCCTCCAGGGCTGGCTCGGCAGCGACGTCACCGTCCGTCAGGCGGGGGAGTCGACCGTGGCCACCTTCCGGCTCGGCTGCACGCCCCGTCGCTACAGCAAGAAGTCGGAGAGCTGGGTGGACGGCGAGACCCAGTGGTACTCCGTCAATGCGTGGCGCGCGCTCGCCGACCACTGCGCTGGTTCGTTGCGGCGCGGCGACCCCGTCGTCGTCTTCGGGCGTCTCAACGTCGAGATCTGGACCAACAAGGCCGGCATCGAGGTGTCGTCGCTGACCGTCGACGCCACGTTCGTCGGACACGACCTCAACCGGGGCACCAGCCAGTTCACCAAGAGCGCCCGATCGGAGCAGCCGACGCCGACCCAGCCGGCCTCATCCTCGTCGGAGGTCGCGCCCGAGGGTGTGAGAAGCGAACGTCCCGCGGCCTGACGGTGCTGAGGCTCACCTGGCGCCAGGTGATGCACGACCCCGACTTTGTTCGATGGTGCCTGGTCTCGTTGGCCGAGGGGACACCCCACGAGGCGAACGTCGCCTGACATGGCGGATCCCGGGCGTTGGACGCGCGATCGCCTCGGGCTCGGGACCCAGGGCATGCCGCCCTCACATGGTCGTCGCCCCGAATCGGTTCCCGGCGGCTTCGCCGCGTAGGGTCGGGGACCATGGCTGATTACGTGTTCACCCTGCGCAACGTGCGCAAGGCCCACGGCGAGAAGGTCGTCCTCGACAACGTCACCCTGTCGTTCCTGCACGGCGCGAAGATCGGCGTGGTCGGGCCCAACGGCACCGGCAAGTCCACCCTGCTCAAGATCATGGCCGGCCTCGACCATCCGAGCAACGGCGACGCGATCCTCGACCCCGACGCACGGGTCGGCATGCTCCAGCAGGAGCCCCCGCTGACCGAGGGCAAGACGGTCCTCGAGAACGTCGAGGAGGCCGTGGGCGAGATCAAGAGCAAGATGGCGCGGCTCGACGAGCTCTACATGATGATGGGCGACCCCGACGCCGACCAGGACAAGGTGGCCTCCGAAGCAGGCGACCTGCAGACCGAGCTCGACCACGCCAACGCCTGGGATCTCGACAGCCGTCTCGACCAGGCCATGGACGCGTTGCGCTGCCCGCCCGGCGACTGGCCGGTCGATCGCCTCTCGGGCGGTGAGCGCCGTCGCGTGGCGCTGTGCAAGCTCCTGCTCCAGCAGCCCGACCTGCTGCTGCTCGACGAGCCCACCAACCACCTCGACGCCGAGTCTGTGCAGTGGCTGGAGAACCACCTGGCGTCGTACCCCGGCGCCGTCCTCGCCGTGACGCACGACCGGTACTTCCTCGACAACGTCGCCCAGTGGATCCTCGAGCTCGACCGCGGCAAGGCCCACCCCTACGAAGGCAACTACTCCACCTATCTGGAGACCAAGAAGGATCGCCTCAAGATCGAGGGGGCCAAGGACGCCAAGCGCGCCCGGATGCTCGAGAAGGAGCTCGACTGGGTGCGCTCGAACCCGAAGGCTCGTCAGGCCAAGAGCAAGGCGCGGCTCCAGCGCTACGAGGAACTGGCGGCGGAGGCCGACCGGATGCGCAAGATCGACACCTCCGAGATCAACATCCCGGCGGGTCCCAGGCTCGGTGACGTGGTGCTGGAGTCGAAGAAGCTCGGCAAGGGCTTCGACGGCCGCACACTCATGCACGACCTGTCATTCAGTCTGCCGCGCGCCGGGATCGTCGGCGTCATCGGCCCCAACGGTGTCGGCAAGACCACGCTGTTCCGGATGATCACCGGCCAGGAGAAGCCCGACGAGGGCGAGCTCGACGTTGGCCAGACCGTGAAGATCTCCTACGTCGATCAGAGCCGCGGCGGAATCGACGGCGAGAAGAATGTCTGGGAGGTGGTCTCCGACGGGCTCGACTTCATCAAGGTCGCGAACTTCGAGATGAACTCCCGTGCTTACGTCGCGTCGTTCGGATTCAAGGGTCCCGACCAGCAGAAGAAGGCCGGTGTCCTCTCCGGCGGTGAGCGCAACCGGTTGAACCTCGCGCTGACCCTCAAGATGGGCGGCAACCTCCTGCTTCTCGACGAGCCGACCAACGACCTCGACGTGGAGACCCTGTCCTCCCTGGAGGACGCGCTGCTCGACTTCCCGGGGTGCGCCGTGGTCACCTCCCACGACCGGTGGTTCCTCGACCGGGTCGCGACCCACATCCTGGCGTGGGAGGGCGACGAGCAGGACCCGGCCAAGTGGTTCTGGTTCGAGGGCAACTTCGCGGCCTACGAGGAGAACAAGGTCGAGCGACTGGGTGCCGATGCCGCGCGCCCGCACCGCGTCACCCACCGCCGGCTGACCCGCGACTGAGTCCGCGCCCAGGCGGCTGCTCCACCTGCCGAGGTCAGTGCGGCCGTTTGGGTGGGTCGTGTGCCCCACGGTGCGCAATAGCGCGCTCTCAGGCACACGACTGGTGTCCCTGGCCACGGACCCAGCCGGCGGCAGGTAATCGGTTTTGGGGGTGTCAGGACTACAAGTAATCTTGCGTCTTACGTCTTCTCGGAGGGGGGCCCGGCCACAGCGATGTCGCAGGATCAGACCATCGACCCCTCCGCACATCCACCAGCCGGAGTGCATTCGCTCTGGAGGCTCCGCGGCTACCTCCGCCGGCACGTCGCGGCACTCGTCATCATGCTCAGTACGTCGTTGCTGGGCGTGGCGGTCAGCCTGGCGATCCCCCTGGTGACCAAGGCGATGATCGATGGCCCGATCACAGACGGTGACGTCGGCCCGGTGCTTCCACTGGGACTCCTCGCCCTGGCCCTGGGGATCCTCGAGGCCGGTCTGATCTTCTGGCGCAGGTGGGTTCAGTCCAACGCGGTCCTCGGCGTGGAGACCGACATCCGGCACGACCTGTATGCCCGGCTGCAGGAGCTCCCGATGGCGTTCCACGGCCGGTGGCAGTCCGGGCAGCTGCTCTCCCGTGTCACCACCGACCTGTCGAGCATCCGCCGCTTCAGCGGGTTCGGGATGCTGTTCCTGGTCGTCAACATCATCCAGCTTGTGGTGGTCGTGGGTGTCCTCCTGCACATGTACTGGCCGCTCGGACTGGTCGTCGCTGCAGCGGCGATCCCGATCATCTACCTCTCGATGCGCTTCGAGAAGGGGTACGTCGTCGTCTCCCGTCGGGTCCAGGACGAGCAGGGCGACCTCGCCACCCTCGCCGAGGAAGGCGCCGTCGGCATCCGCGTGATCAAGTCCTTCGGCC
Source organism: Nocardioides sp. (assembly GCA_045806805.1). GTDB lineage: Bacteria > Actinomycetota > Actinomycetes > Propionibacteriales > Nocardioidaceae > Nocardioides. The sequence continues at coordinate 11,764 of JBJMIQ010000257.1, read as the reverse complement.
GCCGGGGGTTCATGTCCGACCAGTACGACGCCTCTGCGCGGAGGCTCTACGAGTCGTCCATGGACAAGGTCCGGTTGTCGTCGCGCTTCTGGACCTTCCTCGAGATGATCCCGAACCTGGCGGTGGTGGTCGTCCTCCTGCTCGGCGCACTCGGCGTCGGCCGCGGCGACCTGACGCCGGGCACCCTGGTCGCCTTCATCATCTTGATGCTGTCGCTGGTCTGGCCGGTGGCGTCACTCGGGGTGATCCTCGCGATGGCGCAGGAGGCGATGACCGCCTCGGCCCGCGTCCTCGAGATCTTCGACACCGAACCCTCGATCGTGGGCGGAACCCACACCCTCCACCGGCCCCGCGGCCACCTGCGCTTCGAGGGAGTCGACTTCAGGTTCCCGGGCTCGGAGGAGCTCGTGCTGCGCGACGTCCACCTCGACGTCGCGCCCGGCGAGACCGTTGCCATCGTCGGCGCGACCGGGTCGGGCAAGACCACGCTCACCGCGCTGGTTCCCAGGCTGTACGACGTCACCCGTGGCCGGATCACCATCGACGGGGTCGACGTCCGGCACCTCACCCTGCCGAGCCTCCGTGCGGTCGTCGCCACCGCGTTCGAGGAGCCGACGCTGTTCTCGATGAGCGCGCGGGAGAACCTCCTCCTCGGCCGAGATGTAGCCGCCGACGAGGAGATCGCTGAGGCCGTCGAGGTCGCCCAGGCGAACTTCGTCTACGACCTCCCCTGGGGGTTGGACACGCGCATCGGTGAGCAGGGATTGTCCCTCTCCGGAGGTCAGCGTCAGCGGCTCGCGCTAGCGCGCGCGGTGCTCGCCAGGCCCAGGATCCTGGTCCTCGACGACACCCTGTCGGCCCTGGACGTGCACACCGAACGGCTCGTCGAGACCGCGCTGCGTCGGGTGCTCGCCGACGCGACCGGCATCGTCGTGGCCCACCGGGCATCCACGGTCCTGCTCGCCGACAAGGTCGCCTTCCTGCAGAACGGCACGATCGCCCATGTCGGGCAGCACACCGACCTGCTCGCGTCCGTCCCGGCGTACCGCAACCTGCTGGCCGCGGACAGCGAGGAGCTCGAGGAGGCCTCGGCGTGAGCGCGTCACCCGTACAGACCTCCACTCCCGACTCGCGGGACCCGCGCGGCGAGGCGGAGCTCGACTGGCGCGGTGTCGCTTCCGACGAGCACTCCGACGAGATCAGCGCCGAGGCCTCCGGGCTGCTACGCAGCCGGTCGCGTGCCCTCCTCGGCCAGCTCGTCCAGCCGCACCGGCGACTGGTCCACTTCCTCGTCGCCGTCGTGCTCGTCGAGAACGGTGCCCGACTCTCGATCCCGTTCCTCGTGAAGGAGGGCATCGACCGGGGGATCCCGCCCATCCAGGAGTCGGGCGACACGAGCGTGCTGTTCACCATCGTGGCGCTCGTCCTCGGTGCGACCCTGGTCCAGGCGGTGACCCGGCAGGCCTTCCTGAGGCTGTCGGGACGCGTCGGCCAGGAGATGCTGTTCACGCTGCGGCGGCGGGTGTTCGGGCACTTCCAGAAGCTGAGTCCGTCCTTCCACGACGAGTACACCTCCGGTCGCGTCATCTCCCGGCAGACCTCCGACATCGACGCGATCTACGAGATGCTCGAGACCGGCTTCGACGGTCTGGTGACCGCGCTGCTGACCCTGGTCGGCACGGCGGTCCTGCTGCTGGTCCTCGACCTGAAGCTCGGTCTGGTTGCGTTGCTCTGCTTCCCGTTCCTGCTGTGGCTGACCAACTGGTTCCGCAAGGCGTCCGCGAAGGCCTACCGCAAGACCCGCGAGAAGGTCGCGCTCGTCATCGTCCACTTCGTCGAGTCGATGGGGGGCATCCGCGCGGTGCAGGCCTTCCGCCGCGAGGGCCGCAACCAGGAGATCTTCGACGACGTCAACGACCAGTACCGTCTCGCGAACCTGCGGGCGTTCCGGCTCGTCGCGGTGTTCATGCCAGGCATCAGGCTCATCGGCAACATCACGATCGCCGTCGTCCTGCTCTACGGCACCTACCTCGCCTTCAACGGGGAGGTGACCGTCGGCGTGCTCGCCGCGTTCCTGCTCTACCTGCGGCAGTTCTTCGAGCCGATGATGGAGATCTCGCAGTTCTACAACACATTCCAGTCGGCTTCGGCGGCCTTGGAGAAGCTGTCCGGCGTGCTGGCGGAGGAGCCCACGGTCGCGGAGCCGACGTCCCCCGTCGCCCTGCACGACCCGCGCGGCGCGCTTCAGTTCGAGCGGGTGCGGTTCGAGTACGTCGACGATGTGCCCGTCATCCCCGGCCTGGACCTCACCGTGCCAGCCGGCCAGACGCTGGCGCTCGTCGGAACGACCGGAGCGGGCAAGACGACCCTCGCCAAGCTGCTCTCGCGGTTCTACGACCCGGACGAGGGACGGATCCTGCTCGACGGCGTCGACCTCCGCTCGCTCGACGAGGCCACGCTGCGCGCGGCAGTGGTCATGGTGACCCAGGAGAACTACATGTTCAACGGGACGGTTGCCGACAACATCAGGTTCGGCAAGCCGTCGGCGTCGATGGACGAGGTAGTGGCCGCCGCGAGGGCGATCGGTGCCCACGAGTTCATTGCCGCGCTGCCCGAGGGATACGACACCGACGTGGCCAACCGCGGTGGCCGGCTGTCCGCCGGGCAGCGCCAGCTGGTCGCCTTCGCGCGAGCATTCCTGGCCGACCCCGCGGTGCTCATCCTCGACGAGGCGACGTCGTCGCTCGACGTCCCTTCCGAACGCCTCGTCCAGCGGGCCCTGAGGACGATCCTCGCCGAGCGGACCTCGGTGATCATCGCCCATCGTCTGTCGACGGTGGAGATCGCAGACCGGGTGCTGGTGATGGAGCACGGCGAGGTCGTGGAGGACGGCCCACCCGACCAGCTCATCGCCAGTGGCGATGGCCGGTTCTCCGACCTGCACGACGCCTGGCTGGAGTCGCTGGCGTAGCTCTTCGGTTCACCTTCCCGGCCGGGGTTGGGGAGGTCTTTCGTCTCACCGGGTTTCGACACGCGGTCGCGGCCTCGCGAGCTCGACCGCGCGCTCGCTCAACCGAGATTCCTGGTAGTCCGCTCGCGCGCCCTACCGAATCTCCATCTCGGGGTGCCCGGCTACCAGGTGATCGGCGACGGCGTTCATCACCCGGCCGAGCGCGTCGAAGTCGTCGGCTGCGACGAGGTCGACCAGGTTGGCGCGGACACCGTCGACGTGGTGGGGCGCCATCCGCGCCAGCAGGTCGAGGCCGTGGTCGGTGAGGCTGCAGATGACCCCGCGTCCGTCCTCGGGCGACTTGTTGCGCGTCACGAGGCCTGCCTTCTCCAACCGACCGACCGTGTGGGTCACCCTGCTCCGGCTGTGGGCCATGGCGTCGGCCAGCTGCGCCATCCGCATCTGTCGCCCCTCGCGCTCCGAGAGCCGCACCAGGATCTCGTACTCGGTCATTGAGACCCCGAACATCCGCTGGAGGTCGTGGTCGAGCCGGTCCATCAACAGGGTCATTCCCAACACCAGACCGCGCCAGGATCGCTGCTGGTGGTCGTCCAGCCACTTCGTCTCCGACTCGGTCATGCATCAACTCTATCGACGCGCTCACCTTCACGCCGGATCTTCCGCCGGAACGGCGCCGGGAGAAGATGGGGCGCATGAGGCTGAGCCGTGCCGACGTGCTCCGGTACCGGGTCCGGGCCCAGGAGCTCCATCGAAGTGGCGGCAGGCTCGATGCGGACGTGCTGGACCTCGGCGTCCAGGACACGGGACCGGACGGCGCGGCCTGGGCGCTGACGATCCGGGGTGCCGCGGTCCCCGTCGACGACCTCGCCCTGGCCTGGACCCTGCGCGGCGCACCCCACTTCTACCGACGACAGGAGATTTCGGCCATCGCTGCCGCCACGGCGCCGTGGAGCGAGGTGGACGCGGCGAAGCGGATCTTCGACGCGGCGAGGCCGTTGAAGGCGGCGGGTATCCCGGTGCTGGCGGCTCTCGACGTGGTCGCCGCCGAGATGCGGGACATCGCGGTGCGGCCGGTCGTCAAGGGCGAGATGTCCACGCAGCTCACCGCTCGGCTCGACCCGCCGTACCTGCGCGAGTGCCGTCCCTGCCGGGCCGTCCACACCTACGAGCAGCCGTTCCGGTTGGCCGCCCTGCGCGCCGGGCTGGAGCTCGAGCCCGGGACCTCGCCCCCGGTTCTGAGGCGCATCCCGCGCTGGCGCGGTGCCTCATCCCGCGTGCCCGCCCACCTCGACCCGGTCCGCGGCGTGCTGCACTTCCTCGGCCCGGCCACGCCCCAGCTGGTGGCGGCTTACGTCGACGCTCCGGTCCGGGAGGTCTCCGCGCGATGGCCCGAGGACGTCCAGCCGGTCGAGGTCGAGGGCCGGCGGCTCGACGTCCTCGCCGACGACGTCCCGGCGCTGTCGGCGGTGGAGGCGTCCGGCGTGGTCCGACTCCTCGGACCGTTCGACCTGTTCCTGCAGGGGCGCGACCGCGAGCTGGTGGTCCCCGACCCGGTGGCCCGGAAGGACCTGTGGCGGACGCTCGGCCGACCCGGCGGCGTCCTCGCGGATGACGAGGTGGTCGGCAGCTGGCGGCCACGCGCCTCGGGCAGGAAGCTCAGGCTCGCGGTCTCGATCTGGAACGGCGGCGACCCTCCGGACGGACTCGACGCCGAGGCGGAGCGACTTGCGACGTTCCGCGGCCTTTCGTTCGCCGGGTACGTCGACGCCTGAGCCCGAGGCGCCCGATCAGATCCGTTCGAGGATGAGCGCCATTCCCTGACCGCCACCGACGCACATCGTGATCAGTCCGGTGGACTTGTCGTGCCAGTCCAGCGAGTTGAGCATCGTGTTCTGCAGGCGGGCGCCGGTCATGCCGAACGGGTGGCCGACCGCGATCGCGCCGCCGTTGACGTTGAGCCGGTCGATGTCGATGCCGAGGTCCTGGTAGGAGGGCACGACCTGAGCCGCGAACGCCTCGTTGATCTCGACCAGGTCGATGTCGCCGATGCTCATCCCGGCCTGGGCGAGCGCCCGCTTCGTGGCCTCGACCGGACCGAGTCCCATGATCTCGGGGGAGAGGGCGCTCACGCCGGTGGCCACGATCCGGGCCAGCGGGGTGGCCCCGAGCTCCGCGGCCTTCGTGTCGGACATGATCACGACCGCGGCCGCGCCGTCGTTGAGGGCGCAGCAGTTGCCGGCCGTGACCACGCCGTCGGGCCGGAACACCGGGTCGAGCTGGGAGACCGCTTCGTAGGTCACCCCGGCCCGGGGGCCGTCATCCTTGGACACCTCGGTGCCGTCGGGGGTGGTGACCGGGGTGATCTCCCGCGCCCAGAAGCCGTCGTTGATCGCCTTCTCGGCCAGGTTCTGGGACCGAACCCCGAACTCGTCGAGCTCCTCGCGCTTCAGTCCGCGCAGCCGGGCGACGTTCTCGGCGGTCTGGCCCATCGCGATGTAGATGTCGGGGACGTTGCCGTCCTCCCGGGGGTCGCTCCAGTCGATCCCGCCCTCGGCGGTCTTGGCGGTCCGGGCGATCGCGTCCGCGAAGACCGGGTTCTGGGTGTCCGGCCAGTGGTCGGAGGTGCCCTTGGCGTACCGGGACACCGTCTCCACGCCGGCCGATACGAAGACGTCGCCCTCTCCGGCCTTGATCGCGTGGAACGCCATCCGCGTGGTCTGCACCGACGAGGCGCAGTAGCGGGTCAGGGTGGTGCCGGGCACGTCGTCCATGCCGTTGAGGATGTTGACCACCCGCGCCATGTTGAAGCCGCTCTCGCCACCGGGCAGTCCGCAGCCGAGGTAGACGTCGTCGACCGTGCTCGGGTCCAGACCCTCCACCTTGTCCAGCGCCGTCTTGATGATCGTCGCGGTCAAGTCGTCAGGACGGAGGTCCTTGAGCGATCCCTTGTTGGCACGGCCGATGGGGGAGCGGGCTGCGGAGACGATCACGGCCTCGGGCATGGGGGACTCCGATCTTCAAGGCGGGGGCTCGATCAACCCTAGACCGTCCCTCGGCACGTCCCCTCGGCTGGCCCGTCTGGAAGGATCGGGCTCGTGCGCCACGTCTACGAGTGCCCGATGCGCTGGGCCGACATGGACCTGCAGGGACACGTCAACAACGTCGTCTACGTCGACTACCTGCAGGAGGCGCGGGTCGACATGCTGCGCACGCACGGTCCGGCCGCGCAGACCGGTGAGCTCGCGGAGGGCGTGGTCGTCGTACGCCACGAGGTCCACTACCGGGCGCCGCTGGCGTTCCGGTTCCGACCGGTCAGCATCGAGTGCTGGGTCACCGAGATCCGCGCAGCCTCGTTCACGCTGGCCTACGAGGTCTTCCACGAGACCGACGACGGCCGACGCGTCTACGTGCAGGCGAGCACGGTCCTGACCCCTTACGTGTTCTCGACCGAGCGGCCACGCCGGCTCAAGCCCGAGGAGAAGTCGGCGCTGGCGAGCTTCCTGGAGCCGCAGGAGCAGCAGCGGCGTACGCGGTCGGTCGAGCCGCACCACGACAAGCTCGGCCACTACCCGGTGCACGTGCGGTTCTCAGACGTCGACGTCTACGGGCACGTCAACAACGTGAAGTACTTCGAGTACTTCATGGAGGCGCGGATCCTGATGACCGCGCGGCTGTGGAAGGGCATGCCCGAGGGCACCGCGGAGCCCTCGATGGTCGTGGCGCAGACCGACGTCGACTACAAGCTGCCGATCCTCTTCCGCCCCGAGCCGTACGACGCCTGGTCGTGGATCTCGAGCGTGGGCGACAGATCGATGACGATCGAGTCCGAGATCTGCGACGGCGACACCGTGCTGTCGCGGGCACGCGTGGCGATGGTCTTTTTCGACCCCACGACCGGCCGCGCGACGCCGCCTCCGGAGGCCTACCGGGAGAGGCTGCTCGGCGTCGTCACCGCTGGCCCAGAGTGAGGTCAGTGACGCCAGGACCCTCGTCGAAGGTGTTGACCATGAACTGCGCCGCGTGGGTGACGTAGTCCCAGAACTGCGCATCCTGCTCGGGGGTCAGGTCCGCGGCGTCGAGGCCTTCCCGGAAGTGGACCAGCCACCGGTCCTTCGCCGCCGGCGTCACGGCGAAGGGTGCGTGCCGCATCCGCAGCCGCGGATGGCCACGCTGGTCGGAGTACGTCGTCGGGCCACCCCAGTACTGGACGAGGAAGTTCCGAAACCGCTCCTCGGCGGGACCGAGGTCCTTCTCGGGATAGAGCGGGCGCAGGATCTCGTCCTTCGCCACGCCCTCGTAGAACGTGGCCACGATGGTGCGGAAGGTCTCGTAACCCCCGACTTCCTCGTAAAAAGTGGTCACGCGGCCATTGTGCCGATCGGCCTGGGCGGCTTCCCAATCGGCGTGCAAGGATCGCAGGCGTCCACCGATCTCGAGGAGTGATGTCCTGATGAGCACCACGCGCACCGCGAAGACCCACTGGGAAGGCACCCTGTTCGAGGGGGCCGGCCAGGTGACGCTCGAGTCGAGCGGGCTCGGCACCTACGACGTGTCCTGGCCCGCGCGCGCCGAGGCGCCCAACGGCAAGACCAGCCCGGAGGAGCTGATCGCGGCAGCCCACTCGTCCTGCTTCTCGATGGCACTGTCCAAGGGCCTGGCCGACGCGGGCAATCCCGCCCAGGCGCTGGACACGACCGCCGAGGTCGAGCTCACCCCGGGCACCGGCATCACCGGCATCACGCTGACCGTCCGCGGTCAGGTCGACGGGATGTCCGAGGACGACTTCGTCAAGATCGCCGAAGCGGCCAAGGCCGGCTGCCCGGTGAGCCAGGCCCTGTCCGGTACGACGATCACGCTGGACGCCGCCCTGGCCTGACCCCGGACGAGGGCCGGGCAGCTCAGACGGGCTGCCCGGCTTCGTCGTCCTGCGGCTGTCCGTCCCGCTCCGGCTCATCGCCGCGCTGCCAGACGACCCGCTGCGGAAGCGCTATCTCGATCCCCTCGAAGTCGAACCGAGACTTGATCCGCTCGCGCATCGTGCGCGCGACGCTCCATTGCTCGAGGGGTGCGGTCTTGAGCGCCACCCGGACGACGACGCCGTCGATACCCAGATCCTCGACACCCCAGACCGAGGGCTCCTCGATGACGCGACCCTTGAAGTCCTCGTCCTCCCACAGGTCATGGGCGACCTCCTGCAGCACACGGCGGACCTTCACCAGGTCCTCGTGATAGGCGACGCTGATGTCGAGCACGGTGCGCGCCCAGTTCTGGCTCATGTTGCCGACGCGGCTGATCTCGCCGTTGCGCACGTACCAGACCGTGCCGTTGACGTCGCGCAGCCGGGTGACGCGCAGGCTGATCGCCTCCACCGTTCCGACGGCCTCGCCGAGGTCGATCTCGTCGCCCACGCCGTACTGGTCCTCGAAGATCATGAATGTGCCGGCCAGGAAGTCGCTGACCAGGCTCTGGGCGCCGAAGCCGAGTGCGAGACCGAGGATGCCTGCGCTGGCGACGATCGGGGCCACGTCGACGGAGAGCTCGGCCAGGATCATCGTGGTGAACACGGCGATGACGACGCCGGTGACCATGCTCTTGAGCAGGCTGCCCATGGCCTTGGCACGCTGCACGCGGCGAGTGGCCACCACGACGTCCCGGTGGTCGGTCGCCTCGCTCGGCATGGGCTTGCCCTTGCTCTTGCCATGACCCCGGGAGATACGGCCCACCCGGTCGGGCAGCACGCCCACCTCGGCCTTGCTCACGACCCGGTCGATCATCCGGTGCAGGGTGAACCGGACCACAGCGCCGAGGATCACCAGCCCGAGGATCGTGAGCGGTGTTCCGATCCAGAGGTCGGCGTCCTTGGCGATCTGGGGGTTGCCGAACCAGTCCATGGCGATGTTGCAGAAGAACTCGTCGGAGGTACAGGGATCGGACGTCTGGAGGGGCAACATGTGGCCCTAGGTTGCCACGCTCCTACTGCACTTCCGAACCCACACGCCCCGATGTGACGGAGCCGACGCCACTCACCGGAAACCGCTCGGATAGCGGAGCCGATATCCTCCTGTGCGTGACCTCCAGAACCCGCACCCGTGTCCGCCGCTCGGCCGTCGTGACCACACTCGTCGGGCTGTCCCTTCTCCTCGCGGGCCCGGCCTCGGCGAAGGTCCCGGAGGGCTGGAGCGACCCTCCCCAGGTCCCGATGCAACAGGTGCTGCTGGTCCTGGTCGTCCTCCCCCTGCTGTTGATCGCGCTGATCACCGCGGCGGTCTACGTCCCGGCCCTGGTCCGCGGCGAGCGGGTCGCCCCCGGCGCTGCGCCGGTCGAGGACCAGTGGTTCGGTGGCCCCCGCGGCGGCACCCGGGAGCTCGAGGCCGGATCCGACCGCGACGAGCAGACCGCCCCGGGCGAGACTGGAGGTGCCGGTGGCCGCTGGTGAGTTCAGCTCAGCCGAGCGTCACGAGATCGACCGGTGCATCCGCGCCGCCGAGCAGGCCTCGCGTTATGAGTTCTCCGTCTACGTCGGCCATGCGGAGGGCGAGCCTGCGGACTTCGCGCGCCGCCTCCACGCCAGCCTGGTCGCCCCGCCCCGCAGCATCCTGATCCTCGTCGAGCCGGTCGTGCGCGCGATCGAGGTCGTCACCGGCGTCGAGGTGCGCCGCAACCTGACCGACCGCGAGGTCGAGCTCGCCGTCCTCGAGATGCAGTCGGCATTTGCTGCCGGCGACCTGGTCGGCGGTCTCAAGCGAGGCATCTCCATGCTCGCCGACCACGCACGCGCCCCGGAGACCCTGCACAATTCCGGTGGTTGAGGCGCGAAGGCGCCCTGGCGCCTGAGCCTCGAAACCCCGCAAGCCGAACGCCTGCGTCAACCATTGCTCAGCGCGGCTGGGCGTCCCGGGCCTGGGCGGCGAGATAGCGGGCGACGTCGGCCCGGCCCTCCCTCACGTAGCGCTTGGCGGCGGGGTTGGCCTCGGAGGTTTGCAGCCAGGCGTCGACCCGGTCGAGCAGGTCCTGGCTCGCCAGGGGGCGTGGGAAGATGTACTCCAGCGCGGTCGAGGCCCGCTGCGTGCCCTTCTCCTCCCACATCGTGTCGGCGGCGGCGAGGTACTTGTCGACGTACGGCGCCAGCACGTCGTCCTGCCCGTGGCACTGGAAGGCGAGGACGACGCTGCGCTGCGTCTCGTTGGGCACGTCGTCGCGGACCATCGCGATCTCCCATGCGTCGGCCTTGGCCTCGGGGGTGGGACGCGAGGCGCAGGCCGCGGCGGCCTGCTCGCGTCCCGAGATCGTGTTGTCGCGGCGCAGCTCCTCCTCGATCCGCTCCTTGGAGGCGCGGCCGGCCCTCGCCAGCGCGGTCAGCAGCGACCAGCGCAGGTCGGTGTCGATGACCAGCCCCTCGAGCGTGACCGAGCCGTCGAGCAGACCCTCGAGCGTGCCCAGCGCCTCGTCGCTGCTGGCGGCGTTGGCATAAGCCCGCGTGAACAGGAGCTGCCGGTCGCTGCCCGGCTCGGACTCGTGCAGCAGCCTCCGGACGCCCTGTTCCCAGGTGAGCTTGAGGGCCTCGCGGTTCGCCGGTGCGGAGAAGGAGTTGACCGCCGACGCGGCGTAGACCGGGATCCGGCTCATGCCGAAGGCGTCGGTCTCCTTGCCGATGGCACTGAGCACCAGCTCGACGTAGTCGGTGGCCCTCATCTCGGCGTCGCGGGTCATGTCCCAGGCGGCACCCCAGCACAGCGCGCGGGCCAGCGAGTCGTCGAGAGTGCCCAGGCCGTTGACGACGGTGGCGAGCGAGCGCTCGTCGAGGCGGATCTTGGTGTAGGCCAGGTCGCCCTCGTTGAGCAGGAGCAGGTCGGGCTGCTTCACCCCCACCAGCTGCGGCACCTCGGTCCGTTCGTGCTCGACGTCGATCTCGAACGCCGTGCGACGCACGAGGTGGCCGTCGTGCTCGTCGTAGAGGCCGATGCCGAGCCGGTGGCGGCGCAGGGTGGGGTGCTCGGCGGTCGCTGTCTGACGGACGACGAAGCGCGTGAACCGGCCGCCGTCGTCGGTCGCGAGCTCTGCGCGCAGCGTGTTGACGCCGGTGGTCTGCAGCCACTCCCCGGCCCAGGACGTGAGCTCGCGGCCCGAGGCGTCCTCGAGCGCCGTCAGCAGGTCGGCGAACTGGCTGTTGCCGAATGCGTGCTTCTCGAAATAGCGCCGCAGGCCTTGGAGGAACTCCTCCTCGCCGACCCACGCGACGAGCTGCTTGAGCGTCGAGGCGCCCTTGGCGTAGGTGATCCCGTCGAAGTTGACCTCGACGGCCTCGAGGTCGTGGTTGTCCGCGGCAACCGGGTGCGTGCTGGGCAGCTGGTCCTGGCGGTAGGCCCAGTTCTTGCGCGAGTTGGTGAACCCGGTCCAGGCGTCGGTGAACTCGGTGGCGCGGGCCGAGGCGTGGTGCGAGGCCCACTCGGCGAACGACTCGTTGAGCCAGAGGTCGTCCCACCACTTCATCGTCACGAGGTCGCCGAACCACATGTGCGCCATCTCGTGGAGGATCGTGTTGGCGCGCTGCTCGTAGAACCACCGCGCCTGCCGACCGCGGACGAGGTACTCGTCGCGCAGCGTGACGCAGCCGGCGTTCTCCATCGCGCCGTTGTTGAACTCCGGCACGTAGATCTGGTCGTACTTGTGGAACGGGTAGGGGAAGTCGAAGGCGTCCTCGAAGAAGGCGAAGCCCTGCTTGGTGAGCTCGACGAGCACGTCGGCGTCGAGGTGCGGCACCATCGACTGCCGGCAGAGGTGGGCGAGCGGGAT
>JBJMIQ010000256.1:0-6814 GCA_045806805.1 Nocardioides sp. | reverse complement strand
TCGACGCCGACGCGCTCGCCCACGTGTCGGGGCCGCTCAGTGTGCCGGCCGTGCTCACGCCCCACGCCGGCGAGCTGGCCGCGATGACGGGTGCCGAGCGGTCCGACGTAGAGGCGCGCCCGCTCGCGCATGCCCGGACAGCCGCCGGCAAGTACGACGCGGTGGTCCTGCTCAAGGGCCGACACACCCTGGTCGCGGCACCGGACGGGAAGGTCAGGGTCACCACGACCGGCGTCCCATGGCTGGCGACAGCCGGTGCCGGCGACGTCCTGTCCGGGTTGATCGGGTCGCTGCTGGCCGCCGGCCTGGAGCCCTACGACGCCGCATCCGTCGGCTCCTGGTTGCACGGCGCGGCCGCCACCCTGGCTTCCAGAGACGGCCCGATCGTCGCCCCAGAGGTCGCGCGCAGCATCCCTGACGCGGTCCGGCAGGTGGCGTGGGGGGACTGACCAAACCGGCCGCAATGGAAGAATCTCCGCCATGAGCCCCGCCGCGCGCGCCGAGATCGTGGTCGACCTGGCGGCGATCCGGCACAACGTCCGGCTGCTCAGGGAGCTGGCGTCACCGGCCGCGATGATGACCGTGGTCAAGGCGGACGGCTACGGCCACGGGCTGGTCGCCGCCGCACGCGCCTCGCGTGAGGCGGGGGCGGAGTGGCTCGGCGTGGCCACCATCGAGGAGGCGCTGGAGCTCCGCGAGACGGGTGATGAGGGTCGGGTGCTCTGCTGGCTCGGCGTTCCTGGCGAGAACTACGCAGGGGCGATCGCCGCCGACGTCGACGTCTGTGCCTACACCGTCGCCGAGCTGGCCGAGATCAAGGCCGGCGCCGCGCGGGCCGGACGCCCGGCCCGGCTCCAGCTCAAGGTCGACACCGGTCTGTCCCGGGGCGGCGCGGCCACCGAGGACTGGACAGGCGTCGTCGAGACCGCCCGGTACGGCGAGGAGGCCGGGAGCTGGACGGTCACCGGGATCTGGTCGCACTTTGCCTGCAGCGACGAGCCCGACCACCCAGCCAACGACGCACAGGAGAAGGTCTTCCTCGACGCGCTCGACGTCGCCGAGCAGGCGGGGCTGCGACCCGAGGTGCGCCACCTGGCCAACTCGGCGGCGGCAATCCTGCGCCCCTCGTCCCGCTTCGACCTGGTCCGCTGCGGGATCGCGTCCTACGGCCTGGATCCCGCGCCGGGTGTCACTCCCGACATCGGCCTGGTCCCGGCCATGACGGCCCGGGCTGCGCTGTCGCTGGCCAAGCCGATCAGGTCCGGCGCCGGGGTCTCCTACGGACACACCTGGACCGCCGATCACGACACCACCGTCGGGCTCGTGCCGGTGGGCTACGGCGACGGCGTACCCCGTCACGCCGGCAACGTCGCCGAGGTCTGGCTGGCCGGCCGCCGCCGTCCGGTGCGGGGCCGGATCTGCATGGACCAGTTCGTGGTGGACCTCGACGGCGAGCTCCCCGACCCGGGCGCGGGCATCGTGCTGTTCGGCACCGGGGCGGGTGGTGAGCCCACGGCGACGGAGTGGGCCGAGGCGTGCGGGACCATCAACTACGAGATCGTGACCAGGATCGGCGGCCGCATGGTGCGCCGCTACGTCGACGAAGGAGTGACCCCGGGAGTGAGCTCGTGACGGTTCGACGCAGGATCGCGGCACTGACCGCCGGGGCAATCGGCGTCGCGGTTGCTGGTACGGCGGCGGAGGTCGCCCGCCGGCGCCGGGTCATTTCGCGTCGCGGCGCGGGGGACCGTACGCCGTTCGGCTCCCTGCACTCACCGCCGGTGACGGTGGTCGCCGACGACGGCGTACCACTGCACGTCGAGGTGGACGAGTTCGACCACCACCCGCCGCGTGGACGGCGCCGCAACGGCCGCGCCGACGAGCCCGGGCTCACGGTCGTGTTCTGTCACGGCTATGCACTCAACCTCGACTGCTGGCACTTCCAGCGGGCCGGCTACCGGGGCCTGGTGCGGGCCGTCTACTACGACCAGCGCTCGCACGGCCGCTCCGGTCGGTCGACCGAGAAGAAGAAGGCCACCGTCGACCAGCTCGGTCACGACCTGCGACGGATCCTCGACGAGGTCGTCCCCGACGGGCCGGTGGTGCTGGTCGGGCACTCGATGGGGGGCATGGCGATCATCGCTCTGGCCGAGCAGCACCCGGAGCTGTTCGGCAGCCGGGTGGTCGGGGTCGGCCTGATCTCGACGACGGCCGGCGGCCTCGACCCGCACCGGATCGTGCTTCCGTTGCTGCCGAGGACCGTCGGTGGCCAGCTCGCGACGCGGCTGGTGGCGACACTGGCGCGTGGACACCGCCAGGTCGACGGTCTGCGACGCGTGGGCAAGTCGGTGGCGTCGGTGATGACCGACCTGTTCGCCTTCGGTGATGACGTGCCGGAGAGCTACGTCGACTTCGTCGACGGGATGCTGTCGGCGACTCCGTTCGAGGTGGTCGCGGAGTTCTTCCCGGTGTTCGGCGAGCTCGACAAGTTCGACGCGGTGGCCGCACTGGAATCGGTCCCGACCACGATCATCTGCGGCACCGGCGACAAGCTGACCTCGGTCGGACACAGCCGCAAGCTGCACTCGAAGCTCCCGCACTCGGTCCTCGTCGAGTGCGAGGGGGCCGGGCACATGGTGATCATGGAGCGCCACGACCGGGTCAACGCCGCACTCGACCAGCTGATCGCCGCGGCCGCGGAGCGGGTCGACAGCCGGTGAGCGTCGACGTACGACGGGTCGGGCCGGAGGCGGCCATCGAGATGTTGTCGGTGATCCGGACCGCCTTCGAGGTGCGGCCGCCCCTGGATCCGCCAGCGGCGGCACTGTCGGAGACCGCCGAGACCCTCGCCACCCTGTTGGAGAAGCACGGTGGACTGATGGCGGTGCTCGACGACGAGCCCGTCGGCGCGCTGGTGCTCGACCCGGTCGGCACCACGATGTACCTGCGCCGCTTCGGCGTCGTACCCAGCGCCCGCGGCCACGGCATCGCCGCCCTCCTCATCGACTGGGCGGTCGATGCCTCCGACGGGTTCGACGACCTCACCGTGGTGGCCCGGGAGGAGCTGCCGGAAACGATCCGTTTCTGGGAACGCCAGGGTTTCCGGGAGATCCTTCGCTACTCACCCAACGTCGAGCTGCGCCGGCCGCTGCGAACTTTCCTCTACAACGTGCCGGACCCCGAGTCGATGCGGTCCCTCGGTGAGGCCCTCGCCGACCAGCTGCGCGCCGGTGACCTGATCGTGCTCAGCGGAGAGCTGGGCGCCGGCAAGACGACCTTCACGCAGGGCATCGGTGAGGGGCTCAAGGTGCGCGGCAAGGTCACCTCGCCCACCTTCGTGATCTCCCGGGAGCACCCACCCCTCGACGGGGGCCCGCCGCTGGTGCACGTGGACGCCTACCGGCTCGGTGGCATCGACGAGCTCGACGACCTCGACCTCGACACCTCGCTCGAGGACGCCGTGACGGTCGTCGAGTGGGGAGAGGGAATCGCCGAGGGCTTGGCGGAGTCCCGTCTCGAGGTCCGGATCATCCGGGCCCTGGCCCATCAGGACGAGCACGCCGACCTCGACCCGCGCCGGGTCCTGATGACGCCGATCGGGCCCCGGTGGTACGAGATGGAGGTCCCCAACCGACGAGAACCCTTGGCGGAGAAGCTCAACGAGAACCTCCTCCTCGACTTCCGCCACTGTCCCGAGTCCGATCTGGACCTGCTGGACCCGGCGATCCCGTTGGTGTTGTCGCTGATGGTGGCCGAGCACGACGGACGGGTGGTGCTGGTCCACAACAGCTGGCGGCAGGAGTGGGAGCTGCCCTTCGGCGAGATCCTGTCGGAGGAGACGGCCCGGGAGACGGCGATCCGGCGGTTCGCCGAGGAGACAGGTACGCCGGCCAGGGACGTCGAGTTCGTCGGCGTCGGCACGGTGCAGCTCGGCCACGAGCGGAGCATCCAGTACGTCGCGGTGTTCCGCACCCGCCTCGCCGAGCTCGCGCAGTTCGAGGCCAACGACGAGGTGGACAAGCTGGCCTGGTGGGACACCGTGCGGGACTTCGAAGGGCTCTCGCCGATCGACGAGCACCTCGCTCGGCTGGCCATCGGCGCGACCTGAGCCTTCGGTGGTTGAGGTGCGAGGGCCGTCAGGGCCCGAGCCTCGAAACCCCCGCACCGACGCTGGGCCGTGACCACGGTGGCTGCCGCCCTGCCTTTCCTTACGGGGTTTCGAGGCTCGCTTCGCTCGCACCTCAACCACCGGGCGGATAGCCGGCCAGTAGCCTCGGCTGCGTGCTGCTCGCCTTCGACACCGCCACCCCGCTGGTGACGGTCGCGCTGCACGACGGTGACCAGGTGGTGGTGGAGCACACCTCGGAACAGCGGATGAAGCACGGCGAACAGCTGGCACCGCTCATCGAGCGGGCCATGAACGACGTCGGCATCGTCCGGCAGGACCTCACCGCGATCGCGGTCGGCGTCGGACCCGGTCCCTTCACGGGTCTGCGGGTCGGGCTGGTCACGGCGCGGACGCTGGGTTTCGTCCTCGACCTCCCGGTCTATGGCGTCTGCTCCCTGGATGTGCTCGCCCTGGAGGCCGTGGACACGGGGACCGTCACGAGCGACTTCGTCGTGGCCACCGACGCCCGGAGGCGGGAGGTCTACCTGGCGTCGTACGACGTGGACGGTCGGCGGCTGGACGGTCCCCTGGTGGACAAGCCCATGACGCTGGCCACCGAAGGACCGGCCGTGGGTGAGGGAGCCGTGCTCTATCCCGAAGCCTTTCCCCGTCCGGCCGGGCCGACCCGACCCAGTGCGACCTGGCTGGCTCGCGCGGTGGCGGAGGAACGCGCCGAGCTGCGCGACCCCGAGCCCCTCTACCTGCGCCGGCCGGACGCAGCTACCCCCGGCCCGCGCAAGCCTGCCTCGTGATCCGACCTGCCACCGTCGCCGATGTCGACGCGATCGTGCGGCTCGAGCAGGAGAACCTCGGCGACGACGCGTGGTCTCACGCCCTCGTCGAGGAAGGGGTCGCCGGAGAGCTGCCGACCGTCCGCTACCTCGTGGCCCAGGAAGGCGACGACGTGGTCGGCCACGCCGTCGTCAGCGTGGTGGCGGACATCTCCGAGCTGCAACGGATCGCCGTCGACCCGTTCCACCGGCGCAATGGCCTCGCCACCGGCCTCCTCGACGAGGTCGTCGTCCTGGCCCGCGACGAAGGCGCCAACCGGCTGCTGCTCGAGGTGCGTGAGGACAACCACGGTGCCATCGCCTTCTATGCCGCACGTGGCTTCGTCGAGATCGATCGCCGGTCGCGCTACTACCGCGACGGCGGGACAGCCGTCGTCATGCGTCGGGGCGTCGGCCCGGCCTGTGGTGGTGGCTTCAGCTGACCTGTCCGGACACGAACGTGTGGCCCGTGGTGTAGCCAAGACGCGTGTACGTCGCCAGGGCGGGCGCGTTGTCGGTGTAGACCCCCAGCGTTGCCACTCCCGACCTGCCGGCCAGGGCGCGTCTGGTGAGCGCCGCGCTGAGACCGCGACCGATCCCGCGTCCACGATGAGCCGGGTGCACCGACACCGCCCGCAGGTGGCCGGTCCCGTCGGGCTGCCGCAGCAGCGCGCCCACCGCCACAAGTGCGCCCCGCTCGCGAACGCCGAGCCATGACTCGATCCCCGGTGTGCCCGGACGCGCGTGGGCGTCCGGCTGCGCCACGCCCAGCAGCGTCTCCACCTCTTCGGCGGCGTCGACCTCCTCGACCGGCAGACCGGGGTCGGGCGGCATGCTCCGGGTCAGCATCCAGTGCCAGCGGTGAGGGTCCCGATGGCGCCACTTGAGGGGCAGGTGATCCGCCGCGTGGGCCACGACGGTCACCCGGTACGCCGGTGAGGCCTCCTCGGCGACCTCTGCCATCAGCGGTGCGAGCGAATCCGCGGGACCGAAGGCGGTGAACACCGGGCCGGTCGCGTCGTGCCGCGGCCGACCGCCCTGGACCACGAGCGCGTCGTCGCGACGCCACACCGCCTCGACCCCGGAATGGTCCAGCTGGTGCCGGATGAAGGGGTCGTCGACCCGGGTCAGCACCTCGACGTTCACCCTGCCCACGGCCCTATCTTGCAGGTGTGCATGATGACCGCATGAGCACCCCATTCAAATGCTCGCTTCGCTGCGCTTTGAACGGGGACCCCGCATGAAGGACGGTCCGCTGGTGCTCGGCATCGAGACCTCCTGCGACGAGACCGGCGTCGGCATCGTCCGCGGGCAGACGCTCCTGGCCGATGCGGTGGCCAGCAGCGTCGACGAGCACGCCCGCTTCGGCGGCGTCGTGCCCGAGGTCGCCAGCCGCGCGCACCTCGAGGCGATCGTGCCGACCATGCAGCGCGCCCTCGACGAGGCGAAGGTGACTCTCGCCGATATCGACGCGATCGCCGTGACGGCCGGGCCCGGTCTCGCGGGTGCGCTGCTCGTCGGGGTCGCCGCCGCCAAGGGGTACGCGCTCGCCGCCGCCAAGCCGATCTACGGCGTCAACCACCTGGCCGCGCACGTCGCCGTCGACACGTTGGAGCACGGGCCGCTGCCTGAGCCCGCCGTTGCCATGCTCGTGTCGGGTGGTCACTCGTCGCTGCTGCTGGTCGACGATCTCACCAACGGGGTCACGCCGCTGGGGGCCACGATCGACGACGCCGCCGGCGAGGCGTTCGACAAGGTCGCGCGGCTGCTCGGGCTGCCCTACCCCGGCGGTCCACAGATCGACCGTGCCGCGGCCGAGGGCGACCCGACGGCGATCCGGTTCCCCCGGGGACTGACGCTGCCGAAGGACATGGCC
>JBJMIQ010000255.1:0-5743 GCA_045806805.1 Nocardioides sp. | reverse complement strand
AGGTCCTTCTTGCGTGCGGCGGGGCTCAGCACGGTGACGGTCCCTGCCGCCTTGTCGGCCTTCGGGTCCTTCTTGTACGCCGTGAACGTGTAGGCGCCCAGCGCACAGCCCTCCGTCACCGCCCGCACCAGCTCGGCTGTGTCGGCGGGTAGCGCGACTGCGACGGACGAGACGTTGGTGGCCGCGCGGGCCGCGACGCCCGCTGCCCGGCGACAGGCCTTGGCGTCCACGTCGGAGCCCAGGCCGATGAGGATCAGCAGCGGCGAGGAGATGGCGCCGTTGGTCGGCACCTTCGTGACCTCGCCCGCCTTGCCGGTCACGTCCAGCGTGGCCAGCAGCGGACGGAGCTTGCGTCCATAGGCCTTGACGACGTCCTCGGCGCCGGGCGCGAGCTCGACACCCTTGTCGGCTTTCACCACGCCGACCACCACCGCGTCGGCATGGGTCTTGGCGGGACTGGCGCTGCGCAGGTTGTAGGTCGTCACCGAGGCAGGATAGCCAGCAGGCCGCATGGCCGGGCCTGCGGCTAGGGTCGGCACATGAGCGACACAGGCAGCGAGCCCGGGTCCCTTCTCCAGTCGCCCCTCCATGACCGGCACGCCGCCCTGGGCGCCAAGTTCGCGGAGTTCGGCGGCTGGTCGATGCCGCTGGTGTACTCCTCGGGCCTCGTGAAGGAGCACACCGCAGTGCGGGAGGCCGTCGGGATCTTCGACGTCAGCCACCTCGGCAAGGCGCTGGTCTCCGGCCCCGGCGCCGCGGCGTACGTCAATGACACGCTGAGCAACGACCTGCGGAAGATCGCGCCCGGCAAGGCGCAGTACACGCTGTGCTGCGACGACGCGACCGGGGGGATCGTCGACGACCTGATCGTCTACTACCACGACGACGAGCACCTCCTGCTGGTCCCCAACGCGGCCAACACCGCCGAGGTCGTACGACGCCTCGCCGCGACCGCGCCCGAGGGGGTCGAGGTCGTCGACCACCACCGCGACTACGCCGTCCTCGCCGTCCAGGGCCCCCGGTCCGACGAGGTCCTCGACAAGGTCGGTCTGCCGACCGGGCACGAGTACATGTCGTTCGTCGAGGCCGACCTGGCAGACCCGGCCGGTGGAGACGGTGAGGCTGCGCGAGTGGTGGTGTGCCGTACCGGCTACACGGGCGAGCGCGGCTACGAGCTGATCGCGCGCAATGACGTCGCGGGCCAGCTGTGGGACGCGCTGATGGAGGCGGGCGGTGAGCACGGCATGCTCCCGTGCGGGCTGGGCTCGCGTGACACCCTCCGCACCGAGATGGGGTACCCGTTGCACGGCCAGGACATCACCCTGGACGTCACCGCCAACCAGGCCCGGCTCGGCTGGGCGGTGGGCTGGAAGAAGGACGCCTTCTGGGGTCGCGACGCGCTCCTCGCCGAGAAGGAGGCCGGACCCGAGCGCCGGTTGCGCGGCCTGGTCGCGGTCGGCCGTGGCATCCCGCGACCCGGCATGAGCGTCACCCTCACTCCCGACGTCCCGCTCTGCGACATCACCTCGGGGACGTTCTCACCCACGCTCAAGAAGGGGATCGGCCTGGCGCTGGTGCCGACGATGGTGGCGCCCGACGCCCAGGTGGGGGTGGACATCCGGGGGCGACGCGAGATCTTCCAGCTCGTGGATCCGCCGTTCGTCGACCCGTCCGTGCGAGAGTCGTGACCTGTGGTGAACCTTCCCGACCAGCCCCCGTCGTTCCGCCCGCCCAGCCCGGCCGAGCGGCCCTGGTGGTGGCGGCTGGAGAACGCCGCCGGTGAGGAGGTCGGCGTCGACGACGAGCACGCCGACCAGCGGTTCGCCAGCCAGGCCGACGCCGAGTCGTGGGTGGGGGAGACCTGGTCCGACCTCGCCGCGGCCGGTGTCGACGCGGTGACCCTCTTCGAGCACGACCGACAGGTCTACGGCCCCATGTCGCTGCACGCGTGAGCGTCGGCGTTCCGCGGCGTGCGTAGGGCAGCCGGGGGCAGACTGGGAGGGTGAGCGACGGTTCGGACTTCGCGTCCTTCGTGGTGGCGCGGTGGCCCGTGCTCGTCCGTTCGCTGGTTCTTCTCGCGCATGAGCCCGCGCGAGCCGACGAAGCAGCCGTGGCCGGACTTGTCCGCTGCCAGCCGTCGTGGGACCGGGTCCGGGACGAGGGGGACGTGGACGTCCACGTCTACCGCGTCGTGCTCGAGCAGGTCGAACGCGGTGAACACGAGCGGGTCGCGGATCACGACCCTGCCCCGCTGCCGTTGCTCGATCCCGTGCTGGCGGACCGGTCGGAGCGGGTGGAGCTGCTCGCCGCCCTGGAGTCGGCACTGGCGAAGCTCCCGACGGAGGAGCGGACCGTGCTCGTGCTGCGGTTCGCTGCCGACCTCGAGCCAGACCAGGTCGGCGCCGTCCTGGCCCGGCCGACACCGGTCGTGCAGGAGCAGGAACGTCGGGGGCTGGTTCAGCTCGCGAGGGGTGCCGAGTGGGCGCGGCTCCGCGAAGGAGGTTTCGAACCGAGCGAGGTGTTCCTCGACGCCGGTGAGGTGATCCCGCTGCGGAACCCGCCCGTCGACGACGTGGTCGCCCGCGCCGGGGTGGCACGGCAGCGTCGACGTAAGTGGGCTGCTGGGGCAGCCGCCGCGGCAGTCGTGGTCCTGGGCGCGTCGACCTGGCTGGGCACCCGGCCGTCCGGGCCGCAGCTGCCCGAGTCGGTGGTGACCCGGGCACAGAACCCGGCCAACATCGAGTGGTACGCGAACCGCGAGCTGCACCTCCCTGACGTCACCGTCGAGCTGCCGCAGATCAGCGACATGGTGCCGGTCGCCGACAGCGTGGTCTACGGCGACGAGGACGGATTGGTCGTGCAGGTCAGGCGCGACGGGTCCTTGGTGAAGATCGGCGAGACGACGCCCGACAAGCGGGTCGTCGGCTCCGACGAGCGCGGCTGGGCCGCCTGGGTCCAGCCGGGGGACACCGGGGACCGGCTCGTCGTCAGAGACGTCGTCCGCGGCGAGGTGGTGGCGAGCCACCCGGTGGCGAAGGGCGCGACGCCCGTCGCCATCGACGGCGACTCGGTCCTCTACACCACCCCCGGCCGCGACTGGCGGTGGCAGCCGGTTGCTCCAGCCGGGGTTGAGCCGACCTGGACGCCCGGTGGTGACCTCCTCGACGTCGCCTCCGGCGTGCGGGTCAGTCAGGCCGAGCCGGGTCGAATCCACATCACCCAACCGCTGTTCGATGTGGAGGTGGACGTCCCCGGGAACGGCGCGATCCTCAGGAATGACGGGGACTACCTGCTGACCGAGGTCGACGAGCCCGACCCGCACACCGTCGTCCTCTACGACGCCGCATCCGGTGATCCCGTCGACGTCGGGCTCGGGCGCGAGGAGGTCGCCGTGCAGGCCGCCTTCGACGCCGAGGGGGCCGCCGTCTTCCTCGTCGAGCTCCGGGCCAACGCACCCGAGCCGGGACAGGAGCTCCGCCTCTCCGCGACCGGGCCGACGATCATGCGCAGCTGCGAGTACGAGTTCTTCGAGCCGGAGTGCCGGACGGAGACCCAGTTCGCCAGCAACGCCGGCGAACCCCTGCTGCCACACTGAACCGCATGCACGCGTTCAGCCAGGTCGACGTCTTCTCCTCCGAACCCTTTCTCGGCAACCCGGTCGCCGTCGTCCACGACGCCGGGGACGTGACCGAGGACCAGATGGCCAGGTTCGCCCGCTGGACGAACCTCTCCGAGACGACGTACCTCCTGCCCCCGACGGACCCGGCGGCCGACTACCAGCTGCGGATCTTCACTCCCGACTGCGAGCTCCCGTTCGCCGGCCACCCCACGCTCGGCTCGGCCCACGCCTGGCTGGAGGCCGGTGGTGTGCCCCGCAGCGACGACGAGCTCGTCCAGCAGTGCGGGGCGGGCCTGGTGCGGATCCGGCGGGGCCATCGGCTGTCATTCCAGGCGCCTCCGCTGCTGCGTTCGGGACCGGTCGAGGCCGGAGACCGCTCTCGCATCGCCGCGGCGCTGCGGGTGTCCGAGTCAGAGATCGTCGACCTGGCGTGGGTGGACAACGGCCCGGGCTGGGTCGCCTGCCTGCTGGAGTCCGCGGCGGCGGTGCTGGACTGTCGGCCCGACTTCGCGGCCTTCGGCGACCTCGAGGTCGGCATCGTCGGGCCCTACGACGACCCGGCGCAGGTCGGCGCCCACGTCGAGGTGCGGGCGTTCGTGCCGTCGATGGGCATAGGCGAGGACCCGGTCACCGGAAGCCTCAACGCCGGGATCGCCCAGTGGCTGGCCGGTGACCGGCTGCCGACGTCGTACGTCGCCTCCCAGGGGACCGCCATCGGGCGCCGGGGACGGGTCCACGTCGAGCGGTCCGGGGACTCGGTCTGGGTCGGCGGCGACGCGCTCACCACCATCACCGGTCAGGTCCGGCTCCCGGCGTAGGATCCCGATCGTGCGGCAGTACCTCGACCTCCTCCAGCGGATCCTCGACACCGGCGTGGAGAAGGGCGACCGCACCGGCACCGGCACGCTCAGCGTCTTCGGACACCAGATGCGGTTCGACCTCGGCGAGGGTTTCCCGCTGGTCACCACGAAGAAGATCCACACCCGGTCGGTGTTCGCGGAGCTGTTGTGGTTCCTCCGCGGCGACACCAACGTCAAGTGGTTGCGGGACCGCGGGGTCACCATCTGGGACGAGTGGGCCGACGACAACGGCGACCTCGGGCCGGTCTACGGCTACCAGTGGCGGTCCTGGCCGGTGCCCGACGGACGACACATCGACCAGATCCAGCTGGTCCTCGACCAGATCCGGCGCGACCCGGACAGCCGCCGCCACATCGTCAGCGCCTGGAACGTCGCCGACATCCCCGACATGGCGCTGGCGCCGTGCCACACGATGTTCCAGTTCTACGTCGCCGAGGGGCGGTTGAGCTGTCAGCTCTACCAGCGCAGCGCAGACGTGTTCCTCGGCGTGCCGTTCAACATCGCGTCCTACGCCCTGCTGACCCACATGGTCGCCCGGGTGACCGGCCTCGAGGTCGGCGACTTCGTCCACACCCTCGGTGACGCGCACCTCTACACGAACCACCTCGACCAGGCGCGGCTCCAGCTCACCCGCGAGCCTCGTCCGTTGCCCACCCTGCTCCTCGATCCGTCGGTGACCGAGATCGACGGTTTCGACCTCGAGCACATCTCGCTCGAGGGCTACGACCCCCATCCCGGCATCAAGGCGCCCATTGCGGTCTGACCAGCGGCTGGTGCTGATCGCCGCCGTCGCGCGCAACGGCGTGATCGGCCACCAGGGCGGAATCCCCTGGCACCTCCCCGAGGACTTCGCTCATTTCAGGTCCACGACACTGGGCCACACGCTCGTGATGGGCCGGGCGACCTACGACTCGATCGGGCGTCCGCTGCCCGGCCGCACCACGATCGTCCTCACCCGTAACCCGGCCTGGTACGCCGACGGCGTGCTCGTCGCCCACGACCTCGACTCCGCCCTGTCCCTGGCGGAGGAACTTCCAGGCGACATCTACGTCGCCGGCGGCGCGCACGTCTACGCCGCAGCCCTCCCGTTCGCCGACGAGCAGGTGCTCACGGAGGTCCATCTCGAACCCGACGGCGACACGATGTATCCGGAGTTCGACCGGCAGCAGTGGGTCGAGAAGCGCCGCGAAGGTCGCGAGGGGTTCGACCACGTGTGGCTGGCTCGCGCCTGATCAATCGCGACCCCGCCGCGGTTGCGGTGCCT
>JBJMIQ010000254.1:0-4146 GCA_045806805.1 Nocardioides sp. | reverse complement strand
GATCGCCTGGTCGGTGGGCCTGACGTGCGCCGAGGTCGCCCGGTCCGCTGCCTCCTGGAAGCGTAGGTCGAGCGTCGTCTTGACGGTCAGCCCACCCGAGTTCAGCAGCGTCTGCCGGTCCTCGACGGTCTTGCCGAGCGACGGATCGGCGAGGAGGTAGCGGCGTACGTAGTCGCAGAAGAACGCCGCCTTGGACCCCAGGCAGCCGTTGCGCGACGGGCTGACCTTGAGGCCCAGATCGGTGGCGGCCAGCTGGTCGGCCTCGGCCTGGGGGATGTCGCCGACCGCGGCCATCCGGCTCAGCACGGTGTTCCGGCGGGACAGTGCGCGGTCGGGGAAGGTCGTCGGGTCGTAGCCCACCGGGTTCTTCACCAGGCCGGCGAGCAGCGCGGCCTCGGCGGTGGTCAGCTCGCTGGCGTCCTTGCTGAAGTAGCGCCGCGACGCCGATTGGACCCCGTAGGTGCCGTCACCGAAGTACGCGATGTTGAGGTAGCGCTCGAGGATCCAGTCCTTGGAGTAGTTCTTCTCGAAGGCGACCGCCAGGCGGAGCTCCTGGAGCTTGCGCTTGTAGGTGTCGTCGATGGCCGCCTCGCGCTCGTCCTTGTTGCGGGCCTGGTTGAGCTGGGTCATCTTCGCCAGCTGCTGGGTGATCGACGACCCACCCTGTGTGACGCCGTCGTTGGCCTGGTTCTTCACGAACGCCCGGATGGTGCCCTTCACGTCGAGCGCGCCGTGCTGGTAGAAACGGGAGTCCTCGATCGCGATCACGGCCTTCTGCATGACCGGGGCGATCTTGGCCAGAGGCACGTAGACGCGGTTCTGGTCGTAGAACGTCGCGATCAGCTTGCCGTGCGCGTCGAGCACGCGGGTGCGCTGGGCGAGCGGCTCCGCGGACACCTTGATCGGGAAGTTCTTCATCGACTTCGACACGCTCTTGGCGCCCAGCCCGAGGGCTCCCGCGAACGGGATCGCGAGCCCCGCGACCAGGACGCCCATCACCGCCGAGAGCGCGATCAGCACGCTGACCTGCGAGGTCACGGACCCGTACGTGAGCGAGGTCGGGCGGGAGCGCGGCATGCCAGCGATTCTAGGTCGGGACGTCCGCACCACCCGAACAGGCCAGCGGCCTAGTCCTTTTGAACCATCCGATTCAGTACATACAGCCCTGTCCCGGAACGATTCGGACACCTTAAGTTCTGTTATGTGGGGGGAGCTGGTCTAGAGAACTGGCTCACATGCATAAGTTGGGGGTTAAACCGATGAGCTGGAACGATGACTGGGCCGCAGCCGCGAGCTGCAAGCAGACGCGTCCTGACGAGCTGTTCGTCCGGGGGGCCGAGCAGCACAAGGCAAAGGTCGTGTGCGCCGGTTGCCCGGTGCGCGCCGAGTGCCTCGCGGAGGCGCTGGACAACCGCATCGAGTGGGGCGTCTGGGGTGGCATGACCGAGCGCGAGCGCCGCGCCGTGCTCCGCAAGCGTCCGAACGTCACCTCGTGGCGCGCTCTCCTGGCCACGGCCAAGGAGGCACACCTCGGGGCTTCGGCGACCGCCTGAGCCCTTCGGCGCGCAACGGTACGCCGGCCGTCAGGCCGCTCCGTCACCGCTGAGCAACGCGCCGATCCGGCGCAGGCCGGCGAGGTCGTGCACGTCGGTCGGGAGGGCCGGCAGCACGACCGTGGCCACATCTGGATGTGCGGTGGCGAACCGCCCCCGGAGCCGCGTCTCGCGCTCGACCGCCAGCTTGCGGTCGGCGTGCAGTCGCAACAGCCCGGCGGCCATCCGGCTGGCGTCGTCTGAGGAGTCCCGCAGCTTCTCGTAGCCCGACATCGCCGCGGCCGAGCTCAGCCCGACCTCGGGGTCGACGCTCGCCCGGTTGACCACCAGGCCGGCGAGCGGCATCTGCTCCTCGCTCAACCGCTCGACGAAGTACGCCGCCTCGCGCAACGCATCGGGCTCCGGGGCGGCGACCACCAGAAACGACGTACCGTCCGCCTGCAGCAGCTCGAAGGTGCGCTGCGCCCGCTGCCGGAACCCGCCGAACAGGGTGTCGAACGCCGACACGAACGCCTGCATGTCGTGGAGCACCTGGCCGCCGATGATCGTGGTGACCGCCTTGGTCACCATGTTGAAGCCCGCGGTCATCAGCCGGGCCGGGCCGCGCGCCGGCGCCAGCAGCAGCCGCATGAACCTGCCGTCGAGGAAGCTCGACAGCCGCTCCGGGGCGTCGAGGAAGTCGAGTGCGGAGCGGGACGGCGGGGTGTCCACCACGATCAGGTCATAGCTCTGGTCTTCCCTCGCCTGCTGGTGGATCTGGCCCAGCTTCTCCATCGCCATGTACTCCTGGGTGCCGGCGAACGAGCTGGACAGGGCGATGTAGAAGGGGTTCTCCAGGATCTGCTTCGCCTTCTCGGGAGTGGCCTGGCTCTCCACCACCTCGTCGAAGGTGCGCTTCATGTCCAGCATCATCGCGTCCATCCGCGGGACGCCGTCCCGCCTGGCCCCGTTGGCCCACGACAGCCCCTCGACCGGGCGCGGTGTGTTGTCGAGCTCCTCGATGCCCATCGACTGCGCCAGCCGCCGGGCCGGGTCGATGGTCAGGACCACGACCTTGCGGCCGCGCTCGGCCGCCCGCAGACCCAGCGCCGCGGAGGTGGTCGTCTTGCCCACCCCGCCCGAGCCGCAACACACGATGATGCCGGTCGCCGGGTCGTCGATGAGGGCGTCGATGTCGAGGTCCGGCGCAGACGAGGCGGTGGCGGCCAGGGGGCCGAACCTGGTGCGGGTGCGTGTCATGCCCGGTCTCCATTGGGAGCGGAGCGGGGCGACCATGCGCAGGGGGTGCTCATGCCATGCCTTGCTTCTTGAGCTCGGCCGCCAGCTCGTACAGGCCACCGAGGTCGGCACCGCCCGGCAGGCGTGGCAGCTCGTACGTCGGTACGTCGAAGCCGTGGACCAGCTCGCGCTGGGCGTCCTCGAGGGCCCGGCGCTCGGCGTGATCGCGGGCCTCGGCGAGCAGACCGGCCACCACCTCGTCGCCGGCCTCGATGCCGGCCGACTTCAGGTCCGCGACCAGGCTCTCGACCTCGACCGTGTCCGCCCGGATAGCGGCGAGGTCGTCGGCGTCGAGGTCCTGGGGGCGCACCTGGTTGACAATGACGCCACCGACCGGCAGCCGGGCGCTCCGGAGCTCGGCAATCGCGTCCGCCGTCTCCTGGACCGGCATCTCCTCCAGCACGGTGACCAGGTGAACGGCCGTCCGCTTCGACCTGAACAGCGTCATCACGGTGTCGGCCTGGTTCTTGACCGGCCCCATCTTGGCCAGTCCGGCCAGCTCGCTGTTGACCCCGAGGAACTGGGTGATCCGCCCCGTGGGCGGCGCGTCGAGCACGACGGCGTCGTACTGTCGCGAGTTCTTGCCACGGCGGCCCTCCTTGGCCGCTTCGAAGACCTTTCCGGTGAGCAGCACGTCGCGGACACCGGGAGCGATGGTGGTGGCGAACTCGATCACGCCGAACCGGTCGAGGGCGCGGCCGGCGCGGCCGAGCCGGTAGTACATGGCGAGGTACTCCAGCAGCGCGGACTCCGCGTCGATGTGCAGGGCATAGACGTTGCCGGGGGTCCCGTCGTCGCCGGTGAGACCGGCGGCGATCCGGCGCTCCTCGTAGGGGAGCTGGTCGACGTCGAACATCCGGGCGATGCCCTGTCGTCCCTCGACCTCACAGAGCAGGACGTTCTTGCCGTGGGAGGCGAGTGCCAGTGAGAACGCGGCCGCCACGGTGGACTTGCCGGTGCCGCCCTTGCCCGTGACGACGTGCAGCTTCACGCCCGGCCAATCGCTGGACCAGCCGGAGCGGTTCGGGGGTTCGCTCACGGGTCCGAGCCTAGTGGGGCCGCAGCGTTGGGTGCCCCCGGCCCATGCGTCGGGGCACGGCTGCGTGACTAGGGTGGAGCCGGATCAATGGGACGCGGTAGCCGAGCAGTGCGGGGAGGACGGTCGTGGACAAGGTCGTGGCCAGTGCGGCCGAGGCGGTGGCGGACATCCGGGACGGATCAACGCTCTCGGTCGGCGGCTTCGGGCTCTGCGGGATCCCGTCGGTGCTGATCGAGGCGCTCCTCGAGAGCGGCGCCACGGACCTGGAGGCCGTCT
>JBJMIQ010000253.1:0-11802 GCA_045806805.1 Nocardioides sp. | reverse complement strand
GCGTAGCGTGGCCCGCTCGGTGAACCCCCGGTCGGCCCC
Organism: Nocardioides sp.; assembly: GCA_045806805.1. Taxonomy (GTDB): domain Bacteria; phylum Actinomycetota; class Actinomycetes; order Propionibacteriales; family Nocardioidaceae; genus Nocardioides. The sequence goes on along the minus strand of JBJMIQ010000253.1, from coordinate 11,763 downwards.
TTCGCCCGCGGAGATCAGGTCGTCGCCCTCCTCGCCCGCGATCACGTCGGGGCCGGCCGAACCGGTGACCTGGTCGGCGTACGGCGACCCCTGGACGCCCAGCCTCGTCTCCGGCTGGATCGCGTCGCCGCCGAAACCCGACGCGGTGCCGGCCGCCAGGTCCACGACGACGCCACGCGGCGAGTCGGCCCACGAGATCGTGTCTGGGCGGCGACGGGTCTGCGCCGAGCGGTCGTCGAAGCCGCCCACCAGCCGGTCGTCCCCGGGACCGCCGAGCAGGACGTCGCCCACGAGGAAGGTGCCGGTGACGTCGGCGCCGTGGCGGTCCGCGCCCCCGCGGAGCGCGTCGGCGCCGGGTCCGCCGCGGAGCTCGTCGGCATCGCCGCCCCCGCAGACCAGATCGGCGCCGCCCCGGCCCTCGATGACGTCGTCGCCGGCCTTGCCGACGATCACGTCGCGACCAGGGGTGCCGACGAGGCGGTCGGACCCGCCCGTGCCGACAAGGGTGGCGCGGACGCCCTCGCAGGTGGGCACGGCTGCGACCGCCGTTCCCGCCGGCGCGCCGGAAGCGAGACCGGCGAGAAGGAGCAGGACGGCTGCCGTGCGTCGTACGGCGCTCACCGTGAAGAGACCCCCAGGAATGCGTGCGGTGTGCGGCTCAGCCGCGGTGCGTCACCACGAACGTAACCCAGGTCGAGCGCAGCCCGAGGACCGAGCGCAGCGTGTCGCCGCTGACCTGCACCTGGCCCCGCCCTCCGACCAGCCGCACGCTCTGGACGCGGCCGCCCCACTCGCCGTGCCCGTCCCGTCCAAGGACCGTGATCCGGGTCAGGTTGCCGATCCCGGGCCAGTGGGACTCGATGAGCGTGTCACTGATCCGGGTCGACCAGGAGTGCACCGGGTTGCCCGCCCAGTCGTCGTAGGGGTCGGCCCGGGCAGTCAGGTAGGGCACCGACCCAGCGGAGGTCCAGCCGCCGCTGCTGGAGCCGAACTGCGTGAACGCCGGTGCGCCCTGCCACATCAGGGCGAGGTGGGCGGTCTTGGCGACGGCGTCGTTGGACGCCGAGTGCTCGGCGGAGAAGCCCCCGTAGACCTGGCAGGAGGTGGTGTCGCACAGCGGTCCGGTCCGGTGATCGCGTTCGTACGCCGCGTAGGTGCGGGCCGCCACTGCCTGCGCCTGGACGGCGGCGGGCTTCCACAGCGCCGGCATCTCGAGCGGCACGACCCCCTTGAGGTAGTTCTCGAGGCTGAGCGTGTTGATCGTGGTCCGGGCTCGTCCGCCGGTCGGAGGGGCCACGGCGGCGAGGCGTCCTCGGTACTGACGCTCGCCCGAGGGCGTCACCAGGGTGACCGGGGCTCCCCCGGCCGAGAAGGCACCCTCGCCCTCGAGCCCGCGCCAGGCCCGCCACCTGCCGGCCCGGTAGTAGGCGACGCGGTCCTGGCCCGTGTTGTCGACCTGGATCCGCCAGCGCGTCGCTCCGTTGGCGGGCAGCTGGGCCACCGACCCGGTTGCGGAGTCGCGCACCCTGAGTCCATCGCCGGCGAGGACCACCAGGTCGTCGGTGGTGTCGGCGGAGATCTCGACACGCACCAAGCCCCTGGCGGTCCCCCAGGCGGTCCCGGGGTAGTAGAACTGCGCGATCCGGCGGAACCCGAGGCCCCGCTGCGCGGCGCCCTGCGCGCCGTACTGCGACATGCCATGGCCGTGCCCGTAGCCGTGGCCCTTGATCGTGACCCATGCCTGCCGCGGGACCGGCCAGCTGTCGACCGCCTGCGCGGGAGTCGCCAGAGAGGTCAGCACCAGCGGGACGGCGAACGCCACCGCGAGCGCGCGGGCGATGCGGTCGGGGCGCATGAGCGGCCTCTCGTCATGACACGACCGTGCGTGTGATGGTTGGGACAGGTGTGGTCAGAGGGAAAGCGGACCACGGCGCGGGAGGTCGCGCAATCGAACTGCGTGAACTACAGAGCGGTAGTTCGTCAGACCCGGTGCAGGCGGCGGGCGGCCTCCGCGATGGAGCCGCTGATCGAGGGGTAGACGGTGAACACCTGCGCCAGCTGGTCGGCGGTCAGTGACTCGGTCACCGCGATCGAGATGGGGTGGATCAGCTCGCTGGCGCGCGGCCCGACGACGACTCCGCCGACGACGATGCCGGTCCCGGGCCGGCAGAAGAGCTTCACGAATCCGTCCCGGATCCCCTGCATCTTGGCCCGGGCGTTGCCCGACAGCGGCAAGGTGACGACCTCGGCCTGGATCGCCTCGTCGTCGACGTCCTTCTGCGACCAGCCGACGGTCGCGATCTCGGGCGCGGTGAAGACGTTGGAGGAGACCAGCTTCTGGTCCAGCGGACGCACGGCGTCGCCGAGGAAGTGCCACATCGCGATCCGGCCCTGCATCGCGGCGACCGAGGCCAGCATGAGCACGCCGGTGCAGTCGCCGGCGGCGTAGACCCCGCGCGCGGACGTGCGGGAGACCCGGTCGACGCTGACGAACCCGCCCTCGTCGGTGGAGACCCCGGCCTCCTCCAGCCCCAGGTCCGTCGTGTTCGGCACCGAGCCGAGGGCCAGGATGCAGTGGGATCCGGTGACTGTGCGGCCGTCGGTGAGGGTCACGTTGACGGAGTCACCGTCGCGGGACACCGACTCCATCCGCGACTTCGAGAGCACGTCCATGCCGTTGCGGGTGAGCACGTCCTCGAGCACCCGGGCCGCGTCGGCGTCCTCGCCCGGCAGCACCCGGTCGCGGCTGGAGACCAGGGTGACGTCGACGCCGAGCGCGAGGTAGGCGCTGGCGAACTCCGCGCCCGTGACGCCGGAACCCACCACGACCAGCTTCGTCGGCACCTCGTCGAGGTCGTAGACCTGCTCCCAGGTCAGGATCCGCTCGCCGTCGGGTCGTGCGGTCTCGAGCGTGCGGGGCGCGGCGCCGGTGGCGATCAGGACGGCGTCCGCCTCGAGGGTCTGCTCCCCCGCCTCGCCGGTGACGACGACCCGCCGGACGCCCCCGGTGTCGCTGGAGCCGTCAAGTCTTCCTCGGCCCCGGACGACCTTGACGCCCTCGCGGTCCAGCCGGCGTTCGATGTCGGCGGACTGGTCCGCCGCGAGCTGCTGGACGCGGGCGTTGACCCGGGCCAGGTCGACGTGCAGCGACTGTGCGCTGTCGCCCTCGTGGTCGGTGAAGCTGAGGCCGAGCTCGGCGGCACCGGAGAGGTCGCTCATCAGCTCGGCGGTCGCGATCAGGGTCTTGCTCGGCACGCAGTCGGTGAGTACGGCGGAGCCGCCGATCCCGTCGCTGTCCACGACCGTCACCTCGGCGCCGAGCTGGGCGGCGACCAGGGCGGCCTCGTAGCCGCCCGGTCCGCCGCCGATGATGACGACTCGTTCGGTCATGGGGGGCACCTAGAGGTTGATCATGTGGCCGGCGATGCCCTCGACTGCTTCCTTCATCGCCTCGCTCAACGTGGGGTGGGCGAACACGTTGCGGGCGAGCTCGTCGGCGGTGAGGTCCCACTGCTGGGCAAGGGTCAGCGCCGGCAGCAGCTCGGTGACCTCGGGGCCGATCATGTGGGCCCCGACGATCTCGTTGTACTCCGCGTCGGCCACGACCTTGACGAACCCGACCCCGTCCGCCATCCCCCGGGCCTTGCCGTTGGCCGAGAAGGGGAACATGGCGACCTTGACGTCGTAGCCCTTCTCCTTCGCCTGCTCCTCGCTGTAGCCGAAGGACGCGATCTGCGGCTGACAGAACGTGGCGCGCGGGATCATGTCGAAGTTGATCTCGACGGTCTCGGCGCCGGCGATCGTCTCGGCGGCGACGACACCCATCGCCTCGGCGGTGTGGGCCAGCATCAGCTTCCCGGTGACGTCGCCGATGGCGTAGACGTTGTCGATGTTGGTCCGGCCGCGGGCGTCGACCACGACCGCGCCCCGCTCGGTCTCGACACCGATCTTCTCCAGGCCGAAGCCCTCGATCCGCGGCGCGAAGCCGATCGCCTGGAGCACCTTGTCGGTCTCGAGGGTCTCCTCCTCGCCGTCCTTGCTGACGATCACCTTGACCTTGTCCCCGGAGTCGTCGATCTTCTCGACCTTCGTCGACAGCATCACCTTGACGCCGAGCTTCTTGAACTGCTTGAGCAGCTCCTTGGAGACGTCCTTGTCCTCGGTCGGCACCATCCGGTCGAGGAACTCCACGATCGTGACCTCGACCCCGAAGTTGACCAGGACGTAGGCGAACTCGACACCGATCGCGCCGGAGCCGGCGATCACGATCGACTCGGGCAGCTCCTCGGTGAGGATCTGCTCCTCGTAGGTGACCACCCGTTCGCTGAGCTCGGTGCCGGGGACCAGGCGGGTCTGTGCGCCGGTCGCGAGGATCAGGTTGTCGAAGGTGTACGACGTCGTCTCGTCGCCGTTCTCCACGTCGATCCCGGTCGGTGAGGTGAGCGTGCCCCAGCCGTCGATCTCGGTGATCTTGTTCTTCTTCATCAGGTAGTGGACACCCTTGGCGCTGGCCTCCGCGACCTTGCGGCTGCGCTGGTGGGTGGGGGCGTACGCCATCGTGGCGTCGCCCTCGATCCCGAACGTCTTCTTCTCGTGGGTGAGGATGTGGGCGAGCTCGGCATTGCGGAGCAGCGCCTTCGACGGGATGCAGCCGACGTTGAGGCAGACCCCGCCCCAGTACTTCTTCTCCACGACCGCGACGCTCTTGCCGAGCGGAGCGGCGCGGATGGCAGCGACGTAGCCACCGGGGCCGGCGCCGAGGACCAGGACATCGAAGTGCGTATTTGTCTGGGGGGAATCGCTCACGCGGTCAGCCTAACGGGCGGCACGGATGGCTAATCTCTAGCCGTGACGCTGTACGCCGCCTACGGGACGAACCTCGACCCGGCCCGGATGGGCGAGCGCTGTCCCCACTCCCCCCTCAGCACCACCGGGTGGCTGGACGGCTGGCGGCTCACCTTCGGCGGCGAGGAGCACGGGTGGGACGGCGCGCTGTCGACGATCGTCCAGGACCCGTTCGAGCAGGTCTTCGTGGCGATCTACGACATCACCCGCGAGGACGAGGCCGCGCTCGACGGGTGGGAGGCGGCCGACCTCGGCCTCTACCGCAAGACCCGGGTCCGCGTCTCGACCCTGACCGGCGAGCTCGTGGTGTGGACCTACGTCCTCGACGCGTTCGAGGGCGGGCTGCCGTCGGCGTCGTACCTCGGGGTGCTCGCCGAGGCCGCCGAGGCCGCCGACGCGCCGGCCGACTACGTCGCCGCCCTGCGCCGTCGGCCGTGCCGGTCGACCGGCCTCTAGAGTCGGCCCGTGACCGACACGACCACTCCCTCCTCCCTGGCTGCCTCGGCCGCCGCCCGGCTCCGTGAGCTCACCGGCGTCGAGACCCATGACACCGCGCTCGTGCTCGGCTCCGGCTGGCTGCCGGCCGCCGACGCTCTCGGCGAGACGACCGCCGAGCTGCTCACCACCGACCTGCCGGGCTTCGCTCCGCCGGCCGTCGAGGGACACGCGGGCAAGATCCGGTCCGTCCGTGCCGGCGACCGCCAGCTGCTGGTGTTCCTCGGCCGCACCCACTTCTACGAGGGCCGCGGTGTCGCGGCGGTCGTCCACGGCGTGCGCACCGCCGCGGCGGCCGGCTGCGGGACCGTCGTCCTGACCAACGGCTGCGGAGGACTCGACGAGTCGTGGTCCCCCGGCACGCCGGTGCTGATCCGCGACCACATCAACCTGACGGCGACCAGTCCGATCGAGGGTGCGCACTTCGTCGACCTGACCGATCTGTACTCCCCGCGACTGCGCGATCTGTGCCGCGACGCCGACCCGAGCCTCGACGAAGGGGTCTACGTGCAGTTCCCGGGGCCTCACTACGAGACCCCCGCCGAGATCGGCATGGTGCGCGCGATGGGCGGCACCCTGGTCGGGATGAGTACGACCCTCGAGGCGATCGCGGCGCGCGAGGCCGGGATGGAGGTCCTCGGCATCAGCCTGGTCACCAACCTTGCCGCCGGCATCACCGGAGAGCCGCTTGACCACGAGGAGGTCCTCGCCGCCGGTCGAGAGGCGGCCACACGGATGGGCAAGTTGCTCGGAGAGGTCGTCCCCCGGATCTGAGTGCACTCCGTTGACACGCTGCATTCGTTGACAGGCGGGGGGTACATCGCTTGCATGAACTGACACCACTGCCACGGAGGACCGATGACGGACGCGGACGACAAGGACCAGGACGAGAAGGAATCCCACGACGACAGCTCGGGCGGCGACGACCCGGCCGCCGAAGAGGGGAGCGCGGGCACTTCTGATCCCAGCAAGAGGTTCAAGGAGAACCCTCCCGACGAGGACGAGCAGAAGGAGATCGAGGAGACGCGGAAGGAACGCCTCGACCCCGAGAACCGCCCCGAAGGCGCGGAGGTGGACAACACCCCACGCACCTTCGACGACGAGAAGTGGCAGTTCGAGGACGGCGAGGGCGGCAAGGGCGGCCTCGTCGACCCGAGCCAGCCGGCCTCCGAGCGCGGGCACGGCCCGAACAACGACGGCGACTCCGACAGCTCCGACAGCTCTGGCAGCTCTGGCAAGTCCGAGAAGTCCGACAGCGACTCGGGTGACGAGGGCTCCGACGAGTCGACCCAGGAGTCCAGCGAGGCCGACAAGTCTGACAAGTCCGACAAGGAGTCCGAGTCCGCCTGACCGCTCGCCCTGGTCAATAGGCGGGTCCGAGAGACGAGACCGATAGCGTTCGGGCCGTGCGAGTACTCCTCACCGGCGCCGCCGGCAGCATCGGACGGGTCGCCACGGTCGGGCTCGCCGACCGCGGCCACCGCATCATCGGCCTCGACCTGGTCGTCGAGCCCGAGGGCTTCGACGGCCCGTGGCACAGCGTCGACTGCGCCGACCCCGATGCCGTCGCCTCGGTGTTCAGGGCGGAGTCGCCCGACGCCGTCGTACACCTGGCCGGCAAGCCGGACGAGGGCAGCCTGCCCGAGAGCCTGACCTCCCACGTCCTCACCACCGCCGCGCTGCTCGACGCGATGGTCGGGCACGACGTGCAGCGGATCGTCTACGCGTCCTCCAACCACGCGGTAGGCCGCACGCCGCGGCCGTCCGACGGATCGACCCAGATCGGCGACGACGTCCGACCGCGTCCGGACACGTTCTACGGGGTGAGCAAGGTGGCCGCCGAGGCCGTGCTCAGCCTCTACGCCGACCGGTACGGCCTGGACGCCGTGTCCTGCCGGATCGGGTCGTTCCTGCCCGAGCCGGAGACCGTCCGTCACCTGTCGACGTGGCTCTCCCACGACGACTGCGTGCGGATGATCGACGCCGCGCTGACCGCCACCGCTCCCGGCTACGCCGTCCTCTACGGCATCTCGGCCAACACCCGGCGCTGGTGGGACCTCGAGCCCGGTCGACGGCTGGGCTACGAGCCGGTGGACGACGGCGAGGAGTTCGCCGACAGTGTGCCGGCGCGGTCCGAGGACGAGTTCGAGGCCGCCCACGTAGGCGGGCCGTTTGCGGGTGAGGCGTTCTACCGCCCGGCGCTCGACCGTCCCTGAGGGCCGGTCACGACGTCGACCTGGATCCGATCGGGGCCTGGCCCGTTCCACCGGAGCTCGCCGTCCAGGGACACCTCGACCGAAGCCGGCTCTCCTTTGATGACCAGGCCGTCCACCCGGTGCCCGCGGACAGCCTCGCCCACCGGGGCGACCGTGCTGATTCGGCCGTGCGGCACGTCGACGTCGAGGCCGAGCAGGATCCGGAGGCCCTCGACCACCGCGGCCGCGGCCCATCCCTGCGGACGGCAGGCGGCGGCGTACGCCGTCGGCCCGCCGCCCGGAACGGCGGGGTAGCCGCCGAACAGCTCCGGCAATCGGCCCCCGAATGCGGTCGAGGCGTCCAGGAGCCCGGTGACCAGGGTCTCCGCCTCGGCCCGGAAGCCGGAGGCGGCCAGCCCGCTGGCGGCGATCATCGTGTCGTGGGTCCACACCGACCCGGTGTGGTAGCCGAGCGGGTTGTAGCCGGTGGTGGTCGACGCCATCGTGCGCACGCCGTACCCGGAGTGGAGTTCGGGCCCGACGAGGAGCCGGGCGATGGCCGCGGACTCCTCGGCGTCGCACAGGCCGGTGCCGAGCAGGTGACCGATGTTGGAGGTCAGCGCCGATACCGGGCGGTCGTGGGCGTCCAGGGCGATCGCCGGGTGTGGGCCCTCCGGGGAGTCGACCCAGAACGCGGCTCGGAACCGCTCGGCGAGCCCCGACGCCCATTGCTCTCGGCGATCCGGATCTCCCCCGCCCAACGCGCGCTGCAGCTCGGCTCCCTGCATCGCGGCGGCATAGGCGTAGGCCTGCACCTCGCACAGCGCGATCGGCGCCTCTCCACGCGACCCGTCCCGGTGCCGGACACCGTCCACGGAGTCCTTCCATCCCTGGTTGGCGAGGCCGTGGCCGGTCGAGTCGACGTACCGCAGGAACCCACCCGGACCCGTGCTTGCGGCCAGCCAGTCGAGTGCGGCCTCGAGGTTCGGCAACAGGGCGGCCACCTGCTCCTGCGGAGCGCCATACTTCCAGGCGCCGTGCAGCAGCGAGACCCACAGCGCGGTGGCGTCGACGGTGCCGTAGTAGAGCGGCGGGATCACGATGCCGCCGGAGACCTGCAGGGTCTCCGCCCGGACCTCGTGGAGGATCTTGCCCGGCTGGGCCTCGCTGGCCGCGTCGGTCGCGGTGGCCTGCCGGCGGGCCAGCGCACGCAACGTGCCCATCGCCAGGTCGGTGCCGGTGAGCAGCAGGAAGCGGGCCGCCCACAGCGAGTCGCGGCCGAAGAGGGTGAGGTACCACGGGCTCCCGGCCGCCACCAGGCAGTCGGCTGGCTTCTCCGCGTCGGCGAGCAGCAGGCCGCGCAGGTCGGCGACCGATCGGCTCACCGCGGCCACCAGGTTGTGCCGGCTGCCCTCGACGCGGAGCCCGGAGATCAGTGCCTCCGGCCTGTCCACGGGGAGAAAGATCGGCGCTCCCACGTCGACGGCCTCGATCCGGGTCATCACCTCGACGGACTCCCCCGGCGGTACGACGACCTTGCGGGGCGCGTCCGCGATCGCCGGCACGGTCGCGCGGACCCGGATCCGATTGTTGGCCCAGCGGAGGCCTACGCCGTCCCCGTCGGGCTCCACCTCGGGTGCGACCTCGGCGACGGGCCGGCCGGTCATGACCGCGTCGGTCCCGGCCAGGTCGGAGGCCACGTCGACGCATACCTCCAGCTCGCGAAGCTCGGTTCCCACGTTGGCGAACGAGAGCCGGTCGGTGACCTCGCCCGCGCCGATGGTCAGCTCCCGGGTGAGCACGATCTCCGGGTCCGCCGTCGGCTCCCCCACGCCGCGCACGATGTAGCGCTGGACCAACCGGTCGGCCGTCGACACCTCGGTGCCCACCCAGTCGACGACGGCGTCGAGCCGGTGGCACAGCCGGCTCACGGCGCGGACGTCGGAGTGGTAGACACCCTCGGCACCGCCGCCGATGCTGCCGTCCGCGGCCGCGACCACCTGGGTCGGCGCGGACACGAGGACGTGGGCGTCGTGCAGTGTGGGTTGCATCGGGCTCACTGTGCCAGTCGACGTCGTCGCGGTCCCTAGGCGGGAGCCACCTGCACAAACTCGTCACAGGACGTTGGCGACCGTTGATCGTGTGCGGACGTCTTGCGGACTCACTGCGGACTGCGAGGTTGGCGTGCCGTGACGCCTATCGGCGTTGGACGGCCACATCACCCGGATAGAGGCGGTCGGTGAAGTACGCACTTTCCGCACCCTCGTAGGGGGTCCCAATAGGGTCGAGATTGACCGACGCTCGGATCGATCTGGGGGGATGAAGACCCCCTGTTCGGAGATACATGGGCTGGGAAAGGCCGCCTGGATGATGCCTTGCTTGCGGTTGGCGGTGGCTGTGGGCACATAGCCGTGGCCCATCCCCTGCGCACCACAGCCATAAACGCCGCCAAAAGGATTGAAGACGGTGAACTGGTGGGATTCCCGAACACCCATCGGGAAGAGTGCCCGCCATTGCCAGAAGCGACCGGTCTCCCCAGGCAGCGCAGAGCTTGGGGCGTCAAAGTATCCACGAAAACTCATCTCTCCCTGAGAGAGCGGCGCGGGGTCGAGCTTAGCTTCCACAACGACCCAATCCCGGGTGTACCCGACGATGACTTGGCACACGTCGCTGTCGAGTGTTGGAGATGTGGTCGTCGGGGGTGCCGCGGTGACGCACCGACCCGGGCTGAGCGCTGCCGACGCGGGAATGGAGGGCAACGGGCGGAGGCGCTTCTTGCGAGGAGCAGCGACCTTCTGGGGAGAGGGAGCGACGGGCTTCGTGGGCGAGGTCGAGGCGGAAGGCGTCGGGGACGAGGCTCCTGGCGATTCCTCGCCACACGCCCCAAGCAGGGCGGCCATGCAGGCAACCGACAGCGCCAAGGCAATGCCACTGCGCGCGGTCATCCCACAACCTGGTTCCAAGAGCCCTCCCGGGCTCGGACACCCGCCGGCTAACGGAGTGGCACCGCGCCCATCGGGATGCACACGTAATTCGCGTTCGCCGAATACATCTTCCGCTTTCTGACCACGAGGTACCCATGATGGTTGACCCATTCCCAGAAGGGGGCGGCGTTCGAGTCGTCCACCTCAATTCCTAGCCCTGGCCGATGCGCAGCGATGGTCGCCTCCGCACCCGCGAGCACTGCCATCTCCATGCCTTCCACATCGATCTTGATGAACGAGATGCGGCCCTCGAAGCGGAGACTGTCGAGCGGGCGGACGCTCGCCGCCTCGCTCCCCTCCGCGCCGAGCATCGTCTTTCCAAGGTTGTTCGGGTCCGGCGTGGATAGCCTCAACTCAGCCGCCTCCGCACCCGCCCCGAGCTCGACATACGTGAGGTCGACCACCGAGGCCAGATCATTCGCCGTGACCGTCTGTCTGAGGAGGGCCCGGGCACGGGGGTTGGGCTCCAACGGGTACACGCGACGCGCTCCGCTGATCGCGTAGAAGACGGTATGGGTTCCGATGTTCGCGCCGACGTCAATGACCGTCGAGCCGTGAAAGATGAGGTCCCGGTGCGATGGCAGCAGGTCCATTTCATAAAGCCGTCCCCGCACCAAGGGTCTCTGGACAGAATCCTCCGGATTGTCGATATGGAAGACCAGCGAGCGTTCACGGTAAGAAACACGCGCGATCCCGTCCTCGGGCGGCACGCCTTGGGCACCGGCCACTGCCGGCCGCTGACGCTTGAGTCGAGGTCGCATGATTGGTCCCCTTCGTGAGGCCCGAGAGCCCGACGCTCCGGTCCTAGCATGCGCCCTCGCCCCCGTCTGGTACATGGCCGCTCCGGGAGGTCCAGCCACGCACGTCTAGCGGATTGTTTGCGGACGTCTTGCGGACTGGCTGCGGACTGCCGGTCACAGCAGGGATCCAGGTCGGTGCGGAAGCTTCCGCACAGACAATGAGGGACTACGGGCACACCACTCTGGTGGAGTGCGGGTACTGATCAGGCGTTAGATGTCGGCACGGAGGGCGGGTGGAGAATGTGGTCTTGCCAATGACCGGATCCAGGTCCAGCCGCACCGCTACGTCGTGTCCGGCCTTGAGGCGGAGGCCCGTTTCCTTGTCCAGCCATTGCACCGGCCGGTGAGCAAGACCCGGAAATCGAGTGGAATCACAGTTGTAGGCAACGGCCGTTCGGCCCAATATCTCCTTCGTGTCGCCCAGGCGCTCGCAGTCCGAGTAGC
>JBJMIQ010000252.1:0-12084 GCA_045806805.1 Nocardioides sp. | reverse complement strand
GGCATCGGCCTGTTCGCCGCGGCGGGATTCGTAGCAGTCCTGGCCATCATCATGCTGTCTGTGGCCTTCGCCTACCTCATCCACTGGAACGGCGACGGGCTGGCCCTGCAATGGGCCTTCCTCATCGTCTTCGGGGTCTACCTTGTCGTGGCCGCGCTGCTCGGCCTCGTGGGCTACCGGAAGTTCAAGCAGGTCGGCCCGCCCGACAAGGCGATCCACCAGGGCAAGGAGATCCCGCGCGCGCTCAAAGGTCAGGCCTGAGCTCCTCCGTCACCACCGGAGGTTGAGGTGCGAAGGCCGGCCAGGCCTGAGCCTGAGCCTCGAAATCCCCGCACCCGACCGGCCACCGCATGTGGGTCCCCGGTTGTCGCCGCCCTGCCCACATTGCGGGGTTTCGACACGCGTACGCGACCTCGTACCTCGGTCGCGCGCTCGCTCAACCAGGCTGACCTGCAGACCCCTGCTCGTTCCTCGCAGGGTTCTGGTCAGCCTCACCCAGCACACTCGCCCGTGGACACCGGGGAGTCGTTCGAGATCCCGAGCGTGGCGCTTCGTCCGACCTGGTCGGCGGTGATGGCGTAGCCGGTGTCGCGGTCGGTGACGGAGGCCGCGAAGACCACCCCGACGACGTCACCGGCCGACGACACGATCGGACCGCCGGAGTTGCCCGGGCGCACCAGGCCGCGCAGCGAGAACACCTCGCGGATGACCGTGCCGTCGCCGTAGATGTTGGGCGACCGCAGCCGCTGCTCGGCACGGATCCGGCCGGGCTGCACGTTGAAGGGTCCGTCCTGCGGGTAGCCCAGGATCGCGACGCCGTCCTCCGGCTTGGCCTCGCGGTCGAACTCCAGCGACGGGACACCGGAGGTGTCCAGCTCGAGGACGGCGAGATCGAGGTCGGGGTTGTAGTAGACGACCTCTGCCTGCACCGAGCTGCCGTTGACGTCCACCTCGGGCGCGTCGACGCCGGCGACCACGTGGGCGTTGGTCATCAGCCGGCCCGGTGAGTAGACGAAGCCGGTGCCTTCGACGCCGCGCCCACAGTCGTTCTCGCCGCGGACCTTGAGGACGGCGGGCGCGGCATCCTGGACGTCGGGGTCGGTGAGCAGCCGCCGCGGCCCGGGGCCGACCTCCACGATGCGTTCGGGCGCGAACGGCTCGAGGTAGCGAGGGAAGAACGTCGTCCCGACGACGTTGTTGAAGGCGTTGAGCACCCCGTCGGCGGAGTCGGGGAGACGGTGGTCGACCCAGGCGAGCACGGCCGAGTTGCGGACCATGGGGGAGACCCCGCCGAGCCCGGCGCCGGCGACCGCGACGCCGAGGGCCCACGAGACGAGGAGTACGGCGACGGCGCTCAGGGCCGCTCCCCCCACGGCGTCGAGCGCCCGCACGGGCTGCCACGTGATCCGGTCACGGACCCGGGCGCCGGAGAACTGCAGGATCGCCTGCCCCAGCGAGGCGGCGAGGATCACGATGAACAGTGCGCCGAGGGAGACGAACAGCGAGGGGTTGGCGTCGCCGAGGACGATGGGAGCCAGCCAGACCCCCAGCAGGCCGCCGAGGATCAGGCCGGTGGTGGCGAAGGCGCCGGTGACGAAGCCCTGCCAGTAGCCCGACAGCGCGTAGGCGAGGACGAGCACGATGAGCAGCCAGTCCAGGACGTTCACCGGCGCTCCTCGCGGGGGTCGCGGAATCGCGTGTTGGGCTGCACATCGATCCGACGGGGTTCACCCTGCAGCATGTACGACGGCAGGTCGCGGATCCGCGTCTCGTCCCACTCGCTGGACCAGCCCACGTAGTCGAACAGCCGGGCGATGATCCCGGCGGTGAAGCCCCACAGGATGACGTCGTGCTCGGGGCCGATCAGGAAGCCCGGGCTCACCCAGCCGTTGGGGTGCCGGACCGAGATCCGGTGCTCGGCGTCGAGCAGTTCGGCGATCAGGACCCGGTGGATGTCGTGGACCTCGTCGGGATCCACCACGTCGACACTGGTCGGTTGGTGCCACCAGCCGAGGATGGGGGTCACCGCGAAGTTGCTCGGCGGCAGCCACAGTTCGGGGAGTTCCCCGAAGACCTCGACCCCGGCCGGGTCGAGTCCGGTCTCCTCCTCGGCCTCGCGCAATGCGGCCTGGACCGGGGTCTCCCCCGGGTCGATGGACCCTCCCGGGAAGGACACCTGGCCGGGATGGGAGCGCATGTGGTGGGCGCGTTCGGTGAGCAGCAGCTCGCCACCGGCCGGTCCCTCCCCGAAGAGCACCAGGACGGCGCCGGCCCGGGTGTCGGCACCCTCGGGCGGCATGAACCGGGTCAGCTCGTGCACGGTGATCGACTCGGCGCCCTCCTTGACAGGGCGCAGCCACTCGGGGATCACAGGGTGATCCCCAGATGGCGGTTGACCAGCCCGACGAGTTGTTGGCGGCTCTCGATGACGGTGAACTCCTGATGGACGACCCGGCCCCGCCCGTCGACCAGGGCCAGGAACGGGAGGCCTCGCAGCACGGGAAACGGCGCCGCCCCGCTCAGCTCGGACTGCGGATCGGCCAGCAGCGGGTAGGTCGCTCCGGTCTGACGAACGAGCTCCATCGCCGCACCGGTCTGCACGTCCTGGTAGTCGATGCCCAGCACCTGGACGCGGTCGCCGTACCGCTGGTGGAAGTCCTCGAGGATCGGCATCTCCTTGCGGCACGGGCCGCACCAGGAGGCCCAGAGGTTGACCACCATCGGGCCGCGAAGCGAGGACAGGTCCACGTCGGGCCCGCCGCCGAGACACGGCAGGGTCACCTGGGGGAGCCCGCCCTCGACCGAGTCGCCGTCGCCGGGAGTGCACGCCTCGACCCCGGCGGCGTGCTTGGTCTGGCGCAGCTGGGAGCTGTCGACGTCGACCCTCGCCTGCCCCGGGACGTTGGCACCATCGCCGCACCCGGCCAGCAGCAGCCCGGCGACCAGGGCCACGACCACACGCCTCATGCGCGACCCTCGGTGCGGACCAGCTTGGCTGCGGTGTCGGGGTCGACCGGCCCCTCCCCGTAGGACGGGCACCAGCGTGCGACCGGGCAGGCACCGCACGCGGGCTGGCGGGAGTGGCAGACCCGTCGGCCGTGCCAGATCAGATGGTGGCTGAGCATGGTCCAGTCACGCTTGGGGAACAGCTCACCGACCGCGTGCTCGACCTTGACGGCGTCGGTCAGGTCGGTCCAGCCGAACCGTCGGGCCAGGCGGCCGAAATGGGTGTCAACGGTGATCCCGGGAATCCCGAACGCGTTGCCGAGCACCACGTTGGCGGTCTTGCGGCCGACGCCGGGCAGGGTCACGAGGTCCTCGAGCCGGGGCGGCACCTCGCCGTCGTAGCGCTCGACGAGGGCGTGGCTCAGCTTGAGCAGCGACTCGGTCTTGGCGCGGAAGAAGCCGAGCGGGCCGAGGATCTGCTCGAGGTGGGCCCGATCCGCGGCTGCCATCGCTTCGGGATCGGGGTAGGCGGCGAAGAGGGTCGGGCGGACGGCGTTGACCCGCTTGTCGGTGGTCTGGGCGCTGAGCACCGTGACCACGAGCAGCTGGAACGAGTTGTCGAAGTCGAGCTCGCACCGGGCGTCGGGGTAGGTGTCGGCGAGGACGCGGTTGATCTTGCGGGCGCGGCGTACGAGCGCCGTACGGGACGGCGCGGCGGGCTCCTCCTGCGTGCTCACCATGCCCGCAAGCGTAGATGCCGGGTCCGACCCCACCGAATGCTCAGGCGCCCGGCAGGACCCGGCCGAGCAGCTGACTGGCGCTGATGGCACCGAGCAGCGGCGCGGTCTTGCTGCGTTCCTCGACCACCGCCACCAGGGGACTCCGGTTGGCCGCCATGATTGCCGCGATCTCCAGCACCGTGTCGTCGGGGGCGACCACCGGCAGCGGGACCTGGTCCCGCGGCATCAGGTCGCGCACCGACTTCTCCCCCAGCGCCTCGTACATCCGGTCGGCGAAGTCCTCCTCCAGCACCCGGGCCAGGGTGGGGTCGTCCTGCACGTAGCTCGGGATCATCATCCGCAGGACCTGGGAGCCGGGCAGGATCGCGAGCGGGTGCTCGTTGTCGTCGACCACGATGAGACCGGGCCGGCCGTGCTCGGTGAGAACCCGCACCGCCGTCGCCGCCGGGGTGTCCATGCGGACTGTGGGGTACGGCGACGCCAGCTCGTGTGCCTGCACGCGGTCACCCTAGCCGCGCAGAACCGGACCGGGCGGACGCCGAGCAGCCACCGGCCGGTGCGCGTAGGGTGGGCCCCGGTGTGCCGGGAAGTCTGGTCGGCGTCGATCTGACCGACCCATGACGAGGAGCCCCGACATGGCCGCCACCCTCGCCGTCATC
This sequence comes from Nocardioides sp., assembly GCA_045806805.1. Lineage (GTDB taxonomy): Bacteria > Actinomycetota > Actinomycetes > Propionibacteriales > Nocardioidaceae > Nocardioides. Next base: position 7,739 of record JBJMIQ010000252.1, on the reverse strand, counting down.
GTCTTCGTCGGGGCCTACGTCCTGTTCGTCACCGAGTGGGTGCACCGCACGAAGGTGGCGCTCACCGGTGCCGGCTTGATGCTGCTCCTGCGCCTCACCGACCCCGACGCCGCGTTCTTCGACGAGACGACCGGCATCGAGTGGAACGTCATCTTCCTGCTCCTCGGCATGATGATCGTGGTGTCGGTGCTGCGACGTACCGGCGTGTTCGAGTACATAGCGATCTGGTGCGCCAAGCGCTCCCGGGGACGGCCCTACGGGCTGATGGTGATGCTGACCGTGCTGACCGCAGTGGCCTCGGCGTTCCTCGACAACGTCACCACAGTCCTGCTGTTCGCTCCGGTGACCCTCCTGGTCTGCGAACGGCTCGGCCTCCCGCCCGTGCCCTACCTCATCGCCGAGGTCTTCGCCTCCAACATCGGTGGCACCGCGACCCTGGTCGGCGACCCTCCCAACATCATCATCGCCAGCCGCGCGGACCTCACCTTCAACGACTTCCTCGTCCACATGGCGCCCTGGTCCCTCGTGCTGATGGTGATCTTCTGCCTGATGTGCCGGTGGATGTTTCGTTCCGCATTCGTCTACGACCCCGAGCGCGTCGAGGCGGTGATGGCGCTCAACGAGCGGGAGGCGATCAAGGACCGGTCCCTTCTGGTCAGATCCCTCATCGTGCTGGCCGGAGTGGTCGCCGCGCTCGCGTTGCAGCCCGTGCTGCACTACGAACCCTCGGTCGTCGCCCTGCTCGGCGCCGGGATCCTGGTCCTCGTCACCGATGTGACGACCAACGAGGCACTCGCCGACGTCGAGTGGCCGACCCTCGCCTTCTTCGCCGGCCTGTTCATCATGGTCGGCAGCCTGGTCGAGACCGGCGTCGTCGGACAGATCTCGGAGGCGATGGGCGAGGCCACCGACGGCAGGTTGGGTCTGGCCACGATGCTCCTCCTGGGCGGGTCCGCCGGACTGTCGGCCGTCATCGACAACATCCCCTACGTCGCGACGATGAGCCCCGTGGTCTCCGACCTGGTGGCCGGGGTCGGCGCAGACGACGGCCAGGTGCTCTGGTGGGCGCTCGCGTTCGGGGCCGGCCTCGGCGGCAACGCCACCGCGATCGGAGCCTCGGCCAACGTGGTGGTGCTCGGTCTCGCCGAGCGGGCCGGACACCGGATCGGTTTCTGGGAGTTCACCAAGTACGGTCTCGTGGTCACGGTGGTCACGGTCGTCGCGACGGCGCCGTACCTCTGGCTGCGCTACCTCTGAACCCGTCCCGCGCAGGGCACGAACGAAGCATTGGCCGTCGTGCCCTCGACCCGGGGTCATCGGTCCGCAAGACTGGGGGTACGCATGTGACCTGCGCCACTGGCTAGGATCAGGCCCGACCCGTCGAGCAGCCGGCGGGCAGAGGACTCCAGGAGGCACCGTGGACAACGACGTACTCCGTCAGGCTCCGCTGTTCAGCGCACTCGACGACGAGGCAGCCACCGCCCTGCGGGCGTCGATGTCCGAGAACCGCTTGAGCCGCGGCGACGTGCTGTTCCATGAGGGCGACGCGGGCGACAAGCTCTACATCGTGCTCGACGGCAAGGTGAAGCTGGGCCGCACCTCCAGCGATGGCCGCGAGAACCTCCTCGCCATCCTCGGCCCCGGCCAGATGTTCGGTGAGCTCTCGCTCTTCGACCCCGGGCCCCGCTCGGCGACGGTCACCGCCGTGACCGACGCCGCGTTCGCTTCGCTGTCCCACGACGACCTGCTCCGTTGGCTCGAGGGCCGGCCCGTGGTCGCCCGTGGGCTGCTCTCCCAGATCGCGAGCCGGCTCCGCAAGGCCAACGACGTCAACGCCGACCTGGTCTTCTCCGACGTTCCGGGCCGGGTCGCCAAGGCCCTGCTCGATCTGGCCGACCGTTTCGGACGCGCCGCCGACGACGGCGTCCACGTCCACCACGACCTCACCCAGGAAGAGCTCGCCCAGCTGGTCGGGGCGTCCCGTGAGACGGTCAACAAGGCCCTGGCCGACTTCGCCTCCCGCGGCTGGCTCCGACTCGAGCCCCGCTCCGTCGTGATCATGGACATCGAGCGTCTCGCCCGCCGCGCCCGCTGACCGTTGAGTTGGGCCCCGCTAAGCGTTGAGGTGGGCCCCGCTGAGTCTTGAGCTGGGCCTCGCTCGGTCGGTCAATGCCTCGCGCAGTTCGCGTATCCAGTCAGAACCTCCCGCGAACGACTCCTTGGTCACCACGATCACCACCCATCCACGAGTCCGCAGCCATGCTCGCCGGCTCTGGTCGCGGGCTCGCTGGTCTGGCGCCGAGTGGAACTCCTCGCCGTCGTACTCGATCGCGATCCGCGCGTGGGGGTACGCGAAGTCGAGGCGGTACGTCGGGACTCCGGCGACCATCACCCAGTACTGCGGCACGGGGCGCGGCAAGCCATGGTCGTGAATGTCCAGGTCGACCCACGACTCGCGCCTCGACTCACAGCGCGGTTCGGCGAGCGGCACCAGTTCACGCGCCTGCACGACTCCTCGCCGGCGGTAGTACCGCACCAGTAGCCGCTTGAGCTGCTCGACCGTGACGTGGTGTTCACGTGCGAAGGCGTCGAGGGCAGCCTTGGCCTGGCGGCGCGAGAGCTTGCACGCGAGGTCCAATGCAGTGCGAAGCGGTGTGGTGACTCGTACGCCTCCGATGAGCTGCCAGTCCTCAGGCCGCAGGTCGCGGCTGCCGCCGTGACAATCGCGCCGATCGGTGGGGTCGTGCCCTCGCAGGACATAGGTCTCCAAAGGTGGAGTGAGGTCGAGCTCGGAGTATCGAAAGACGTCGATCCCATGGATCCACGCCGCTGTGCGGTCGCAGAGGACCGAGTGCTCACTCATCACCAGCTTCGCCGCCCGTGCGCGTACCTCGATGGAGTCGTGCACGTCGGCCCGTACGTACACGCCAGTGAACACCCGACGAATCTCGCCATTGCGGACAAGGACGCCTAGCGCCGTGCCTGTATAGCCGAGTGCTGCTGCCTCCGCCGTCGTGAACGGATGATCCGGAAGCGGTGTTCGATTCATGACAACCAGATGCCCCGGGGCGCGTTCCAGCTGGCAGGCTCATCTCGGGCTGTGGAAACTCATGTCCGTTGCCCCGGCTGTGAATGGACTCCGGCTCAACCAAGCGGCAGGGACGCCCAATTCAACGCTTAGCGAGGCCCATTTCAACGGGTTTGGAGGTAGGCCAGTTGGGCGCGGACGGAGAGCTCGGCGGCGCCCCAGAGGACAGGGTCCACGTCGGAGTAGACGATCTCGACGACTCGGCGAGGGAGCTCGTCGACGGCGATCCCCTCGGGATGGGGTGCGTCGCGGAGCTGGGCCAGGGCCGCCTCGACCTGCTCGAGCCGTTCGCGGCGGTGAGCGCGGTAGTAGTCGAGCACCGGCAGGGCCTCGTCGATGACCGGACCGTGGCCGGGCCAGATGGTCGTGATCTCGTGCTCTGAGGCGAGTGCGTGCAGCCGGTCGAGCGAGTCCAGGTAGGCGCCGAGCTGCCCGTCGGGATGCGCGACCACGGTGGTGCCGCGGCCGAGCACCGTGTCCCCGGTGAGACACGCCCCCTCGGCCGGGAGCAGGAACGAGAGCGAGTCGGAGGAGTGACCCGGAGTCGCGACCACCCGGATCTCCAGGCCGTCGACCGAGACCACGTCGCCCTCGTTGAGTCCCTCGGACCCCAGGCGGTACGCCGGATCCAGGGCTCGTACGCCGCACCCGACCCGCTCCGCGAACTCCCGTGCCGCCTCGGAGTGGTCGGCGTGGTGGTGCGTGAGCAGCACCGTGGCAACGTCGCCGGCCACCGACTCGACCTGGTCGAGATGGGACATGATCGACGGCCCGGGATCCACCACGACCGACCGGGAGGAGTCCGGCTCTCGCAACACCCACGTGTTGGTGCCGTCGAGGGTCATCACGCTGGCGTTGGGCGCGAGCACGCAATGCCCGCGCTCTCCGAAGGCCCCGCCCGACCAGGTCATCGGCCGAGCCTCTCCTCCACCAGCGGCCGCAGCCGGTCCGGCATCGACAGGGTGGCGTCGTCCTCGTCACCGGTCACCTCGGGTGTGAACATGTCGACGCTGCGGCCGGCCGAGGCGGCGAGCACCTCCGCGGGCTCGGCGTGCTGCCCGATCTCGAGGCAGGTGAGGTAGGTCGGCGGCATCATCATCAGCTCGCCGTCATCGACGGCCTGTACTGCCTCCAGCGCCGGCATCCAAGTCACGGAGGACGACTCCGACGACACGTCGCGCGTGCGTTGCCCCTCCGGCAGCGAGGCGACGAAGAACCAGGTGCGGTAACGGCGCGGCTCGAACACCGGCGTCAGCCATCCCGCCCACACGCCGAGCAGGTCGCTGCGCAGCACCAGACCGCGCCGCGCGCAGAAGTCCGACATCGCGAGCTCGCGGGACTCCAGCGCGACCCGGTCGGCCTCCCAGTCGTCGCCGGTGGTGTCGGCGACCACGTCGCCGGCCGAAGTGCCGGCCAGCAGCACGCCCGACTCCTCGAAGGTCTCCCGAACCGCGGCACAGACCAGGGCCCGGGCCTCGGCCTCGTCGACGCCCAGCCTGGCGGCCCAGTCCGACGGCGACGGACCGGCCCACGCGACCGTTGCGTCGAAGTCGCGCGGGTCGACCCCGCCTCCGGGGAACACGCACATCCCGCCCGCGAAAGCCATCGAGGTCTGCCGTCGCAGCAGGTAGATCGCAGGTCCCGATGCCGGATCAGCCGACCTGCGCAGGAGTACGACGGTCGCGGCGTCGCGCGGTTCGGCCGGCTGCCGCGTGCCGTCGGCGTACTCCCTTGCCTGCTCGACCAGGTGCGCCGGCAACGGGATCCGCAGCACGGCCTAGAACTCCACGACCAGCTCGACCTCGACCGGAGCGTCCAGCGGCAGCACCGGGACGCCGACCGCCGAGCGTGCGTGCGTGCCCGCGTCGGCGAAGACCGACCCGAACAGCTCCGAAGCACCGTTGGCGACCTGCGGCTGGCCGGTGAAGTCCGGCGTGGAGGCGACGAAGGCGACCACCTTGACGATCCGCTTGACCTTCCCGAGGTCGCCGAGCTCGGCCTTGACCGCGGCGATCGCGTTGAGGGCGCACTGCTGGGCACACTCGACCGCCTCGTCGGGGCTCACGTCGTCGCCCACCTTGCCGGTCTGCATGAGCTCTCCGGATCGCATGGGGAGCTGCCCGGAGGTGAAGACGAAGTTGCCCGACCGCACGGCCGGGACGTACGCCGCCACCGGCTTGGCGACCTCGGGGACCGCCAGGCCCAGCTCGGCGAGCCTTTCCTCAGGGTGAGTCACGGCTCAGCCCTCCAGCGGACGCTTGAAGTAGCCCACGAGGTTCTCCGGGTTCATCCCCGGCGCGATCTGGACCAGCTCCCACCCCTCGGAGCCGAAGTTGTCGAGGATCTGCTTGGCGGTGTGCGTCAGGATCGGCGCGGTCAGGTACTCCCACTTGGTCATGTCGCGGACTCTACCCATGCCTATCGGGGCACTACGGTGACGGCATGGACAGGACAGAGGCGGCCGAGGATCGCAAGAAGGAGGACGGGCGGGACCCGTTCGAGAAGTTCGTGGAGGCGGCCAACCAGCTCGTGAGCCGCGGACCGTTCTTCATGGTCATGGTGGCTGTCCTCGTGCTGTGGGCGGTGAGCTACCCGCTCTGGTCGAGCACCACGAAGTGGGAGCTCGCGCTGCACACTGGATCCTCGATCCTCTCCCTGCTGCTGCTGGCGCTGCTCGAGAACGCCGGCCGTCGCAGCCAGGAGGCGATCCAGGAGAAGCTCAACGTCGTGGCCGAGGCCCTCGCTGACCTGATGACCTCGCGCGCCGCCGACGACCCCGAGCTCACCGAGTCCGTCGAGAAGCTGCGCGAGGCGATCGCACTCGAGGAGCGTCACTAGCGCACCACGCATCGGCCGTTTCATCGACGCCACCTCCGCGATTGGGCAGAAACGGCAGGTCCGGTCGCGGTTTTCTCGCCGTTTGGTACCAAACGGCAAGGGTCCGGGCGCGAGATGGACGGTTGCGTCAGCGGACGACGCGGTACCGCACATGGGTGGCGTACGGCGAGCTCCAGACGCCGAGCACCTCGAGGTCGAGGTCTCGGTCGAAGCCCTCGAACAACCGCTTCCCGCCACCGAGCACCACCGGCGCCGTGGAGATCGCGAGCTCGTCGACGACGCCCGCCGCCAGACCCTGACGGATCACGTCGGCGCCGCCCCCGAGCGCCACGACGCCGTCGCCGGCGAGCTCTCGCGCCTTGGTCATCGCTGCGTCGAAGCCCTCGAGGAACAGGAAGCCGGCACTCGGGTCGGGCTGGTCCGCGGTGCGGTGCGTGAGCACGATCAGCGTCCCCGGGAACGGGTTGGTCCCGCCCCACGCCCCGGCCGCCTCGTACATGGTGCGGCCGACGATCGCGCAGCCCATGCCCTCGGTGAGGCTGCCGAAGTACTCCTTGTCGGCCCCGTGCATTCCCTCGGTGTCGTGCTCGCCGTCGTAGGTCCACGGCCCGCCCATGACCCAGTAGTGGAGGCGTTCGCCCCCCACGCCCAGGCCCTGTCCCGCGTGGTCGTCCGGCCCCACGACGTAGCCGTCGAGCGAGGTCGAGATGGACGCGATCACCTTGTTCATATCAGGTCCGACCCCAGGGCCCGGAGAAATTCATCGCTCGGAGCTCAGACCAGTTCCGGCTCGGTCTTCTCCCGTACTTCGTCCTCGGTGACACCCGGCGCGAGCTCGACCAGCCTCAGTCCCTCGGGAGTGACGTCGAGGACCGCCAGATCGGTGATGATCCGCTGGACGACCGCCCGGCCGGTGTAGGGCAGCGAGCAGTCGTTGACGATCTTGTACGACCCGTCGCGCGCGACGTGCTCCATCAGCACGATCACCCGCTTGGCGCCGTGGACCAGGTCCATCGCGCCACCCATGCCCTTGACCATCTTGCCCGGGATCATCCAGTTCGCGATGTCGCCCGCCGCCGAGACCTGCATCGCACCCAGGATGGCCGCGTCGATCTTGCCGCCGCGGATCATCCCGAACGACGTCGCCGAGTCGAAGAACGCCGCCCCCTTGCGCAGGGTGACCGTCTCCTTGCCGGCGTTGATCAGGTCGGGATCCTCCTCACCCTCGATCGGGTAGGCGCCGACACCGAGGATGCCGTTCTCGGACTGCAGGACCAGCTCGACGTCGTCCGCGACGTAGTTGGGCACCAGCGTCGGCAGGCCGATGCCGAGGTTGACGTAGGAGCCGTCGGTCAGCTCCGCCGCCGCCCGCGCGGCCATCTCCTCCCTCGACCAGCCAGCCATCAGACGTCACCCTCCTTGGTCTCCACCGGCGCGCCCGGCCGCGGCCGCACCGTGCGTCGCTCGATCCGCTTGTCGGCGGCCTGTTCGGGCGTCAGCGCCACCACGCGCTGCACGAACACTCCCGGTGTGTGGACGTCGTTCGGCGCAAGCTCGCCCGGTTCGACGAGGTGCTCCACTTCAGCGATGGTCACCTTCCCGCACATCGCCGCGAGCGGGTTGAAGTTGCGAGCCGAGTCGCGGTAGATCAGGTTCCCGTGCCGGTCGCCCTTCCAGGCCCGAACCAGCCCGTAGTCCGCGACGATCGCCTCCTCGAGGACGTACTCACGACCGCCGAAGTCCCGGGTCTCCTTCGGTGGCGACGACACGATCACGTTGCCTTCGGCGTCGTAGCGCCAGGGCAGCCCGCCCT
>JBJMIQ010000251.1:0-15437 GCA_045806805.1 Nocardioides sp. | reverse complement strand
CGCGACCCGGCTGGCGCGCGAGCAGCACGCACGGCGGCGCGGTCCCCTGGACTTCCGCCGGACCATCCGAGCCTCGATGGCCACCGGCGGCGTGCCCATCGCCACGCACCACCGCCCCAGGCGCCCGCACCGGACCGAGCTGGTGGTGCTGTGCGACGTGAGTGGCTCGGTGGCGAACTTCGCCCAGTTCACGCTGCTGCTGGTGTTCGCCTTGCGCGACCAGTTCCACAAGGTCCGGGCCTTCACCTTCGTGGACCACGTCCACGAGGTGACCCACCACTTCCGGCCGGGCGCCGACGTCGCGGAGGTGATGGCCGACCTCGCGGCGAGCACTTCCCATGCGGCGCTGTGGGGGCGCACCAACTACGGCCGGGCCCTGGCGAAGTTCGCCGAGAAGCACGCCGACGCGCTGGGCCCCAAGACGTCGCTGCTGATCCTGGGCGACGCCCGGTCCAACTACAGCGACCTCAACGTCCCGGCGCTCGCGGACATGGTCGACCGGTGCCGGCATGCCTACTGGCTGAACCCGGAGCACCCGCGGCACTGGAACACCGGCGACTCGGCCGCGGGCCCCTACGGCGAGGTGGTGCCGATGGTCGAGTGCCGCAATCTCACCCAGCTCGGGGAGTTCGTGCACGATCTCGTCTGAGGGCCGTGATGGGTGTGTTTGCTTTCCCACGGAAGTGCGCTCAGGACGGCAAACCAACCCCCAAGGGTGTGGTCGCCGGCATCCGGATCTTGAGAAGTTTTCGCGCTAGACGGGTGACAACACGACCCGCGGCGCGCATCCGAGCGCCTTCGCACTGAAACAGCCAGTGCAGCCGTCCAAACTCTCTCAACAGGAGTGACACACACATGTCCAACATTCGCACCGAGAGCCACCAGGACACCGGCCACTACGTGGCCACTCCGCGTCGGCTCAGCACCGAGACCAAAGCCTCGGTCAAGACGTCCGAGCTGATCGCCTACCTGGCGGCCGTGGTCGGCGTACTGATCGCGTCCGCCGTGGCGGATGAGGCTAGTGACTTCGGCGCCCAGGAGGCCTGGTTCCTCGTCACCCTGCTGACCATCGGGTACATGGTCAGCCGCGGCCTGGCGAAGTCCGGAAGTCGCGACTTCTACAGCGACGACCACCGCTGACCTCGGTCCGCAGCTAACCCACAGCGAACGCCGCCTCGGATGGCACGGGGCGGCGTTCGTCGGGAGGGAACCTGATGTTCTTCTTTTTCAGCAACCGGCTCGGGTGCCTCGGCTCGTTTCTGGTGTCCGTTGTCGTCACCGGGATCCTGCTGCTCATCCTCTCCCGGTGAGTACTGACCGGTGCGAGCCCGGCACCTGTTCGGCAAGATCTTCCGAACGCTGAACCCCACCCTGATGCCGCTGTTCGGCGCGTCTTTCCTCTCCTAGTGGGTACTGCGTCGGCAGTGCGTGCCCGTCGAGTCTTTCCTTCGGGCAAGACACGCTCATGCCCGTCGGCGCGAGCGCGGCGGGCACGCCTTCAGTGATCATTCGGCGCCCTCGGTGTGACCGGGTCTGCGGCGATCCGCTCCTGGCGAGTTGCGGATTCGACAGCGCCCCATCTGTGCGCCGCCACCTCTGGTGGTCGCAACGTGCGGACGCGCCTGCCGGGAATTGTCCCGCGCTGAAGTTACAGTCAGTCCCGTGAACCGCCGATGAGCAAGATGGATGATCTGCGCGCCATGCGAGAGGCGCGCTATGAGCAAGGGGCGGCCCGCGCCGCAGCAAAGCCCCAGGTCGCGCCGAAAGGGGCGGATCGACTGGTTCCGAAAGCAGCCGAGGCAACGGCAGCCGACGTCCAGGTGCGACCGTGCGGCCATCGGAGCATCAGTGGACGCACCTGCACACGCGAACACGGGCACGCGGCCAAGAGCCACCGCTACTCCTGACCGCTCGGGGCACCCTCCTACCGGCCAGTCAGGGCGAGGTCCAAAGCCGCCTCGACGTGCAGCCGGGTGGTGGGAAAGGCAGGGACCGGGCTGTCGTCCGGCCCGATCAGGAGCTCGATCTCGGTGCACCCGAGGATCACACCCTGGGCACCGCGGTCGACAAGCGCATCGATGATCCGGCGGTACGCCGCCCGCGAGTCGCCGCGGACGATGCCGTGCACCAGCTCGTCGTAGATCACGTCGTGCACGACCTGCTGCTCGGCGAGCTCGGGCACCGTGACGGTAAGACCGTGTTGCGCGATCCGGTCGGTGTGGAAGGTTTCGCGCATGCTGAAGCCGGTGCCGAGAAAGGCCACCGACTGCAGCCCTGCCGCGAGGACGGCCCGCGCGGTGACATCGGCGAGATGGACGAAGGGGACCGAGGTCGCGTCCTCGATCCGGTCGGCAACCTTGTGCATCGTGTTCGTGCAGAGCAGGAGCAGCTCGGCGCCGGCGTCCTCGAGTGACCGCGCCTCCGCGGCGAGCAGGTTGCCCGCGGACGACCAGTCGCCGGCACGCTGCATCTCCTCGATGGGCGCGAAGTCGACCGAGGCGACGAGGCAGCGCGCCGAGTGGTAGCCGCCGAGACGTTCGCGCACGAGCCCGTTGAGCAGCGAGTAGTAGAGGGCGGTGCTCTCCCAGCTCATCCCGCCCAGCAGACCGATCTTCTTCACCCGGCCACCCTGACAGGTGGTCCAGCACACGGACACCCCGCCGTAACCGGCGTGCCAGGGCCCTCGTTGACACGGCAGGAGGAGCACGAACCCGAACCCAGGAGGAACCCATGCCGGTCGGACGACGAGCCCGGAGCATCGCCATCGGCGTGGTCGCCGGTGCGGTGTCGGCGATGGGTCCCGCCGGCCAGGCCGCCGCCACCGAGGGTCAGACGCCGGTCGGCGACGTGAAGCGCGTGGTGTTCGTCGGCAACAACTGGGCCGGTACCGCCGACATCCTCGCTCCCGGCACCTTCAAGAAGCTCGGCACGATCAACATCATCCCGGACCACGACGAGCGGATGCAGGAGATCGCCACCAACCCAGAGCGGCTGGCGTACTTCCTCGCGATTCGCGAGGCGATCGGTGAGGGCCACGACCAGTACGTCGACGACATGTACTCCTCCAACGACGGCAGGCTGATGGTGGTCTCCCGGCCGTCGTTCGCCGACGTCGTCGGGATCAGCCTCGAGACCGGCAAGATCGTCTGGCGCTTCCCGGTGGCCGGGCAGCGCTCCGACCACATGGCCATCTCGCCGGACGGCAAGAAGGTCGTGGTCAGTGCCTCGACCGCAAACGTGGTGCACGTGCTGCGGGTCTCCGACGGCAAGGAGCTCGGCCAGTTCCCCTCCGGTGGTTCGCCGCACGAGAGCGTGTTCATCGACGGCGGCGAGAAGATCATCCACGCCAGCATCGGCACGGTCTACACGCCGCTCGACCAGCCGCAGATGGACCCCGCGAAGGGTGAGCGGGTGTTGGAGATCGTGGACGCCGACACCTACAAGGTGATTCGCCGCTACAACCTGCGCAAGGCGCTCGACCAGCGCGGGCTCGAGGACTTCAGCACCGCCGTGCGCCCGATGACGTTGTCGCCGAACGAGCAGAAGATCTACTTCCAGGTCTCGTTCTTCCACGGCTTCCTCGAGATGGACCGGTCCTCCGGAAAGATCGAGCGGGTCAAGCGTCTGCCGAACCTGGTCCCGGACATGCCCCGCGAGCAGTACGTCCTCGACTCCGCACACCACGGGATCGCGATGAACCCCGAAGGCACGAAGATCTGCGTCGCCGGCACGATGTCCGACTACGCCACGGTGGTGGACCGCAAGACCTACAAGCGCGGCAAGCTGCTGAAGAAGGAGGGCGGCAAGCCGTACTGGGTGACCCCGAGCTGGGACGGCGACTACTGCTACATCTCGTGGAGCGGGACCGACCAGGTCGCCAAGATCTCCTACGACACCGGCCGGATCGTCGACACCGCGAAGGTCGGCGACCACCCACAGCGGGTCCGCAACGCCTTCGTCGAGCAGTCGCTGATCGACGGGTTGCCGCGGGGCTGAAAACCCCACTCAACGGGCGGGAATCCGCCACTCAACGTGAGAGGAAGGTCGCCAGCCGATCGAGGCCGGTGACGACGTCCTCTCGGGGGCCGGCGAAGCTGAGCCGGATGTAGCGGTGGCCGACCTCGGTGTCGAAGTCGATGCCGGGCGCGACCGCGACGCCGGTCTTGCCCAGCAGGTCGTGGGCGAAGCCCATCGAATCGTCGGTCAGGTGGCCCACGTCGGCGTACACGTAGAACGCGCCGTCGGCCGGCGCCAGGCCGGTGATGCCGAGGGCGGGGAGCCTCTCCAGCAGCAGCGCGCGGTTGCCGGCGTACCGCGCGACGTGTCCGTCCAGCTCGGCATACGACGCATCCTCGAAGGCCGCGCACGCCGCGAACTGGGCGAGCACCGGCGGGCAGATCGTGAAGTTGCCGGTGAGTACGTCGACCGGTCGCCGCAGACGTTCGGGCACCAGCATCCAGCCGATCCGCCAGCCGGTCATCGAGAAGTACTTGGAGAACGAGCTGAACACCACCGCCTCCCGGGAGGTCTCCCACGCGGACCGTGAGAGCGGGGTCTCGCCGTCGAGCGGGGCGTACTCGATGCCGTGGTAGATCTCGTCGGAGATCAGCTGCACGCCGCGGCGCTCGCACCAGGTGGCGATCGCCCACAGCTCCTCGGGCAGGAGCATGGTCCCGGTCGGGTTGGCCGGGCTGGCCACGACGACGCCCTTGAGGTCCTCGATCTCCTCGAGCTGGGCGACCGTCGGCTGGAAGCGGGTCACCGGTCCGCAGTCGAGCTCGACCACCTCGCAGCCCAGTGCGGTGAGCACGTTGCGGTAGCAGGGGTAGCCGGGACGGGCCATCGCCACCCGGTCGCCTGGCTCGAACGCCGCGAGGAAGGCCAGCAGGAACCCGCCGCTGGAGCCTGTCGTCACGATCACTTCCCCGGGGGAGACGTCGACGCCGTGTCGCTGCTGGTGGTGGTGCGCGATCCGTTCGCGAAGCTCGGCGATCCCGGGTGCGACCGTGTAGCCGAGCGGGTCGTCGGACTGCAGGAGACGGATCGCCTCTGCCTTCACCGGGGCCGGTGCGCCGGTGCTCGGCTGGCCGGCCACGAGGTTGACCAGGTCGCCATGGCTCCGCCGGCGCTGGTCGGCCGCCGCCAGCAGATCCATGACGTGGAAGGGCGGCACGTTGGCGCGCTCTGCCACGGCGTACCGGCTTGTCATTCGCTGAGGGTACAAGGGCGTGCCGGTTTCACCGGCTAGCCGGTGAAACCGTCACTTCCAGGGCGTTGCAACAGCCGAGAAGTGTCGGTTTCCCCGGCCCGCCGGGGAAACCGCCCGGCTGCATGACGCCCAGCCCGGCGGCCGAAGAATGAGCCTTCCCCGAGCTGGGTCCCGGAGGCGTAGCCCTTGGCGTCCTGGGCGAGGTTGGAGGCGCAGGCACCGGCGGCGTAGAGCCCGGTGATCGGCGAGCCGTCGGGTCGCAGCGCCTCGCCGTCCACGCTGGTCCGGATCCCACCCAGGGTGAAGCCGGCATAGAGGGCGTGACCCAGCGTGAGGTCGTAGGCACCCCACGGCCCGGTCGACTGCGGTGCCAGCCAGTCGGGGTGCTTGTGGAAGTCGGGGTCCTCGCCACGGGCGGCGTTCTCGTTGTAGCGCTCCAGCGTGGCGACCAGCGATCCCGCCGGAAGTCCGAGCCCGGCCTCCATCTCCGGCACCGTCTCCCACCCGTCGATGAAGGGGGCCAGCGGCATCTTCGGGTGCTCGACGTGCTCGCTGTCGACGATCAGGTACGCCGCCGCGTCGGGCTGCTCCAGCACGAAGCCGGACGTCCGGGCGTGGTAGCTGTCCTCGGCGACGAACCGCTGACCGAGCTTGTTGACGATCAGTCCCTTGACCAGCGATGACGGCGGGTAGAAGGGTGCCGTGGCGAACGGCTGCTCCATGTGCCTGAGCTCCGCGCCCACGGACGCGCCGAGCCGGATGCCGAGGCCGTCGTCGTAGGTCGACCCGAGGGTGAACAACTTCGAGCCGAGTGCCGGAGTGTGCACGGCGACCATGTCGGCGTTCATCACGAACCCACCCGCGGCGAGCACGACGGCGCCGGCGCGGACCAGGCCGGTCTCCTTGAACCGGCGCCAGGCCAGCCCGACGACCGCCCCCTCCTCGTCGACGACGAGCCCGGTCGCGCCGGTCTCGTAACGGACCTCGACGCCCGCCTCGTCGATCCGGTCGCGGAGCAGGTCCATCACCAGCTTGGCCCCTTCGGTGTCGCCAGGCACCGGCACCTTGTGGCCGCGTGGTGCGGGCGCGGCCTTGTCGCGGAAGGGCCACACCTTCTCGTTCCCGCTGTACATCAGCCCCTCGGTCCCCGGCTGGATCACCGCCTTCTCGGGGTAGAAGGAGCGCTCGAACTCGAAGCCGAGCCCCTCGAGCCAGTCGAAGTGCTCTACCGATCCGTCGCAGTAGGCGCGGATCTTCTCCGGCTCCGGGTCACGGGAGACGGCGAGGAGGTACTCGTACATCTCGTCCGGCGAGTCCTTCTGGCCGGTGGCCTCCTGCACCGCCGTTCCGCCGCCGAGGTAGAAGTGGCCGCCAGACATCGCCGAGGTGCCGCCGTGGACGGCGGCCCGTTCGAGCAGCAGGACCCGCGCGCCTGTTCGGGCGGCCTCGAGGGCGGCACAGCCACCGGCGATTCCGAAGCCGACCACGACCACGTCCCACGACTCCGCGTCCTCGGGCAGCGAGGTGCCCGCCACCACCTCGGGCAGGTCGGTTCCGGACAGCTCGGCCATGGCACCAGACTAGAACATGTTTCAGTTTCACGGGAGAGGCGGATCACCCGCGTGACCGTGCCCGTTGCTGGGTAAGGACGACCAGATGAAAGGAAGTCAGATGGTTCAGGGGACCATCGCCGGGCGCTACCGCGTGGTGCGAGAGGTCGGGCGCGGGGGCATGGGCGCCGTGTGGCTCTGCGACGATGAGCGGCTCGGCCGCCGCGTGGCGGTCAAGCAGGTGGGTCACGCGACCGGCGAGACCGCTCCCGACGCGGCCAGGGCGATGCGCGAGGCGCGGTCCTCGGCACCTCTCAACCACCCCAACGTGGTCGCGATCTACGACGCGATCGACGAGGGCGACCACATCTGGCTCGTCATGGAGTACGTCGAGGGCCGGACGCTCGCGCAGATCATCGCCGAGGACGGTCCGGTCCTGCCGGAGCAGGCGGCCCTGATCGGCGCCCAGGTCGCCGACGGGCTCGCGGCGGCACACGAGCGCGGCACGGTCCACCGCGACATCAAGCCCAGCAACATCCTGCTCGGGGTCGACGGCCGGGCGAAGATCTCGGACTTCGGCATCTCCCGCACCGTCGGCGAAGACACCCTGACCCAGACCGGGATGCTCAGCGGTACGCCGTCCTACCTGTCCCCCGAGATCGCCCGGGGCGAGGATCCCTCGCCCGCCTCCGACGTGTGGGCGCTCGGCGCCACACTGTTCGCGGCCGTCGAGGGCCGCCCGCCGTACGCCTCGCAGCCCAACCCGCTCCGGACGCTCCAGAACATCGTGAACGAGCCCGTTCCGCGTCCGGTGCGGGCCGGCGTGATCACCGAGCCGATCGTCCGGATGATGGACCCGGACCCGCAGTCCCGGTGGGCGGTCGCGGACGCCGCCCATGCGCTGCACCGCATCCACGCCCAGCACCGGACCGACCGGACCCGGGAGGAGACCGCGGCCCTGGCCTACGGGGTGGGAGGAGTGGCCGCCGCGACCACCCAGGCCCATCCCGCACCCTCGCCAGAGCCCACTCTGGAGCCGACGCCCACGCCCGCACCCACATCCACACCCGAACCGACGCCCGATCCGGCTCCCGTGCCCGCCGCCACCCCTCGCCGATCCCGGCGGGGGCGCCTCGCCCTGCTCGTCGCCGGGATCCTCGCCGCCCTGGTCATCCTCGGCGCGCTCGCGGCCTTCGTCCTCGACGACGAGCCGACTCCCACCGCAGGGGACACGACCGAACCATCGGCCGACACCAGCAGCAGCGCTGCGGGGGGCAGCACCGCCGGCAACGGCGCCGGCAACGGCGCAGGGGGTGAAGCCAGCGAGACTCCCGACACCGACTCGGACGTCAATGCTGCCGGCAGCCCCGAGGCGTTCGTGGAGGACTACTACTCCGTGCTTCCGGACGACACCGAGACGGGCTGGTCGATGCTCAGCCCGGGCTTCCAGAACGAGGTGGGGCGCGGCAGCTACGACGGCTTCTGGTCCACGATCGACGCGGTGAGTGTCGAGGACGCGCAGCCGGCCGGACCCGACGCGGTTGACACGACGCTGGTCTACACGAAAACCGACGGCACCACCGATCAAGAGGTCCGCCGGATCGAGCTCACCGAGACCAACGGCGGCTACCTGATCAGCGGGGACGACGTCGTCGGCTGACCGGTCATCGAGCGGCGACCGATAGGATCGGGCACACCGCCGAGATCCCGGAAAGCGAGCCCGTGACCTTCGACGCCAGCCAGCTCGAGAACTTCGTGCTCCTGGCCTCGGCCGTCACCCTGCTGGCGATCCTCGCGGTGCGGATCTCCTACCGCGCCGGCCTCCCCAGCCTTCTGCTCTACCTGTTGATGGGCGTCGCCCTCGGCGAGTCCGGGCTGGGGATCGCCTTCGAGGACGCCCAGCTCGCGCAGGACCTCGGCTTCGTCGCGCTCGCGGTGATCCTCGCCGAAGGTGGTGTGACCACGAGCTGGCCCGAGGTCCGCCACTCGATGAAGCTCGGCGTCTCCCTGGCCACGATCGGGGTGGCGATCTCGGTGACCGTCGTAGCGGTCGGTGCCCACTTCCTGCTCGGGATGCAGTGGGAGCTGGCCGTGCTGCTCGGCGCGGTCACCTCACCCACCGACGCGGCCGCGGTGTTCTCGGTCCTGCGGGTGGTCCCGCTGCCCAAGCGGCTGACCGGGGCGCTGGAGGCCGAGTCCGGCCTGAACGACGCGCCCACGGTCGTCCTGGTCACCCTGATCTCCTCGGGAGCGGTGGCGGAGCAAGGGGCCCTCGCGACCTTCGGGATCATCGCTTTCGAGCTCGTCGTCGGCACGCTGATCGGGCTCGCGTGCGGGTTCGGCGGAGCCTGGCTGATGCGGCGAGCCGCCCTGCCGTCCTCTGGCCTCTACCCGCTCTCGGTGCTCACCCTCTGCTTCCTTGCCTACGGCGGCGCCGCGGTCTCCCACGCCTCCGGGTTCGCCGCCGTCTACGTCGCCGCCCTCGTGCTCGGCAACAGCGAGCTGCCGCACCGGACGGCGATTCGATCCTTCGCGGAGGGCGTGGCGTGGCTGGCCCAGATCGGGCTGTTCGTCATGCTCGGGCTGCTGCTCTCGCCCGACGAGATCACGCTCGACACCGTGTTCCTGGCTGTGGGCGCCGGGCTCATCCTCACCTTCGTGGCCCGCCCGGTGTCGGTGCTGGTCAGTGCAGTTGTGTCGCCGCTCCCGTGGCGGGAGCTGTCCTTCCTCTCCTGGGCCGGCCTCCGCGGGGCGGTCCCGATCGTGCTCACCACGATTCCGCTGGCCGGCGGGGTGGCGGACTCACGGCTGTTGTTCGGCACCGTGTTCGTGATGGTGGTGATCTACACGCTGCTGACCGGACCGACGCTTCCGCTCGTGGCCAAGGTGCTGAAGGTGGCGCGGCGTTCGGAGCCACGCGGACTGGAGGTCGAGGCGGCGCCGCTGGAGCGGGTGGCCGCCGACCTGCTGCAGGTGACGATCAGTCCGGTGTCCAGGATGCACGGCGTCGAAGTAGGAGAGCTCCGGCTGCCCGTCGGGGCATCGGTCTCACTCGTCATCCGGGCCGGTCAGATCCTGGTGCCCGAGCGGCGTACGGTCCTGCGCCACGGCGACGACCTGCTGGTCGTGACCCCTCGCAAGCTGCGCGAGGAGACCGAGGAACGGCTGCGCGAGGTGTCGTCGTCCGGCCGGCTCGCCCACTGGCTCGGCCGGGCACCCCGAGTGGACGACTGACCCCCTAGGCGACCGGCGGGCTGCAGACCTCGGTCTCCTTCTTTGCCCGTACCGACGCCGGACCCTTCACCAGCCCCTCGTAGTGAGCTCCCACGAGGACGGTCACCCCGACGCCGGGCGCATCGCGGCGGATGACTCGGGACGGGCCGAGGTAACGGGCGACCAGACGTACGTCTGGGTTCTGGGGCGTGCTCGTCCAGATCTGCGCGCGAACGACCCGGGCCTTCGAGGGTGCGTTGCCGGTGGAACCCTCACCGAAGCCGGCGTCGGCGAACTCGGCCATGGTGCTGCCGGCCAACCCGTTGCGGTCGCTGGCGTTGAAGACACTGACCGTGACCTGGCCCGGGAACACCTTCTCCCCCTCCTGCACCGTCGTGGACAGGCACTTGGGCGGTGTGGTCTTGCCGGGAAAGGGCTGGGTCAGCGCGGACCACCCCCACAGTCCCGCGAGGACGACCAGCACGGCGAGGACCACGAGGGTGAGGCCGGACCTCGCGGCCTGCTTCATCAGCCCGCCACCGGATGCACCCGCGCATGCAGGACGTTGCGCTGCTGAAGCGCGGCCCGGAGAGCGCGGTGAAGCCCGTCCTCGAGGTAGTACTCGCCACGCCATTCCACGACGTGGGCGAACAGGTCGCCGTAGAACGTGGAGTCCTCGTCGAGCAGCGCGTCGAGGTGCAGGGTGTCCTTCGTGGTCACCAGCTCGTCGAGCCGGACCTGGCGCGGGGGGACGGCGGCCCAGGCCCGCGACGTCAATCCATGCTCCGGGTAGGGCCGCCCCTCACCCACCCGCTTGAAGATCACGGTCGCGACTATAACCAGCCACCGGTCTAGGCTCCGCGCCATGAGTGGGAATCGTTACGCAGACGACCTCGAGCAGATCCGCCAGCTGAAGTACCGCTATCTGCGCACCCTCGACACCAAGCAGTGGGAGCAGTTCGCCGACTGCTTCCTGCCTGAAGCAACCGCCGACTACGCCGGCCTCGCCTTCCCGGACCGGGACGCCCTGGTCGAGTTCATGCGCGCCAACCTCGGCCCGGACATGGTGACGATGCACCACTGCCACCACCCCGAGATCGAGGTGGACGGCGACACGGCACATGGCCGCTGGTACCTCCACGACCAGGTCATCTCGGCCGAGCACCGGTTCCGGCTCGAGGGCGCTGCGTTCTACGAGGACCGGTACGTTCGCACTGCCGAGGGTTGGCGGGTCAGCCACACGGGGTACGAGCGGACCTTCGAGGCGACGTACCAGCTCGACGACCTGCCCGGCTTCAAGCTGACGATCGGCTCATAAGCCTGAAAAGGGTCATGGAGTCGGGTCGACCCAGCCCAGCTGGACGACCTCGCGGCCCCGGTCGCGGGAGACCAGCCGGCCGCGACCCGGAGCCGACGGGGTGGGTTTGAGGTTGCCGAGGAGCGGCCCCTCGTCGGGGCTGCCCGAGAGAAGCAGCCCCGGCGACGCCAGGTCGCGTAGGGACTGGATGACCGGCTCGTAGAGGGCACGGGAGGCGCCACCGGATCGGCGGGCGAGGATGAGGTGAAGGCCGACGTCACGGGCCTGCGCGAGCAGTGGCTGCAGCGACGCGAGTGGTGAGCTCTGCCGGGTGGCAACCAGGTCGTAGTCGTCGACGAGGACGAACACCTCGGCCCCCTGCCACCATGAGCGGTTGCGCAGCTGGGCGGGGGTGACGTCAGGGCCGGGAATCCGCTTCTCGAGGTAGTCGGCGAGGTTCTTGAACACCGGCGCGGCCTGCGTTGCCGAGGTCAGGTAGTTGAGAAGGTACTCGTCGGGCACCTCGCCGAGCAGCGAGCGTCGGTAGTCGACGATCACGATCTGCGCTTCCCTGGGCGTGCGGGTGCGCATGAT
The DNA here is from genome assembly GCA_045806805.1 of Nocardioides sp. Lineage (GTDB taxonomy): Bacteria > Actinomycetota > Actinomycetes > Propionibacteriales > Nocardioidaceae > Nocardioides. The sequence goes on along the minus strand of JBJMIQ010000251.1, from coordinate 3,574 downwards.
CTCGTGGGCGCAGGTGCGCAGCAGCGTGCTCTTGCCGGACCGGCCGTCGCCGAAGACCAGCAGGTGCGGCTCGTGGTCGACGTCGAGTCCGACCGGGGCCAGCTCCCTCTCGTTCACCCCGAGGAGCAGCAGCTTGTCCGGCAGGCCTGCCGAGGCAGCCTGTTCGCGGATCCCGGCGAGGTCGATGCGCTCGGGCAGCAGCCGCAGCTTCGGGCCGAGCGGTCCGCGCCAGGTCGCGCCCACGCGCTTGACCAGGTCCTCGACACCGGAACCGAGGGTAGAGGGATCCGTCGACCCGTCGATGCGGGGCAGCGCGCCGAGGAAATGCTGCTTTCCCTGCTCCAGGCCCCGCCCCGGCCGGGCGGTGGGCACGAGCGCGGCGACCTTGCGGTCGATCTCGGAGTCCGTCGGATCCCCGAGTCGCAGCTCGAGCCGGGTGCCGAAGATGTCACGCATGGCCGCGCGGAAGTCTGCCCACCGAGCGGCGCCGACGACGATGTGCAGCCCGAAGGTCAACCCGCGCGCCGACAGCTGTTGCAGCTCGACCTCGAGGTCGTCGAAGTCCGCCCGCACGGTGGACCAACCGTCAACCACCAGGAACACGTCGCCCCAGCCGTCATCGGCTCGGCCCGAGGCCCTCCTGGTGCGGTAGGTCTCGATGGAGTCGATGCCCTGGGACCGGAAGTAGGTCTCTCGACGGTCCACGACCCCTTGGACCTCGGCCACGATGCGGCGTACGACGTCAGGCTCGGACCGGGTGCCGATTCCCGCCACGTGGGGGAGCGCGGCGAGCGGAACGAACGTGCCGCCGCCGAAGTCGAGCACGAAGAACTGCGACTCGAGCGGCGTGGTGGTCAACGCGATGCTGGTGACGATGGTGCGTAGCAGGGTGCTCTTCCCGCTCCGCGGACCGCCGACGACGGCGACGTGACCGGTCGCCCCGGAGAGGTCGACGGCCATGGTGTCCCGCCGCTGCTCCCGAGGCCGGTCGACGGTGCCGAGCGGGACGACGAGACCGCCTCGCTGGCGCCAGCGGGGGGAGACCAGGCCGAGGTCGGGGTCATCGACGAGGTTCGCCATGAGCCGGTCGAGGGTGTCGGGTGCATCGAGTGGTGGCAACCACACCTGGTGGGCCGCCGGGCCGTGGCCGGCCATCCGCCCGACCGCGAGGTCGAGCACGGATTCCTGTGGCTCGCCCGATGGGGGCGGCTCCGGATCGGGCTCGGCCGACACCCCTGGTTCGGCGACATCCAGTGCCTGCACTTCCGTGATCGTGAACGGCAGGATTCCCTGCACCTGTCCGGCCTCGTCACGGCGGACCCGCACCTTGCCGCTCGGCGGCCCGGAGACGTACGCCGCCTTGAACCGCGTCAGGCTCGACTGGTCGGGCTTGAGGTAGCCCAGGCCGGGGACCGGCGGCAGCTCGTAGGCGTCCGGGACCCCCAGCACCGATCGCGACTCACCGGCGCTGAAGGTGCGCAGTCCGACCCGGTAGGACAGGTGCGACTCGAGCCCGCGCAACCGGCCCTCCTCGAGCCGCTGCGAGGCCAGCAACAGGTGGAGACCGAGCGACCGTCCCAGCCGGCCGATGGCCACGAACAGGTCGATGAACGCAGGCTTTTCCGACAGCATCTCGGAGAACTCGTCCACCACGATGAACAACGACGGCAGCGGCTCGAGGTCCTCACCCACCGCCCGCGCCCTCTCGTAGTCGCGGAGCGAGGCGAAGTTGCCGGCCTCGCGCAGCAGCTCCTGGCGACGGATCAACTCGCCGGACAGGGCGTCCTGCATCCGGTCGACCAGGGTGAGCTCCTGGGCGAGGTTGGTGATCATCGCCGAGACGTGCGGCATCCCGGACATGCCGGCGAAGGTTGCACCGCCCTTGAAGTCCACGAGCACCAGATTGAGGTGCTCTGGGGAGTGGGTCATCGCCAGACCCAGGACCAGGGTGCGCAAGAGCTCGGACTTGCCCGACCCGGTCGCCCCGATGACCAACCCGTGCGGACCCATGCCCTGCTGGGCCGGCTCCTTGATGTCGAGGTGGACGATCGCGCCACCCTCGCCGAGCCCGATCGGCACCCGGAGGCGGTCGCGCGCGGGGCGGTGCCGCCAGGCCGTCGAGGGCTCGAACGCGCGAACGTCACCCATGCCGAGCACCTCCATGAAGTCCGTCGGTCCGGTGATCTCGCCCGAGGAGGTCTCGGTCGGTCCGGCGGTCACCGTGTGCAGCGGAGCGATGCGGCGCGCGAACGCCTCAGCGGTGGCCAGGTCGCACTGGTCGGCCAGGGCGCGGATGGGGTCCTCGCGCAGCCGGAGCGCTGTCACCGGAGCCTTGCTGGCGGCGGTGTCGCGGCCCTCGGGGTTGCGTCCCTCGTGGATGGGCGGGTCGAGCAGGAGCCGCAGCCGCGTGGGCTCCTCGAGCTCGTCCCAGCGGGTCGGCAGGTCGAGCACGGTGACACCGTGCAGGCCGTCCGGCGGGACGACATGGTTGCCGGGGGGTAACCGGGCGGCGTCGGTGACCAGCACGATGTGCGGCGAGTCCGGACGCTCCTCGGCGCCGAACCGTGGCCGGTCGCTGAGGTCGGCAGGCAACATGCCCGCGATGTCGGCCAGTGAGGTGGTGACCATCCGGCTCGGGCCGACGGCGTCGGACTGTTGCGTGCTCTGGGCGTGCGGCAGCCACTTCAGCCAGTCCCAGTGTGCGAGGTTCTGCTCGGTCGCGAGCACCGCGATCATCAGGTGCTCGGGGGCGTGGAACGCCGTCGCCGAGCAGAGCATCGCGCGGGCCAGCGCGCGGGCCGGCTCCTCCGGGCCGCACAGCTCGATCCGGTCGAAGGCCCGCAGGTCGACGCTGGCCGGGAGGTTCGGCTGCAGCCGGTGGACCACCAGCAGCCGGTGAAGCGCCGAGGCCGCGGCCGGGTCGACCTGGTCGATCGGCGCACTCTCGGGCGGGACCAGCTCCAGCGACAGTGGCTGCGCGCACACGCCGTACCGGACATGCAGGAAGTTGGCGTCGGAGGTGCCGTGCTCCCACACCCGCGACCGCTCCTCCGCGAGCGACGGGAGCGCCGTGGGCTCCGGGTGGTGCCACGTCAGCGCTCGTCGCTGCTGGTCGGCGGCCTCCCGGGCTACCTGGCGCACGTTGGCGAGGTAGCGCAGGTACTCCGTGCGTGACCCGGTCACCTGCTGGGTGCGCTGCTTCCGCTGACGATCCAGCTGCACGATGATGAAGCCGAGCGTGGCGAAGAGGAACATGCCCGCCGCGATGTAGCTGCGGCCTCCCGTGCTGGACCCCATCGTGGTCACGAGGACGATCGAGCCGAGGCTGCCCAGCATCGGGATGGCGTTCATCAGGACGCCGCTCGCACCCTCGTGCTCCTGGATCTGGGGCGGCGCCTGCAGCTCGAGCTGCCCGGTGGGCAGCTCCGGCTCGTCGAGCCGTGGCCCCCGCAGCGTCGTAGTCAAGCTTGCCCCCGTGGGTCGATGGTTCGCCCGACGGTAGGCCGGTCGAGTGGCAGTGGCCACCTCCGATCGCAGTGCTGTGGACAGCCTCCGAACGGTCTCCACAGCTCGC
>JBJMIQ010000250.1:0-5961 GCA_045806805.1 Nocardioides sp. | reverse complement strand
GCTCACAGCTCCGACTCTATCCCCGCGTCGTCGGGCTCCATCGGCTCCAGGCCCGCGGCACGCCGCACGTTCACGAACCGCATCCGGTGGACCGGCGACGGACCGTGCTCGGTGAGCGCGGCGGCGTGCACGTCGGTGATGTAGCCCTTGTGGGTCTTGAAGTCGTACGCCGGCCACTCGGCGTCCAGCCCCACCATGATCCGGTCACGGGTCACCTTGGCCAGGACCGACGCGGCCGAGATGCACGCGGCGACGCGGTCGCCCTTCCAGACCGCCAGCCCGGGGACCCCGAGCCCGTCGACCGGGAAGCCGTCGGTCAGCACGTAGGCCGGCGGCAGCTCGAGCAGCGCCACGGCCCGCCGGAGCGCCTCGACGTTGGCGACGTGCATGCCCAGCCGGTCGCACTCGTCGGCCTCGATCACCACCACCGACCAGGCCAGCGCCCGCCGTACGATCTGGTCGTAGCAGCGCTCGCGCGCCTTCTCGGTGAGCAGCTTGGAGTCGGCCAGCCCCGGGACGATGCCGGCCTTGCCGGCCGGGAGGATGGCGGCGCCGGCGACCAGCGGCCCTGCACAAGCGCCCCGACCGGCCTCGTCGACCCCCGCGATCGGGTCGATCCCGACCCGCCTGAGGGCGCGCTCGTAGCCGTAGAGCCCGGCGTCGCGCCGGACGGTCGATCCTCTGGGGAGGGCACTCACGGCAGCTCAACCACCGTCAGGAGGCGTCCTGGACGTCGGAGAAGGTGTCGGGCCTCATCACCCACCGGAAGTGGTCGGCCGGCCACAGCAGCACGAAGACCTTGCCGACGACGAGGTCGACGGGGACGTACGGATTGTCGGAGCATTCCGTCTCCGCCTTGGTGCACAGGTGCACCGTGGAGTCGGCGGAGTGGTTGCGGTTGTCCCCCATCACGAAGATGTGGCCCTCCGGGACCGGACCGGCCTTCCAGTCACAGCCGCCCGGCATCGGGCCGCGACAGGGGACCCCGGCCTCGTCCTTGACGTAGAGCCCCTCGTTGAGCGGGGTTCCGTTGACCAGGATCCGGCCCCGCTTGTCGCAGCACTTGATCACGTCGCCCTCGACGCCGATCACGCGCTTCACCAGGTGCCCGCCCTGGGGGTAGAGCCCGATCTTGGCCATCACCTGGGCCACCGGGTTGGTGGGACCGGCCGCCGAGCTGGCGTCGAGCCACCCGCCCGGGTCCTTGAACACCACGACGTCACCCCGCTGCGGGGATCCGCCACCCCAATAGGAGATCTTCTGGACCAGGATCCGGTCGTTCTTGACCAGACCCGGCTCCATCGACTCCGACGGGATGTAGAAGGCCTGCACGAACAAGGCCTTGATGACGACCGCGAGCAGCAAGGCGACCCCGAGCAGGAGGATGGTCTCCTGCCAGAGGGGAAGGTGCTTCTTCTTCGACGCGTGCGAGGACCGCGACCCGGTCCGCTCAGGCTCGTCGTGCGCGACGGCAGTGGAGTGGTCGCGGTCTTCGGAGGTCACGCTGTGAGCGTATCGAGGCGATGGCTGAGATCTGGCTCAGGCCTCGCGGCGCTCCTTGATCTTGGCGGCCTTCCCGCGCAGGTTGCGCAGGTAGTAGAGCTTCGCGCGGCGGACGTCGCCTCGGGTGACGACCTCGATCTTCTCGAAGATCGGGGAGTTCAGGGGGAAGGTGCGCTCTACGCCGACGCCGAAGGAGACCTTGCGGACCGTGAACGTGCGGCCGACACCGGAGCCGTGGATGCGGATGACGACGCCCTGGAAGATCTGGACCCGGGAGCGGTTGCCCTCGACGACCTTGACGTGGACCTTGATCGTGTCGCCGGCGCGGAAGTCGGGGACGTCGTCGCGCTTCATCGAGCTGCCGAGATCGGCAATGACGTTGCTCATGTCTCTCCTCGCGATTGCCACAGGTCAGCCGCGGTACGGGGAATCGTTCTGTTGTGCGGACCAGCGTGGTGGCCGGCGGCGTCATGCTCCCCCTGTGGCAGGAACCGACGCGGACCTCCGCACGCAGTGCGCTCGGACGATCCTTGTTTGACCGACTGGGCCGGAGATTCAGTCTGCCACAGCCCCGACGCCGTCCCGAAATTCAGGCCCGGGATCGCCGCTTGCTGAACCGGACCACGCCGGGACCGATCTCCCCGCCGGAGCGATAGCCCGCCTTCTTGTACATCCGCTGGCTCCGCTGGTTGTCCGTACCAGTCAGCAGTGAGTACGTCGTGACCGACGGCGGCGCCGCCCGCTCGGCGTACTCCAGCAGGAAGCGTCCGATGCCTCGCCCCCGCACGTCAGGTGCGACCATGAGCAGCCGCGGCTGCCAATCGGTTCCGTCCGCCAGGGGGCGGCAGCTGACCGTGCCCACCAGGCGGCCACCCACCCGCAGGACGAAGCTGGTGTCCTCCTCGAGCACGTCGCGTCGCAGGATGGCGAGGGGCTCGTGCAGGTCTGGCGGAAAGCAGGCCCACTGGAGGGTCAGGAACTCGCCCAGGTCGGCCGGCTCGGTGGGCCGGACGAGTCCGTCCAGCTCCCCGATCGAGACCGCGAAGGCGGGATGCGCGAGGTCGGGCCGGCGCTCGGCGGTCCGGTGCCGCGCCTGCTCGTTGCGCCATCGGGCGACGGCGGCGTGGTCTCCGGACAGCAGGACGGGCGGCACGTCGAGTCCGCGCCACGTCGGGGGCCTGGTGAAGACGGGGTATTCCAGCAGTCCCTCCTCGTGCGACTCCTCCGCCAGCGACTCGGGGTTGCCCATGAAGCCCGGGATGAGCCGGGCGACGGCCTCGATCATCACGAGGGCGGCCGCCTCTCCCCCGTTGAGCACGTAGTCGCCGATGGAGAGCTCGCGGACGTCGGCTCGGGTCCGGGCGTGGTCGAGCACGCGCTGGTCGATCCCCTCGTAGCGGCCACACGCGAAGACCAGGTGGTCGTGTCCAGCCAGCTCGCGTGCGGCAGCCTGGGTGAACACGGTGCCTGAAGGAGTGGGCACCACCAGGACCGCGCCGTCGGGCAGGACGTTGTCGAGCGCCTCCCCCCACGGTTCGGGCTTCATCACCATCCCGGGCCCACCGCCGTACGGGGTGTCGTCGACGGTGCGGTGCCGGTCGTGGGTCCAGTCCCGCAGGTCGTGGACGCGGAGATCCAGGAGCTCCCTGCCACGTGCCCTGCCGGGCAGCGACAGGTCGAGCGGGGCCAGGTACGGCGGAAAGATCGTCACCACGTCGATCCTCATGTGCCCGGCTCCCCCTCCTCCAGCGGCGTCACCAGTCCGGGCCGGTCGGCGACCACGACTCGTCTGCCCTCGAGGTCCACCTCAGGGACCAGCGCCTTGACGAACGGAACCAGCCCCTCGCGCCCGTCCGGCGTCCGGACGGTGATCAGGTCCTGCGCGCTTCCGCGGACGAGGGCTGTGACCTCGCCGAGGCGGGTGCCGTTCTCGTCGTAGGCCGTCAGGCCGACCAGCTGGTGGGCGTAGAACTCGTCGGGATCCCCTGGGGCTTCGTCGGGGTCGATCGAGGCGAAGAGAAGGATCCCGCGGGCCGCTTCGGCGACGTTGCGGTCGGGAATCTCCTCGAACCTCGCGAGCAGCGTGTTCCGGTGCCACTTGGAGCCAGCAACCGTGAGCGCCCGCAGGGTCGACCCCGAGCCCGGGGGCGGTTCGGCCCGCAGGACGGCGCCGTCCGCGAATCGGCGGTCGGGCTCGTCCGTGCGGACCTCCACCGTCACCTCGCCGCGGATCCCGTGGGGTCGACCGAGCCGGCCCACGACGACCTCAATCACCTCGGCGTCCGAGCCCGCTCGTGCCGCACGGAGTGCGGAGCGAGCGCAGAGGCGAGGAGGTTGAGGAGGTCACGCGAGATCCGAGCGTCAGCGAGGGGCCCGCGTCACCGTCTCGAAACCCGGTCGACGTCAACGAAGTCGATCCTCGCGCCGCCCCGGCCGGCGAGGGCGGAGATCACGGTGCGGAACGCGGTGGCCGTCCGGCCGCCTCGCCCGATCACCTTGCCGAGGTCGTCGGGGTTGACCCGCACCTCGAGGATGGAGCCGCGCCGCAGCTGCTTGTCGCGGACGGTGACGTCGTCGGGGTTGTCGACCACGCCCCGCACCAGGTGTTCGAGCGCCTCGGCAAGCATCCCGCTCACGCCTCGCTCTTGCCGGCGTCCTCGGCCGTGACCTTCTCGGTCGCCTCGGCCTGCTCGGCCGCACCCTCCGGGGTCTCGACGGCCGGGACCTCGGTCTTGGGCTCCTCAGCCTTGGGCTCCTCAGCCTTGGGCTCCTCGGCCTTGGGCTCCTCGGCCTTCTCGGACTTCTTGGCGGTCTTCTTGGTCACCGCAGCGCCCTTGGGCTCCTTGGCGGCGTCCTTGAGGGCCTCGTTGAAGACGTCGATCTTGTCGCGCTTCGGCTCGGCGACCTTGAGGGTGCCCTCGGCCCCGGGCTCGCCCCGGAACTTCTGCCAGTCGCCGGTGATCTTGAGGATCGCGGCGACGGCGTCGCTGGGCTGGGCGCCGACGCCCAGCCAGTACTGTGCCCGGTCGGACACGACGTCGATGTACGACGGGTCCTCCTTGGGGTGGTACTTCCCGATCTCCTCGATCACGCGGCCGTCGCGCTTCTTGCGCGAGTCGACGACGACGATGCGGTACTGCGGGACCTTGACCTTGCCCAGGCGCTTCAAACGGATCTTGACGGCCACGTCTGTGGTGTCTCCTTGAACTTGTATGTGGTGAGCGACCCCTGCCAGGTGGGGACCGGGTCAGGTCACTCGAGGGACGCTGCGTCGGCCGGGAGAGAGGGCCCGTCCGCGCAGGACACGGTGGGTGATTCTGCCAGACCGCACGCGTCCGTCCGAATTGAGCCCGGCGGTGCGCCGCCGGAATCCCCGGCGGGCCGGGGAAACCGACACTTCTCGGCTGTTGCAACGGCTGAGAAGTGCAGGGATCGGCTGCGGGGTGAGACGGGTGTGACGGGTGCGGCAGTCGCGGACCGGGGTCAGCGTCGAACCGGGTCGAGCCAGATCGGATCGACGGCGGTCCAGGCCCGGAGCTGAAGCGGGCCGGCGGTTGTCCGCAGCCCGAGTGCAGGTAGGACCTCGGCGATGCTCATGCGGGGTCCCCGGCCGAAGCGGAGCGGAGCGAGCATTCGGATGGGGTGTTCATGCGGGCAGTCTCGCCCGCTCGCGCTCGGGCCGCGCGGCGGTCATCCGACCACCCGACCGCGGAGCACGATCCGGGCGGGCGACCGGAGCACCGAGAGGTCCTCGAGCGGGTCGCGGTCGTAGACCACGAAGTCGGCAGGGGATCCCTCGTCGAGCGTGGCGTTCCATCCAAGCCACTCGCGCGCCCTCCAGCTGGCGGCCCCGAGTGCGTCCTCGGCGCTGAAGCCGTACTCCGCCAGCTCGAGCACCTCACCGGCGATTCCGCCATGAGGGAGTACTCCCCCAGCGTCGGTGCCGGCATAGATCGGAACTCCGGCCTCGTGGGCCGCCATGATCGTCTCTTGCCGGCGGGCATAGAGGTCGCGCATGTGGGCGGCGTACGCCGGGAACTTCTCGCCGGCCGCGTCGGCGTACTGCGGGAAGTTGTTCAGCTGCATCACGGTCGGCACCAGGGCGGTGCCGCGCTCGACCATCGCGTCGATCAGGTCGGTGGAGAGGCCGGTCCCGTGCTCGATGCAGTCGATGCCGCCCTCGATCAGCCCGGGCAGGACCGCCTCGCCGAAGCAGTGTGCCGTCACCTTGGCGCCGTGGTCGTGGGCGACGCGGATCGCCTCGGCAAAGGTCTCGGCCGGGAAGGAGGGCGCAAGGTCTCCCGAGTCGCGCTCGATCCAGTCGCCGACCAGCTTGACCCAGCCGTCGCCGCGCTTCGCCTCCTGGGCGACGTACGCCGGCAGCTCCGGCGGCTCGACCTCGTGGGCGTAGTCGCGGATGTAGCGCTTGGAGCGCGCCAGGTGGCGGCCGGCCCGGAT
>JBJMIQ010000249.1:0-4192 GCA_045806805.1 Nocardioides sp. | reverse complement strand
CCTGCGGCGCCACCTTGACCGTGCCCTTCATGGTGCCCCCGTTCACACCGTGCTTCCGGCAGTGGTACGGATACGTCCCGGCGGAGAACGTCCTGGTCAAGGCGATGCCGGCCCGCGGTGCTCCGGTGTCGAAGAGCAGGGCGTCCTGGGTGACGCTGTGGTCGTCAATGCCACTGGCACTCCAATGGACGCTGCCCCCTACTGGGGCACTGACGGTCTGGGGGGTGAAGAACTTGCCGTCGTTCACGTCGACGTCCGTGGTGATGGCGGCTACCACCGGGGGCCCGGTGAGGACCCCCAACGCCACGGCACCCACCGCAATCCCTGTCGCCCGCTTGATCCTGTCGTTCATGGCGTTCCTCCCGTTTTGAGAACGCACCCGATTCCATGCCGGGGGCTACCGGGATGGTGCGGACCCTCCGTCAAGGGGCCGTTAACACATGGGGAGTCATTGCGTGTGCGTCAGGGCGAGGAAACCGTGTACCTGTCGATCGTCTGCTCCGCGATCTCCGCGTCGGTCCAGGGGAAGTGCACCCACTTGCCGGCGCCGTAGATCCGCGTCTGATCCTCGGACCAGGGTGAGTTCGGGTCCTCCGACTGGCCATAAGTCAGGATCGTGCGGGCATCGAGACCGCCCCCGGCCAGGAACGAGATCGCCTGGATGTGGCTCGAGCCGTAGGTGACCGGGCGGTAGTGGTCGGTGTTGTCCTCGGGCCATCGCGAGGCGAGCGCGTTGGCATTGCCGACCGAGTCGCCGGTGCCGCCGCCCAGCGGGATCGGCGAGGCGCCTCTGTCACCGGCCACCTGAAGCGATCCCCACGTGGCGTCGAACGGGATACTCCGTTTGCGCAAGGAGTCGATCGCGTCCGCCATGGCCTGCCGGACCAGCGGGTTGAGCGTGTTCAGGTCCCGCGGAGTGGTCAGCGGCTCGGCGGGGTCGAACGGCGTGCGCCACACCCCCTGGTCGGGCAGCCGGGCCACGAACTCCTCGAAGATGTGGGTGCCCACAGAGCTGCGCTCGGACCTTCCGTCCCAGTCGTGGAGGACCCGGCAGGCCCGCGTCTCGCCGGTGGAGTCGCACACGGTGTCGAGGTCGCCGTTGGCGCGCATCACCTCGGCGGCCATCAGCCGGTTCTCGTGCTCGTGCCCACGGAGGGTCCTCAACGACTCCAGGTCGTTGGGTGCGAGCCCGTCCCTGCCGGCCAGCCGGTCCTGGATGTAGCGGTAGACCATGCGGGTGCGCATCGTCCGCTCGCAGCGCTCGCAGCCGATGATGTGGTCGTAGCCCTCCAGCCTCTCGTTGGGGTTCGGCAGCCAGTAGGAGTCGTTGGCGTTGGCGACCCAGTCGCGCCGGATCGCGTACGGCAGGTTGCCGGGACCGAAGATCCCGGGCCGGGAGGCATCGGCATCGGTTCCCCACTTGCAGCCCGACGACGCCCGGGTGCCGTCGAGACCGGGCAGGCCGGCCAGGCTGTCGAGGATCCGGCCGGTGGGGGTCATGCACTGGTCGGCCATCTCGTCGGTGACGTTGGGCACGACGGAGTGGTCGGCGTAGAGGGCGTCGCCGTTGCGGTCGGCGGCGGTCGTGTTCACCCATGGCATGCCCGCGGCCGCGTCCTGGCGGGCGAGCAGATCGCGCACGTCGGTGGCCTTGCCCATCTCCAGGAACGTGTCGACCGTGCGCAGGTGCTCGGCGTTCGCGTCGCGGATCGCCCACACGCTGGCCGCCGACCAGGGCATCAACAGCGCTGGTGCGTCGATGACGTAGCCCTCGGGCGTGCGGTAGAGGTCCTCCTTCACCTTGCCCAGTGAGCCGTCGTGGCGGCGCACGGTCACCGTCACCTCGCGGCGCTTGAGCTCCTTCGGTCCGCTGTCGGTGAGGTACGTCGTCGGGCCGGCCAGGCGGTACTCGTACGGCGTGAAGCGGTAGGCGGTCGAGACGGTGTGGCTCCAGGCGACGTCCTTGTTCCACCCGATGTTGACCACGGGCGAACCGATCAGGGAGGCGCCGGCGACGTCGTAGCGCCCGGGGATGGTCAGCTGCTGCTGGGTGAACCGGTAGCGGCCGCGCCACGGGAAGTGCGGGTTGCCGAGCAGCATGCCCTTGCCGGTGGTCGTGGCGGCGCCGCCCAGGGCGGTCGCGTTGGAGCCGAACGGCGCGGACGGGTCGCGACCCAACCCGGCGAGCAGCTCGTCGCGATCGACCGAGCTCGCCGTGGGGTTGGGAACGCCCGGGTCGTCGGGAGACGGCGGGTCGGCGTCGACGATCTCCTTGACGAACACCCCGCTGGAGGCGAGCAGGTTGGCGAGGTAGACGCCGTACCAGAGGTCGATCGGGCGCGCCTCCTGCCGGAGGTAACCGGCGCCCCGGCACTCGGGGTCGCCGACCCCGGCCGGCCCGACCCGGTCGAGGTAGCGATTGACGCCGGCCACGTAGCCGCGGACCATCGCCCGCGCCTGCGCACCCGGGCCACGGTCCTCGTCGGCCAGCAGCTTCTCCACGATCTTGCGGTTGTGGAGATCCTGGACGAATGCGTCGACCTGCAGGTTCGACGCCTCGAGCGTGACCTGGTCGTTGTAGCGCGCGTGGGGCCCGAACCACCGCGACCGCTGGGCCCGAGCGGTGACCAGGGTGTCGGCAAGCGTGCAGATCGAGGTCTCCGCGGCCGCGTAGCCACTGCCGAAGCCCAGCGAACCGAAGTTGTCGGCCGTGATGTGCGGGATGCCGTGGCGGGTGCGGTCGATGGTGGCCGTGTAGCTGGCGGCACGTGTGGTGCTCGCGGCGGGCTGGTGGGCGCTGGCGCCCGGCGTCGAGGTCGCCATCGCGGCGAGTGGCACCAGGGTCAGGCAGGTGAGGAGGGCGGTCAGGCGGCTGCGGGGCATGTGTGGTCAACGCTTGACCCCGCCCTCGGGTTATGTCACAGGGTCTATCTCACAGCATCAGAGGTAGAGCCCGGTCTCCCCGTGGTCGAGTCGGTCGGAGGCCACGGCATGGACGTCTCGCTCGCGCATCACGACGTAGATCTCGCCGGACACCTCGACCTCGGCCTTGTCCTCGGGGTCGAAGAGCACGCGGTCACCGGCCTCGATCGCGCGTGCGTGCGGGCCCACCGCGACCACCCGCGACCACGCGAGGCGACGCGCGCCCAGGGCCGCGGTGGCCGGGATCACGATGCCGCCGGTGGACTTGCGCTCCCCCGCGTCGTCGTCGAGCTCGACCATGATCCGGTCGTGCAGCATCTTGATCGGAGTCTTGGGAGAAGACACGGGAAAGCTGCCCGCCGCCGACTCGCTCAGCGGGCGACCTTGCGGACCACGATGAAGAGGGCGACGGCTCCGGCGACGCCGCCGACCACCTTGAGGATGTTGTCGGTGCGAGGGGCGCCGGTGCGGTAGTCGACGAAGTAGCTCTTCACGCTGGTGACCTCGCGGCTGACGATCGTCTTGGGGCTGGACCGGTGGATCAGCTGGTCGATCGTGGTGGCCAGCCGCTCGCGGGTCGCCTCGATCTCGCGCTCCAGCGAGGAGGTGTCGTTGGTGCTGCTCACGTGGTCGCTCCCGGCTCTCGTCGTCGCCCGGTCCGGGCGCTGGTACGGCGTCGGGCGCAGGCTATCAACCCGTGACGCCACGAGGTGCGGCGGTGCGCGGGTCGAAGCCGAAGGGCAGCTCGAGGCGGTGGGCCCGCATCAGGGCCTCGTCGGTGAGCACGTCGTACGTCGTGCCGTCGGCCACGACGGTCCCCTCGTGCAGCACCACCGAGCGCGGGCACAGCTCCAGGGCGTAGGGCAGGTCGTGGGTCACCATCAGCACGGTGACGTCGAGCGAGCGCAGGATGTCGGCGAGCTCGCGGCGCGAGGCTGGGTCGAGGTTCGAGGACGGCTCGTCGAGCACCAGGACCTCGGGCTCCATCGCGAGCACCGTCGCGACCGCCACCCGCCGACGCTGGCCGAAGGAGAGATGGTGCGGCGGGCGGTCGACGTACTCCGCCATCCCGACCTGCTCCAGGGACGCCATCACCCGCTGGTCGAGGTCGTCACCGCGCAGCCCGAGGTTCGCCGGCCCGAAGGCGACGTCGTCGCGCACGGTCGGCATGAAGAGCTGGTCGTCGGGGTCCTGGAAGACGATGCCCACCCGTCGTCGCACCTCGGCGAGGCCACGTCCCTCGACCGCGAGCCCGTCGATCTCGACCCGG
>JBJMIQ010000248.1:0-10563 GCA_045806805.1 Nocardioides sp. | reverse complement strand
TGATCTGCCACTCCCGGCCGAGCGCATCGTCCATGAAGAGGTCGATCTTTGGTCCGTAGAAGGCGCCCTCTCCCGGCACTTCCTCGAACTGAAGGCCCGAGGCTCTCAACGACTCACGCAGGGCCTCTTCGGCCGTGTCCCATACCTCGTCGTTGCCGATCCGCTTATCCGGCCTCAGGGACAGAATGAAGCGCGGCTGGCCCAGCCCGAACGCCGAGTACGCCTCCCGCATCATCGTCACCAGCGCTCCGATCTCGTCGCCAATCTGGTCGAGCCGACAATAGATGTGCGCGTCGTCCTGAGAGAACGACCGGACCCGGGTCAAACCATGGAGCGTCCCCGAGCGCTCATAGCGGTGCAACCGGCCGAAGTCCGCAAGCCGAATCGGCAGCTCGCGGTACGAATGCACCTGCGCGCCGTAGATCACGCAATGCCCCGGGCAGTTCATCGGCTTGATCGCGAGCTCCCGGTCCTCGGACTCGATGAAGTACATGTTGTCCTTGTAGTTGTCATAATGTCCCGAGCGCTTCCACAGCTCCGAGTCGAAAATCTGCGGCGTGATGACCTCGGAGTAGCCGTAGCGCGGGTACATCTTGCGCAGGAACTCGATCGCCAGGTTGTAGACCGTCGCTCCTTTTGGCATGAAGAACGGGCTGCCCGGCGCGATCGGATCGACGAAAAAGAGCTCCAGCTCGCGTCCGAGGCGGCGATGATCGCGGCGTTCAGCCTCCTCCAGGCGCTGCAGATAATCGTCGAGTTCCTCCTGAGTCGGGAACATCGTGCCGTAGATGCGCTGGAGCATCGGCCGGTGCTCGTCGCCCCGCCAGTAAGCGCCCGCTACGCTGGTCAGCTTGAACGCGCCGACCTTCCCCGTGCTCTCGACGTGTGGGTAGCCGCACAGGTCGATGAAGTTGCCGTGCTTGCAGATGCCGACATTCGGGTCGGGGATGCCGTCGATCAACTCGAGCTTGTACGGCTGCTCCCGGAACAGCTGGCGCGCCTCGTCCTTCGCCATATCGCTGCGTATGAAGGCTTTGTCCGCGCCGATGCTCGCACGCATGCGCCGATCGATTTCCTCCAGGTCTTCTGGAGTGAGCGGACGCGGCAGGTCGAAGTCGTAGTAGAAGCCGTTCTCGATCGGCGGTCCAATCCCCAGCTTCGCGTCGGGGTAGAGGTCCTGGACTGCCTGCGCGAGCACGTGAGCCGTCGAGTGGCGCAGGATGTCGCGGCCGTCCGGACTGTCGATGGCGACGCCCTCGATATCATCACCGTCGCTGAGCTCGTGGCTCAGGTCGCGCAGCTGTCCTGCAACCCGCGCGGCCACAACCGCAGGGTCGTCCTGGAAGAGCTCCCACGCCTTGGTGCCCGTCGTCACGGTCCGCTCCTCACGCTCACCGGCGTGGACGAGGGCGACCTTGATGTCGGGCACGGCACTGGCTCCTTTTGGCAGGGCGGAGACTCGGACCGCTCGATCGTATCGGCCGACCCCGGTGGGGTTCGCGGCAGTTTCCGCGGGCGGCTCAGCTGCCCTCGGCCGCGATGATCCGCTCCAGCTCCGCGATGGAACCGGGCGTGGACTCGTGGAGTACGCCGTGCCACCCGGCGGCGCGCGCTGCCTCGACATGGCCGCCGACGTCGTCGAGAAACAGGATCTCTCCCGGTTCCACTCCAAGTCGCCGCTGGGCCAGCGCGTAGATCGCCGGGTCAGGCTTCTTCAGCCCCACCTCGTGGGAGTACACGATGTCGTCGGTGACGTCGGCGAAACGCCAGCAGGCCTCCCGCTCCCGGGCGCCCGGGCCCGAGTTGCTGAGGATGCCTGTGAGCTGGGCGGGTCGCCGAGCCGCGAACCAGTCGAACAGCGGCTCGTCCAGGACCCCGACGTACCAGCGCCAGTAGTCGCCCATCAGCTCGTCGACCAGTGCGTCGCTGAGTGCGAGCGATCGCTGCCAGTGGGTGCGGATCTCGTCCTCCGTCACCTCGCCGAGGACCGGGTCTCCCCCAAGATCATCAAGGCGCACAGAGAACTCTCGGTCGTCCAGTCCGAGGCGCGCGGGCCAGGCGCCGGGGAACACCGTGTCATCGATGATCTCCAGGACACTCCCGATGTCGAACACCACGGCTCTGATCGCCACGCGGCGATGGTGTCACAGCCACCAGCGCCGGCTTTTTCACCTTGTTGACGGTCCTTGTGGACGGTTGCCCAAACGGCTGTCGGGCGCCGCGCTCGACCGGGGTGGGGCCCCGACGGTTCTGAAGGGAGAGCCGTGCACGCCAATTTCACACCCAGGAGCAGTCGGAAAGCCTTCCGGCTTCTGGTTCTGGGCACCATCCTTGCCGCCCTCGTGGCGGCAGCCACGCCAGCGAACAGCATCAACACCCACCGCACCGGGAGGCTGGACCACAGGGGCTTCCCGCTGTTCTACCAGGACAACAGCGGCCTCAAGCTGCGGATCTGTGAGACCGGCACGGCGCAGTGCCAGAGAGCCGGCCGGCGTGCGCTGACCCCGCCGGGCGGCGAGAACTTCTACTGGATGGCCACCGCCCACATACGCACCAGTCAGGGACCACTCGACGTCACGCTCGCCCTCGAGGCCGCTTTCGGCGGCGCTCGCGGTCGGCTCCCCATCGTCTTCGAACGACTTCGGATCCGGGGCCACCTCAACGAGGCGGGCACGTACACCCTCGACCACCCCTATGGCACCACGAACTTCCGGGCGATCGACCCGGCCGAGCAGCGCAACGTGGACTTCACCATCGACCGGAACTGCGCCATGAAGCGCGGGGGAGCCTGCGGCAGCGGGATGATCACCAACTTCCTGCGATCCACGAACCCACCCAAGGGGTACGTCGGCTTCGGCGGGCGTCGCACGCTGGTCACGGGCGGCACCGAGCGCAACGACATGATCGTGTCGAGCGGAGGACGTGCCATCGGCCAGACCAACCAGATCGCGGTGATGGGCAAGAGGTTCTTCCGGCCCCAGTGATCCCAGCACGACCCGAGGCTGGCCGGCGCCCATTCGGATGCCGGCCAGTCGTCACGCCCGGGCCAGTTCGGCGAGAAACGGCTGGCCCTTGAATCCTTTTTCACGTTGTTGACGGTCGCCCTACACCGTGGGCTTCGGCTGTCGGGAGCCGTACTCGACCGGGGTGGGGCCCCGACGGTTCTGAAGGGAGAGCCGTGCACCTCAAAAGAACATCGAACAGAAGCCGGCCTACGCTGCTGGCCCTGGTCGCCGCCACTGTTGTCGCCCTGGTCCTCGCCGCGGCAGTGCCGACCTACAGCGTCGTCAGTCGACGCGATGCCGGACCGAAGGACGACCGCGGATTCCCGACGTTCTATCGGGACGTCCGGGGGCTAGCGCTCAGGTTGTGCGAGGACGGGACCGCCAGATGCCAAGGGGCGAACGCGGGTGCCCTGATCCCCCCGGATGGTGAGAACTTCTACTGGATGGCGGTCGCCACTCTGCACACCCCCAAGGGGCCGATCGACGTCGAGATGGCGCTCGAAGCTGCCTTCGCCGGGCAGCGACCCATCGTCTTCGACCGCCTGCGGATCAGGGGACACACCCACAAGGGCAAGTACGTCCTGTTCACCCCGTATGGAAGGGTCGGGTTCCGTGCGATCTCTGCCAGTGAACAGCGCAACGTCGACCGCACCCTCGACCGGAACTGCGCGCTGGTCGGAAACGGGTTCTGCCGCCGCGGCCAGATCCGCAACTTCCTGCGGGCCGCCAATCCCCCCAAGGGATACGTGGGCTTCGGCAACCGGCGGACCAGGGTCGTGGGCGGCACCTTGCGGAACTCGCTGATCCTGCAGACCAAGAGAGGCAAGGTCGTCGCGAAGACCAGCAAGTTCATGATCCTGGGAAAGCGGGCCGGCGGACTCGCCAACTGATCGATTGAGAAAGCTCCGACGACGCAGCCGGGGGCCCGCTGGGCCTCCGGTTGCTTCGGTTTGGTGGGCGATACTGGGTTCGAACCAGTGACCTCTTCGGTGTGAACGAAGCGCGCTACCACTGCGCCAATCGCCCCTCGCTGTGCGGTGCGAAACCCTAGCGCATGGCTGGGCCCGACTCACATTCCGCTGGGAGCGCCCACGACCCCTCCGCGACCTTTTCGCGAGTTTCCCGATTTGCGTCACACGGAGCCGGTTGCGACGTCACAATCATGACAACCTCAATCCGCGGGGAGCCCACGTTGACGTCACAGCCCATCTCGCCAGTGCTGGAACAGCACGTGACGCTGCGCGGCCTCAACAGCCGGGCCGGCAGCGTCGAGCTGGACGCGGTGTTCGAGTACGACAGTGGCGACCCGTTCGCCGTGTGGATCACCTTCGGCTCCGGCGCGGCCGGCATCCGGTGGGCCATGAGCCGCTCCCTCCTGGCGCAAGGCCTGACCGACCCGGCCGGCGAGGGCGACCTGCGACTCCGGCCGAGCCTGGACGACGACGGCAGCGGGGTTGTGGTCTTCGAGTTCCACTCCCCCGACGGCCGGTTCGTGGCCCAGGCCTCCACCCGTGAGCTCTACCGGTTCCTCACCCGGACGCTGGCCATGGTGCCGTTCGGCAGCGAGTCCGCCCACTTCGACGTGGACGCGATCATCGCCGACCTGATGCGGCTCTCAGAGTCCGAGTAGCTCGGGCTCCCGCTTCCGCCACACGTCCAAGACCTCTTCGGTCACCGGGCCGGGCGCGGTCAGTTCCCGTTCGTCCCAGCGAGACACGGCCTGGACGTCCCGGGTCGTCGACGCGAGGAACACCTCGCTGGCCCGCTCGAGGACCTCGAGCGGCTCGTCCACCTCGACGCCGCCGTACCACTCCAGGACGAGCGCCCGGGTGATCCCCGCCAGGCACCCGCTGTCGAGGGTGGGCGTGCGCAGCTCGCCGTCGACGACGTAGAACACGTTGGACCCCGTGCCCTCGCAGAGGTTGCCGGCGAGATTGGCGAAGATGGCCTCGCTCGCCCCCTTCGAGGCCGCGCGCGCGAGTGCCACGACGTTCTCGCCGTACGACGTGGTCTTCAGGCCGGCCAGCGCTCCCCGCTCGTTGCGAGGCCACGGCACTGTGGCGACGGAGGTTGTCGTCGGCCACTCATCCATGCGGTCGGCCACCACGACCAGCGTCGGCGGCTCGTCGCCCCGGCCCGAACCGAGCGGGGCGGGGCCGCCGGTATAGGTGATCCGGATCCGTCCCAGTGGGAGGTCGTGCCCCTCCAGCACCGCGGCCACGCCCGCGCGGCACGCGGCGTCGTCGACGACGGGCAGACCCATCCCGGCAGCGGACCTGGCGAGCCGATCGAGGTGAGCCCCGAGCGCGAACGGCGCCCCGTCGACCACCTTGATGGCCTCGAAGACACCGTCGCCGACCGTCAGCCCGTGGTCGGTCAGCAGCACCGCAGGGGCGCCGGGGTCGGCCAGGAGTTCACCGTTCATCCAGGCGCGCATGAGCCCACTCTAGGAGGCCATGAGCGCCCGAAACGACGGCCTCTGGATACCCGAGTGTTGGATTTTGCGGCCATGGGGGCATCGGCTACTGTTCTCACGCACCTGGCCCCGCGGGGTCGCTGCAGGCGGACGTAGCTCAGTTGGTAGAGCGCAACCTTGCCAAGGTTGAGGTCGCGAGTTCGAGCCTCGTCGTCCGCTCGGAGTTGGCCTTTAGCCTCCACGGTGGGTTGGCCGAGAGGCGAGGCAACGGACTGCAAATCCGTCAACACGGGTTCGAATCCCGTACCCACCTCGAACGACATGCACCAGCACGGGCGATTGGCGCAGTGGTAGCGCGCTTCCTTGACACGGAAGAGGTCACTGGTTCAAACCCAGTATCGCCCACCAGGTAAAGCAGCAGGTCAGAGGCCCTTTTCCGGGCCTCTTTCCTTGTGCGCGTGTGATCGCCAAGTGCGGACGGCCGAGGACTTTTGGCTCTGTCGTGCTACCCGGGCGGGCGCAACCCTCGGTGACAGGGTGCAGACCCGGTTTTCAAACCTCCGGCGGCCGAGTCTGCACTCCCGAGTCAGCCGCCGTGGCGCCGAATGGGACCCCGAAGCGGGTGATGTCCGGACAGAAGGCTCTCCAGGGGCCGCGATCCGCCGGCACGGGGGGGTCGATCGTGTCATGCGCCGGTGGTCGAGCGCGCCTACGCTCGAACGAGGAACTCCTCGATACGTGTTTCGTCGTATGCCCTCGGTGGCGGGCGCGCTGGCCACAGCCGGTTCGCTCGCCGATGTGTCCAGAACCTGCGCGTCAGCCCTGTTCAGCCGACGTAGCCCTACCGACCGGGCCCCCACGGCGCGGCTCCGCGATGCGGTCGCGCTGCACAAGTCAGCTCTCGGGATCGCAGGTCAAGAGGCACACCATGACCGGGCAACAGGCGACAGCCGCCGGCCTCACCACCAGCCCCGACTTCCGCACAGCACACCGCAACCGAACGAGGTGCACCACCATGAATGGTCCTCACCAGCTCCCCTCGCGGCAGGAGCTCAGTCCATGATCACCGTCGACAGTGTCACCAAGAAGTACGGCGACTTCGTCGCAGTCGACGATGTCAGCTTCACCGCCCAGGCGGGTCGCGTGACCGGCTTCCTGGGCCCCAACGGAGCCGGGAAGTCGACCTCGATGCGGATCATGGTCGGCCTGACCCGCGCCACGTCGGGGACCGTGACGATCTCCGGACGTCACTACATCGACCTGCCCAACCCTGGACTCGAGGTCGGCGTACTCCTCGACGCCTCCGCCCAGCACGCCGGTCGCACCGGTCGCGAGATCCTCACGATCGCCCAACAGTTCATGGGCCTTCCTCGGAACCGCGTGGACGAGATGCTGGAGGTCGTCAGCCTGACGCCCACCGAGGCGTCCCGACGGCTCCGGGACTACTCCCTGGGGATGCGGCAGCGGCTCGGCATCGCCACGGCGCTGATCGGCGACCCCGAGGTGCTGATCCTCGACGAGCCCGCCAACGGCCTCGACCCGGCCGGTATCCGCTGGATGCGCGACCTGCTCCGCGGCTACGCCGACCGCGGCGGCACCGTGCTGCTCTCCTCGCACCTGCTGCACGAGATCGAGGTCATCGCCGATGACATCGTGATGATCGGCAACGGCCGCATCGTCTCCCGCGGCTCCAAGACCGAGCTGCTCCACGCCGCAGGCACCGTCGTACGCGCGGCAGACCTCGCCAGGCTGGAGCGTGCGCTGGGCGAGCTCGGGATCGCCGCGAACATGTCCGAGGACGGCGCCCTGCGGACGGATGTGGAGCCGCCGCTGGTCGGGAAGGTGGCACTCGAGGCCGGCGTCGCCCTCACCGAGCTCCGCACCGCCGACGCCGGCCTGGAGGACATGTTCCTCGAGCTCACCGCCACCTCTCAGCGAGACGGAGCAGCGACATGACCACGATCGCGGCAGAGAACTACCGCGCACCGGCTCCGGTGATCCACCGGATCCCGCTGACCCGGATCACGCAGGTCGAGCTCCGCAAGATGCTCGACACCCGCTCCGGGTTCTGGCTGATGGCGAGCATCGCCATCACCGCCCTGCTGGCGACCGGCGCGGTCATCTTGTGGGCCCCCAACCAGGAGATCACCTACTCCACGTTCGTCTCGGCCATCGGGTTCCCGATGGCTGTCCTCCTGCCGTTGGTCGCACTCTTGTCGGTGACCGGCGAATGGAGCCAACGCAGCGGCCTCACGACGTTCACGCTGGTCCCGCACCGGCACCGGATCGTCACCGCCAAGGCGATCTCGTCGGTGGTCGTAGGTGTCGTCTCGGTGCTGCTGGCGTTCGCCATCGGCGCGCTCGGCAACCTCCTCGCTGCCTCCGTCACCAGCGCCTCATTGGTGTGGAACGTGACCCTGACCGAGTTCTTGCTCTTCCTCCTGGGGAGCGTGCTCGGCCTGTTGATCGGGTTCATGCTCGGCATTCTCATCCGCGCCTCGGCGGCCGCCGTCGCGGCGTACTTCGTGTACTCGTTCCTGCTGCCCACGATCTTCCTGATCCTGGCCACCAACCAAGCGTGGTTCAAGGACCTCCGGCCGTGGGTCGACGTCACCTTCGCCCAGGGCCCCCTGCTCGCGCTCGACGGCTCCCTCACCGGCGAGCAGTGGGCGAACATCGCGGTCACCGGCGTGATCTGGATGGTGATCCCGCTCGCCGTCGGGCTCGGCTTCGTGACCAGAGCCGAGGTCAAGTAGCGGCGAGGACTCGTCCGACCGCCGACCGAGGAGTCACCGAGCAGACGCGAAGGAGCGAGCATGAAGGAGATCCACGACGGACCGATGACCGGACGCACGGTGCTGGTCACCGGGGGCACCGGCGGCATCGGCAGGGCGACCGCCGTGGGTCTGGCGCACCTGGGGGCGCACGTCGCGATCGTCGGCCGTGACGAGCGCCGTGCTCAGGACGCGGCCGGCGAGATCGAGGACGCCGGTGGTCAGCGGGTGGACGTCTTCGTGGGCGACCTGTCCGCCCAGATCGAGGTACGACGACTGGCGGCTGAAGCACTCCGGCGGCTGACCCGGATCGATGTGCTGGTCAACAACGCCGGGGGCTACTGGAACACCCGCCACGTCACCACGGACGGTCTCGAGCGCACCTTCGCCGTCAACCATCTGGCGCCGTTCCTGCTCACCCTTCTCCTTCTGGACCGGCTGCAGCAGCAGGCCGGGACTGCCCGTGTGGTGATGGTCGCCTCGAACGCCCAAGCGCTGGGGCACATCGAGTTCGACGATCTCCAGGGCGAGCGGTCGTACTCGGGTGCCCGTGCCTACAACCAGTCCAAGCTCGCCAACGTCCTGTTCACCTACGAGCTGGCTCGGCGGCTGCGCGGCACCTCGGTCACCGCGAACGCGCTCCACCCCGGGGTCGTACGTACCGCCTTCGGAGCCGAGGACCCCGCGCGTGCTCAGCGATGGCTGGTCCCGTTCATCCGGCCGTTCATGCGGTCGCCCGCGAGGGGCGCCGCAACGTCGATCCACGTGGCTTCCGCACCGGAGCTGGAGCACGTCACCGGCCGGTACTTCGCCAACAGCAAGCCCAGAAGGTCGTCGAAACGCAGCCATGACGAACTCACCGCGGCCCGCCTCTGGCAGGTGAGCGCGGACCTCGTCGCGGTGAGCGACCCGCACGCCAGCACGGGAAGAGGCACTCCATGAACCGGCACGTCGTCTTCGGCACCGGCCAGGTGGGCCGCCCGCTCGTCGAACAGCTCGTCACCCGTGGCGACGCGGTCGTCGCCGTCAACCGCAGCGGAGGCAGCCCGCTTCCCGGCGCGGACCTGGTTGCCGGCGACGCCGCCGACCCCGCGTTCACCACGTCCGCGTGCGCCGGCGCCGACGTCGTCTACTTCTGTCTCAATGCGATGAGCTACGCGCGGTGGGCAGAGGAGTTCCCGCCGCTGCAACGCGGGGTGATCGCCGGCGCCACGGCCGCGGGTGCGCGGCTGGTCGTGCTCGACAACCTCTACGCCTACGGGCCACCGCGCGGTCGGCGGCTGGTAGAGACGATGGCCGCGCACCCCACCTCCGCCAAGTCCGCGACGCGGGCCGCGATGACCGAGGAGCTGCTGGAAGCGCACCGTGCCGGGCACGTGGAAGTAGCCGTCGGCCGCGCCTCGGACTACTTCGGACCCGGCGCCACGCGGTCGGCGCTGGGCGAGACCGTGTTCGGCACGGCGCTGACCGGGAAGACCGCCCAGGTCATGGGCGATCCCGGCCAGCCGCACAGCTACTCGTTCACGCCCGACGTCGCCGCGGGGCTGATCACCCTCGGCACCGCTCCCGGCACGACCGGCCGCGTCTGGCACCTGCCGGTCGCCGAGACCCGAACCACCCGCCAGATCATCGAGCACGTCTACCGGGCCGCAGGCCACCAGCCGAAGGTGCTCGCAGCAGGGTCCTGGACGCTGCGCGCGGTCGGCGTCATCAAGCCCGAGATGCGCGAGTACCGGCACACCCTCTACCAGTTCACCGACCCGTGGGTCGTCGACGACACCGAGTTCCGCACCTCGTTCGGCGACCACTCCACACCGCTCGACGACGCGCTCGACACCACACTCGCGTGGTACCGCCACCGCGACCCCGTGTCCGCGCACTGACCTGGCGTGGCTGGGGGCGACGAAGCGCGGTCAGCAGCGAGCCCCGCTTCAGGGGCGGGGACCGGTGGCCGGCCCGGTCTCCTCGGCTTCCCCCGTCCTGTGGACGGTTCGCACGTGGTACGCCCGCGTGCAAAGCGTCCATACGCCTCGCAAGGCCGGCGCGCCCGCGCGACTTCCCACGTGTCCTGGACGGTTGGCACGTGGTACGCCGTGTGCAAACCGTCCATACGCCTTGCAAGGCCGGCGCGCCCGCGCGACTTCCCACGTGTTCTGGACGGTTCGCACGTGGTACGCCGCGTGCACAGCGTCCGCGACACGTCCAAAGCCGCCGCGCCCAGTCGGCCTGGGGGCGACATCTCCGTCACCAGCACGTTGTCATCCGACCGTGATCACGACCGTCATCGGGGTGGTCGCCCGGGCTGCCATCCGGGCCATTGACGCGGTCACAGGGCAGGAGGAGGGTCGAAGAAGGACGTTGCTCCGCG
>JBJMIQ010000247.1:0-4524 GCA_045806805.1 Nocardioides sp. | reverse complement strand
TACGTCGGGGTGACTGGGCGCCGCGAGCACCTTCAGCGAGTCCTGGTAGCGCGTGAGCAGCGAGTTGAGCATGGGTGCGTCCAGGTCGTCCTCGGACCCGATCGCGTGCTCGATCGAGTGGCTCGGAAACAGTTGCAGCGTGATCGCCACGTCACCGAAGGCGAGGTCAAGGTCGACCAGGCACACCTTGCGGGCGCCACGATCGGTGAGTGCGAGGGCGAGGTTGACCGCCATCGTGGTCTTGCCGACCCCGCCCTTGGGCGAGAACACGGTCAGGATGCGTCCGGTGTGGATGGCGCCTCCGGGCCCGCGCAGCGCCACATAGAGCTGGTAGGCGCGGTCGACCGCATCGGTGATCGCATCCGGATCTCCGGACTGTACGACGTCGCGCACACCGGCCTGCATCGCCTCGCGCAGCACCATGGCGTCGACCTCGTCGCGCACGAGGACGACGCTGGTGGCCGGGCGGGTCAGACGCATGCCGTCGGCGAGTGCCAGCGCCTCTGCGACGCCGACGTGCGGTCCGAGCACGACGACGTACTCCTCGGGCCGGTTGACCAGCCACGCCTGGAGGCGGTCGGGGAACTCGATGCCGTGGCCGCCCGAGGGCACGGCCTTCAACAGCAGGGAGAGGGTCTCGGGATCCTGGTCAACAACGACTGGCATGGCACCTCACTCGAAGACGTTGTCGAAGGTGATGCCCTTGCCGGACTTCACGTTGCTGTCGGGAGTGCGGAGGCCGAGGACAACCTCGCCGTTGGCGGCAGCGAAGGTGACCTTCTCGGCCTCCTCCTTCGAGACCGACAACGTCAGCAGCGTCTGCGGGATCTCCGCCGTCGTTTGCGCGCCCTCGGGTGTCGTGGTCGTCTTGGTCGTCGTCGTGGTCGAACCGACTCCGAGCACGGTCACCTTCGGCAGCAGCAGCCGCGAGAAGGAAGTGCCGGTCTGGGGGGTGCCCGTGAAGAACACGGCCACCTCCGAGCCCGGGTTGAGGAAGCCGGCCACGCGGCCGGGGTCGGTCAGGTTGACGGAGATGGCGATGTCGTCCTTCGGCACGTCGAGCGCTGACTTGGCCGCGAGCGCCTCGGCAGCCTGACCGAACTTGTCGGAGACGATCTGCTCTCCTGGGTAGATCGTGGTGGTCGCGGCGAGGCCGTCGAGATCCTCGGTGCTGGTCTGGTAGTTGGGCAGGAGGTCGGCACGTGCGACCGGCTGCAGGGCGAGCTTTCCGCTCGCCGCGGCGTCGTCGATGCTCTCGCCCTTCTCGATCGTCGACACGGCGCGCAGCACCTCGACGGTGTCGAAACGTTCCTCGGCGCGGTTGTCGGCTCCCTTGACGTAGAGGAAGACGAGCGCCGTCCCCAGGGCAGCGACGAGCGCGGCCGCAAGCAGCAGGATGGTCCGGCGGTTCATCGACTACCAGCCCTTCGGTGTGTCAGCGGCCGACCTGTACGAAGGGTCGCCAAGTCGGCCTGATCCTCTGGATGAATTGATGCGACATCGAGTTCCCCGAGTCCCCGAGACACCGACGAGCGCCCTGTAACTGTAGGAGAAAGGTCGTCTCCGTGGGGGCATTTTGTGCAAATGAGTGGTAAAGGAACGCGGAGCCGCTTCGCGACTCAGGCCGGGTAGAGGTCGGCGATCTCGTCGCGGCACTCGCGCAGCACGACGCTGCGCTTGAGTTTCAGACTGGGCGTCAGCTGGCCGCCCTCCTCGGTCCAGTCGTGGTCGAGGATCGTGAACTTCCGGATCGACTCCGCCCTGGAGACCGCCTGGTTGGCGTCCTCGACGGCGGCGGCGATCTCGGCCCTGAGGTCAGGGTCGTCCGCGAGATCGGCCACCCGCCGGGACCTGTTGTGGGCCGCACCCCACTCGGCTGCAGCCTCGGGGTCGAGGGTCACCAGCGCCGCGATGAACGGCTGTCCGTCGCCGACGACCAGGCACTGGCTCACGAGCGGGTGGGCCCGAAGCCGGTCCTCGAGGACTGCCGGGGCGACGTTCTTTCCACCCGCGGTCACCAGGATCTCGCGTTTGCGGCCCGTGATCCTGACGAAGCCCTCGTCGTCGACCTCGCCGACGTCGCCGGTGTGCAGCCACCCATCCCGTTCGAGCACCTCGGCAGTGGAGGTCTCGTCGTTCCAGTAGCCGGCGAAGACTTGGCCGCCCCGGCACATCAGCTCACCGTCGTCGGCCACCCGGACGGTGGTGCCGGGCAGCGGACGGCCGACCGTCCCGACCTTGTGCGCCTCGGGGGTGTTGACCGTGATCGCGGCCGTGGTCTCGGTCAGGCCGTAACCCTCGAGCACGGTCAGCCCGATCCCCCGGTAGAAATGCCCCAAGCGGTCGCCCAGCGGGGCGCCTCCCGAGACGGCGTAGCGGCAGGCGTCGCCCAGCGAGGCGCGCAACCGCCCGTAGACGAGCCGGGAGTACGCCGCGTGCCGCGCTCTCACCGCCAGTGACGGTCCGCCCCGGTCCAGCCCGCGCGACCAGGCGATCGCGGTCTCTGCGGCGCGGTCGAACATCCGGCCGCGGCCGTCGGCCGTGGCGCGCTGGGACGCGGTGTTGAACATCTTCTCGAAGATGCGCGGCACGGCGAGGACGAACGTCGGGCGGTAGGCCGCCAGGTCGGGGACCAGGGTCTTGATGTCGGCGCTGTGCGCCATCCGGGTGCGGGACCGGACGCAGCCCACCTGCACGATCCGGGCCAGGACGTGGGCCAGGGGCAGGAAGAGCAGGGTCGAGCCGTCCTCGGCGAACAGCTCGTCGAGCTCGTCGACGGCGACCGCGAGCTCGAACATGAAGTTCCCGTGGGTGAGCATGCAGCCCTTCGGTCGACCCGTGGTCCCCGAGGTGTAGATCAGCGTGGCCAGGTCGAGCGGTGTCGCCGTGGTTCGCCGCTTCTCCAGGTCGTCGTCGGAGATGTCCGCGCCCAGCCGGGTGAGCACGTCGATCGCGTTGTCCTCGAACGCCCACACGTGGTTGAGCTGCTCCAGGTCCCCGCGGACCTCCGCGATCCGGGCGAGGTGCCCCTTGCCCTCGGCCAGGACGGCGCGTGCCCCTGAGTCACGAAGGATCCAGCCGATCTGGTCGGCGGACGAGGTCTCGTAGAGCGGCACCGTGACCGCTCCGGCGAACCAGATCGCATAGTCGACCAGGGTCCACTCGTAGCGAGTTCGGGAGATCAGGGCGACTCGGTCACCCGGCTCGATTCCGGCGGCCATCAGGCCCTTGGCCACGGCGCTGACCTCACCGAGGAACCGGGCAGCCGTCACGTCCTGCCAGCCACTTCCGGACCGTCGGCTGAACGCCACGCCCCCGCCGGCCTCCCGAGCGTTGGTCACAACGTCGTCGGTGAGGTTCCCGGTGCGGGGAACCGCGATCGTCAGGGGCGTGGAGTACTCACGCACAAGCGCCTCCGTGGGGCCTCCGTAGGTCGATGCGCGGCAGGTTACCGGGGTCCGTGGTGGACGCGCAGGTCCGGTACCCTCGCGAAATGGCCGAACAGACCACCTCCTCGATCGTCGTGAACGCCGAGCCGGCGGCGATCATGGCCGTGATCGGCGACTTCGACTCCTACCCCGAGTGGGCCAAGGGCGTGCAGAAGGCCGAGGTCGTGGCCGAGGGCGCCGACGGCTGGGCCGACCAGGTCTTCTTCGTCCTCGATGTCTCGCCGATCCGCGACGAGTACACCCTTGCCTACCAGTGGAAGGGCGACGAGCAGGTCACCTGGAGCCTGGTGTCCGGCAAGATGCTGCGGTCCCTCGACGGCGCCTACGTCCTGCGCGACCTCGGTGATGGCTCCACCGAGGTCACCTACCGTCTGGCCCTCGACGTGTCGATCCCGCTCATCGGGATGCTCAAGCGCAAGGGCGAGAAAATCCTCATCGACACCGCGCTGAAGGGTCTCAAGAAGCGCGTCGAGTCACTCTGAGCCGGTCAGTGCGCATTCTCCTCTTCACCGGCAAGGGCGGCGTCGGCAAGTCGACGATCGCAGCGGGTACGTCCGCGCTCGCCGCCGCTCGCGGACAGCGGACCCTGGTGCTGTCCACGGACGCGGCCCACTCACTGGCCGACGCGTTCGGCACCCCCGTCGGCTCCGACCCGACGCCTGTGGCTGACAACCTCTTCGTCCAGCAGGTCGACGCGCAGCTGCGCTTCGAGCAGTCCTGGTCGGAGATCCAGGGCTACCTGCTCTCGGTGCTGGACGTGGCCGGGGTGGACCCGATCGCCGCTGAGGAGATGACGGTGATCCCGGGCGCCGAGGAGGTGCTCGCGCTGCTCGAGCTCCGGCTCCATGCGCTGTCCGGGGAGTGGGACGCCATCGTCGTCGACTGCGCCCCGACCGCCGAGACCCTGCGGCTGCTGGCCCTCCCCGAGGCGCTGGGCTGGTACATGCAACGGGTCTTCCCGGTCCAGCAGCGTGTGGTCAAGGCCCTACGACCGGTCCTCACCCGCGCGGCGGGCGTCCCGATGCCCGGCGGCAGCGTCTTCGACGCCGTCGAGCGGTTGCATGCCGAGCTGGAC
>JBJMIQ010000246.1:0-8111 GCA_045806805.1 Nocardioides sp. | reverse complement strand
GTGGTCGCCCAGCAGGCCATGTCACGGCCCGGGCGGTCGACCTGGATCGCCGCCGCGGCGATTGCGACCGCGCTCCCCGCCGTGTGGGCCTGGGCCCACCTGACCGGCAACCAGCTGGGAGGGGTCCTGAAGTCGATCGGTCTCGCGGACGGGGCCGTCGGCGTGCTCGATCTCGTGACGCTCGCGGCAGCCGTCCTCCTGCTCAGCTCGCCGGCGTGGATGCGACGTGCCCCCGCGTCGCCCCACGCCGGCAAGCTGGGGGTGGTTGCCGTCGTCGCGATCGCGGCGATCGGCGTCGGAGGTAGCGGCCTGGCGATGTTCGACCTGGGCGGCCTGGACGAGACGCCGGCACCCGGGCACCACCACGTGGCCGTGGGCTGACCGCCCCCGTCAGCCCCCGGCCACGGCTGGGATCACCGAGATCTGCGTGCCGTCGGGGGTGGGCGTGTCGAGGTTCTCGAGGAACCGGACGTCGTCGTTGCCGACGTAGACGTTCACGAACCGGCGCAGCTCTCCGCCCTCGTCGAGGACCCGGCCCTTGATGCCCGAGTAGTGGCTGTCGAGGTCGTCGAGGACGGCAGCCAGGGTGTCGCCCTCGGCGCTCACCTCCGACTCGCCGTCGGTGTAGGTGCGGAGGATGGTGGGGATGCGGACGGAAACGCTCATCTCACTCCTCAGGCCAGGCCGGTTGCCACGAAGGCACCGTACGACGGGTCGATGGTCACCGCGGCTCCGACCTGGTCGGCGACCGCGTCGAGGGTCTTCAGGCCCATGCCGGTGTTGATCACGACCGTCTCCAGCGTGGGGTCGAGCTGGCGGGTCTCGACGAGCTTCTTGAGCACGCCGACGGTGGTGCCTCCGGCGGTCTCGGTGAAGATCCCCTCGGTGCGGGCGAGCAGCAAGATCCCCGCACGCACCTGGTCGTCGCTGACGTCCTCGACGGCCCCGCCCGTGCGGCGGCAGATGTCGAGCACGTAGACGCCGTCGGCGGGGTTGCCGATGGCCAGGCTCTTGGCGATCGTGTCCGGACGGACCGGGCGCACGACCTGCTGGCCCTCCTTGAAGGCCGTGGCCACCGGCGAGCAGCCGGTCGCCTGGGCGCCGTACACGCGGTAGGGCTTCTCCTCGACCAGACCGAGCTCGATCAGCTCCCTGAAGGCCTTGTCCACCTTGGTCAGCTGGGCACCCGAGGCGACCGGGATCACGATCTGGTCCGGCAACCGCCAGCCGAGCTGCTCGGCGATCTCGAAGCCGAGGGTCTTGGACCCCTCGGCGTAGTAGGGACGGACGTTGACGTTGACGAACGCCCACCCGTCCTCCTCGCCCGCGATCTCCGAGGCCAGCCGGTTCACGTCGTCGTAGTTGCCGTTGACCGCCACCAGCGAGTCGGTGTAGACGGCGGAGTTGACCTGCTTGGGACGTTCGAGGTCGGCGGGGATGAACACGACGGTCTTGATCCCGGCCCGGGCGCCAGCGGCCGCCACGGCGTTGGCGAGGTTGCCGGTGCTCGGACACGCGAAGACCTTGCTGTGGAACTCGCGGGCCGCGCTGAGGGCGCAGGCCACCACGCGGTCCTTGAAGGAGTTGGTGGGGTTGGTGGAGTCGTCCTTCACCCAGAGGTTGTCGATGCCGAGCTCGCGGCCGAGGTTGTTCGCCTTCAGCAGGCGGGTGAAGCCCGGCTCGGTGTTGGGGCTGTCCTCGATGTCGTCGGGAACCGGGAGCAGGGCCTTGTACCGCCAGATGTTGCGGGGACCGGCCTCGATCTCTTGCGCGGTCACGGCCGGGAAGTCGTAGGCGATCTCGAGCGGTCCGAAGCACTCCGGGCACGCGTAGTGGGGGCCGAGGTCTATTCGGTGCCCGCACTCGCGGCAGGACAGGGCGGCGGCATGGCCGAAGGCACCCTCACGCAGGGCGGGCTGTGCGGGTGCCCGGTCGACAGACTGATCGACCGTCTGGGCCTGGGAAGTCACGGCAGTCAAGGATTCCTCCTCATCTTCCCCGCGGCGGCTCTCGCCGTGGGCCGGAATTGGCACCGTCTCCACGACCGCCGGGGCTGACTCCCGGACGAGCTCGTGGCGGTTGCCGGGACTTCAGCGGGCCGGTCCCTCAGTCCCTCTTGATGAGCTGTTCGGAAACCCTACGGGCTCTGTCTCAAGTGATGAACCTTGGGTCCGCATGGTGGGCGCCCCGCGATAGTCCCGGACGTTCTGGTTGCTCAACGGGCCCTAAGGCAACCGAAGCGTCAGGGACTATCCGGACTGGGCGTCAGAGGTGAGCTGGCGCAGGAACGCAAGGATGCCGTCGGGTCCGTCGACGACCAGGTCGGCGCGGGCGGCGAGGGCGCGCTGCTCCTCCGAGCCCGAGCAGACCAGGAGGGTGGGCAGTCCCTGTTCGCGGAGCTCGGCGACGGCGTCGAAGGCCTCCACGTCGCCGAGGTCATCGCCGGCGAAGAGGAAGCCGCCGACCGGGAGCTTCTCGGCCAGGTTGCGGACCACCTCGCCCTTGTCGGTCCCCCCTGCGCGAGCCTCGATCACCTGCCGGCCGGGCTCGACCACCAGTCCGGTCTGCTCGGCCAGCTTCTCGAGCTCGGGCAGCAGACGGTCGAACGCCGCGGCGGGATCGGGCAACCGCCTCGTGTGGACGGCGACCGCGAGGCCCTTCTCCTCCACGAACGCGTCGGCTGCGTCGAGCCGCCGCAGCACCTTGGGGAGGGCGCCGAGGTACGTCGCCAGCCCGCGCGGCGGGCGCGGCGAGACGATCCGGCGGTTGGTCGAGCTCCACCGCTCGTTGCCGTACTGACCGAAGAGGTAGAGCTCCTTGCCGGAGTCGCCCAGCGCATTGCCCACGGTGTCGAGCTCCCCGAGGGCCAGCGCCTGACGCGCCGGGCGGCCGGTGATCACGGCGATCGCGCAGACCACGTCGGCGAGCTCGACGAGCACGTCGGCGGCCTCGGGGTGGATGCGGGCGTCGGCGGGGTCGTCGACGATCGGCGCCAGGGTCCCGTCGAAGTCGAGCCCGACGATGGACGTGGAGGCCGCCGCGACGAACGCGTCGTACCGCTCCTGGCCCGAGGACGACGTGAACTCCATGACGGAGAGCCTTTCACGCTGCCCGGCGGGGCCGGAGCGGTGTCAGGCGGCGTCTGCGGTGAGGATGACGGTCAGCCGGTCGAGATCCATCGGATCGATCGCGGGCATGACCCGGCTGATGCCCAGGTCGAGCGCCAGGACCTTGGCCGCGGCCTCGAGCCGTTCGGGGTAGTAGACGGTCGAGGTGGGGATCGTGCCGTACCAGTTGTCGGTGGCGACCACCTGCCATCCGGCGCCGGAGGCCTGCGCGGCGGTGCTGCCCGCCAGCCCGGTGATGCCGGAGTTGTTGTAGACCTCGACGTAGACCTTGCCGCGCTCGACCACGGGCTCGGCCTTCTTGATCGCGGGCGCCTTGTCGTGGGGGATCTTCTGTCGCGGGGGTGCCGTCTCGGTTGGCTGTGCCTTCTCGGGCTGCGCGACAGTGGTGACCTCGTGCTCGGGGGGCGCCTCGGACTGGGTCGCGACGTAGGCCACCCCGGCCATGGCAACCGCCACGACGCTGAGCATCACCACCGGCGAGGGGAAGACCACCCCGCGCTCGTTGCGCGCGCGCACGGCCTAGAGCTCGAAACCGAGTCGACGGGCTGAGCGCTGCCGCTGGCGAGCCGCCCGCAGCCGACGCAGGCGGCGGACCAGGAGCGGGTCGGCCTCCAGGGCCTCCGGACGGTCGATGAGGGCGTTGAGCACCTGGTAGTAACGGGTCGAGGACATGTCGAACTTCTCGCGGACCGCGGTCTCCTTCGCGCCGGCGTACTTCCACCATTGGCGCTCGAACTCGAGAATCTCGCGGTCGCGGTCGCTCAGCTGCGGACCCGTCGCGTCGTCATGGCCCTGGCCGTAGCGGGCATTCGCGGCGTCCATGAGGCTTTCTCCCCGAAGTTGGTGCTGGTGTCGGGGCAACTGTAGGTGACGAACCACAACGATGTCATTCGCTCCGCGCGAGTCGCGGAGGCCGATCGCGAACCCGGACGAAACCCCGGCGCGGGAGTCCTCAGCCGGCACGCAGGTATCGCACCACGGCGAGGACCCGACGGTGCGCGGCCTCGTCGGGCATCAGGCCGAGCTTGGCGAAGATCCGCTGGGTGTGCTTCTCGACCGCACCCAGGGTCACCACGAGCGCCTCTGCGATGGCCGCGTTCGACCGGCCGGCGGCCATCAGCGCAAGCACCTCCCGCTCGCGGGGTGTCAGCCCCTCCAGCGGGTCGCGGCGCCGCGTCATCAGCTGCTGGACGACGAGCGGGTCGAGCACGGTGCCGCCCTCGGCGACGGTGACCAGCGCCGTCAGGAAGTCATCGAGGTCGCTGACCCGGTCCTTCAGCAGATAGCCGACGCCGCCCTCCCCCGCCGCGAGCAGATCGTCGGCATAGGAGACCTCGACGTACTGGGAGAGGACCATGATCGGGGCGCCCGGCCAGGCCGCGCGCACGTCGACCGCAGCCCGCAGCCCCTCGTCGGTGTGGCTCGGCGGCATCCGGACGTCGACCACGCTCACGTCGGGACGGTGTGCCAGCGCCGCCGCGGCGTAGGCCGGGCCGTCGCCCACCGAGGCGACCACCTCGTGGCCGGCCTCGGCGAGCAGCAGCTGCAGCCCCTCGCGGAGCAGCAGCGAGTCGTCCGCGACGACGATCCTCATGCGGCTCCCGTGGGCAGCCAGACCGTCAGCACTGTCGGGCCGGCGGGGGGCGACGTCAGGTCGAACGTGCCGTCCAGGCCGGTGACCCGCTGCTGGAGACCGGCCAGGCCGCTGCCCTTCGACGGATGGGCGCCCCCGACGCCGTCGTCCTCGACCCGGACGACCACGCCCGGTCGACCGGTGGCTGCGACGTCCTCGCGCACCTCGACCGACACCCGGCCGGCCTCACTGTGCTTGGCGACATTGGTGAGCGCCTCGGCCACCACGAAGTACACGCCGGTCTCGACGTGCGGGGCCAGCCGGTCGGGCAGCGAGAGGTGCGGCTCGACCGGCACCACGCTGCGGACCAGCAGCTCGTCGAGCGCGACCCGCAATCCGCGGTCGGCCAGGAGCGGGGGCGCGATGCCTCGGGCGAGCGAGCGCAGCTCGTCAACGGTCTCGCGAGCCTGGAGCAACGCCGCGTCGAGGGTCTCGCCGACCCGCTCCGGGTCGTGCTCGAGCTGGCGGCGGGCGCGACCGAGGTCCATCGTCAGCCGGACCAGTCGCTGTTGCGGCCCGTCGTGGATGTCGCGCTCGAGCCGGCGGAGCGACTCGGCTTCCGCGGCCCGGAAGGCGTCGCGGCCGGCCTCGACGCGGTCGACCTGCTCCTGGAGCTCCGCCCGGCTGCTCAGCAGCACCGACGCGAGCGACGCGTGGCAAACCGCCGCGAACCGCACCGCCAGCGGCAGCGTCAGCATCGCGACCGCGCCCAGCACCAGGTTGAGCACGATCTCCGGGCCGCGACCTGCGCCGAAGCCGATGAGCTCGGCCAACGTGGTGTCGTCCGTCGGGTCGTAGGGGATGAACATCTGCCAGAACCAATAGGTGAGCCCACCGGCGGCGACCGCCCACCAGACCACCGTCACCACGAAGGCGATCGTCCCGGTCACCAGCCCGACCAGGCACCAGAGGACGTCGAGCCACGACTGCGGATCGCGCAGCGGCGTCAGCGACCGCCGCCAGAATCCCGCTCCCTCACGGGCGCAGACGTACGCCGGCGTCGCCGCGCGGCGGCCCAGCATCGTGCGCAGCCGGGCCCGCTCGAGCCGGGCGAAGCCGCGGGCGACCATGACCGCCAGGGTCAGCAGCAGCACACCGCCGACCAGGATCGCGAGGCCGAGCCCGAGCGACAGGTTCGTCACGGTCAGCACGAAAGCCGGCACGGCCAGCACGAACGCGGAGAGGTTGTAGCCGGACTCGAGCAGGACCCGCCGCACGACGGTGGGTCGGGCCGGGTCTGACGCGGGGGTAGGCGCGGTCGTCGGCTGGGTCGTCATGGGTGCTCTCAGGATCTGGCTCATGCCTGCCATGGTGGTCGCGCGGCCGGGCCCGGACCATCCTGCCAGCCCGACACCTGCTGTCGGGGTAGCCCGATCAGGGCGTCCCGTATCCCGCATAGAGTGAGCACGTGCCCAAAGCCGCGAACCTCGTCATCGTCGCCAACCGGCTGCCCGTCGACCGCGTGGAGGAGGACGACGGTTCGATCAGCTGGCGGCGCTCGCCCGGCGGGCTGGTGAGCGCCCTGGAACCGGTGATGCGCTCCAACAACGGCACCTGGATCGGCTGGCCGGGTGGCACCGACGGCGACCTGAAGCCGTTCGAGGACGACGGGATGTCGCTGGTCCCGATGTCGCTCACGGCCCAGGAGATCGAGGAGTTCTACGAGGGGTTCTCCAACGGGACGCTGTGGCCGATCTACCACGACGTGGTCGCCAAGCCGGAGTTCCACCGCGAGTGGTGGGACTCCTACGTGACCGTCAACCAGAGATTCGCCGAACGGGCGGCGGACGTGGCGGGCAAGGGGGCGACGGTCTGGGTGCACGACTACCAGCTCCAGCTGGTGCCACAGATGCTGCGCGAGCTCCGTCCCGACCTCAGGATCGGCTTCTACCTGCACATCCCGTTCCCGCCCAACGAGCTGTTCCAGCAGCTTCCCTGGCGTCGGCAGATCCTCGAGGGGCTGCTCGGGGCCGACCTGGTGGGCTTCCAGCTCCCCGGCGGAGCCCAGAACTTCGTGCGGCTGGTGCGCCAGCGTGTGGGCCACACGACCCACCGCGACCTGGTCTACCTGCCCGACGGCCGGACCGTGAAGGCGTCGGCATTCCCGATCTCGATCGACGCCGCGGGCTTCGAGGACCTGGCCCGCTCCGATGCCGTCGGCAAGCGGGCGATGGCGATCCGGGAGGCCCTGGGCGAACCGAAGAAGATCTTCCTCGGCGTCGACCGGCTGGACTACACCAAAGGCATCCACGCGCGGCTTCGCGCGTTCAGCGAGCTCATCGTCGACGGGCACATCGACGTCGAGCAGGCCGTGTTCGTCCAGGTGGCGACACCTTCGCGGGAGCGGGTGGAGCAGTACCGCATCCTGCGTGACGAGATCGACCGCCTGGTCGGACGCGTCAACGGCGACCTGGGGCGGATCGGCAGACCTGCGATCTCCTACCTCCACTCCTCGTACCCGCGGGAGGAGATGGCGGCGCTCTACCGGGCCGCCGACGTCATGGTGGTGACGCCCTACCGCGATGGCATGAACCTGGTCGCGAAGGAGTACGTCGCGTGTCGCTTCGACGATGGCGGCGCACTGGTGCTCTCGGAGTTCGCCGGGGCGGCCAGTGAGCTGCGGCAGGCCTGGCTGGTGAACCCCTACGACATCAACGGCATGAAGACGGCGCTGCTGGAGGCCTGTCGGGCCGACGAGAAGGAGACCAGCCGCCGGATGAAGGCGATGCGCAAGACGGTCCTCTCCCATGACGTGGTGGCCTGGGCCAACAGCTTCCTCGAGGGGCTGTCCGCGGAGCGGCCCTCCCACGGCAAGCAGGTCCGGCCGGCCACCAGGTCGTGAGGGTCTCCACCGACCCGAGCCGACTCGACGTCGCCCGGATCCACCGCTGGCTGTCCGAGGACGCGTACTGGTCGCTCGGCCGGACCCGCGAGGTCGTCGAGCGGTCGATCGAGCACTCGCTCAACTTCGGCGCGTACGACGACTCCGGCGAGCAGGTCGGGTACGCGCGCGTGGTCACCGACCAGGCGACGTTCGCCTGGCTGTGCGATGTCTACGTCGACCCGTCATCTCGTGGCGCGGGCGTCGGCACCGCTCTGCTCGATGCCGTGACCGCCCAGCTGTCCCCGCTCGGGCTCTCACGCACGCTGCTCGCCACCGCCGACGCGCACGCGCTCTACGAACGCTACGACTTCGAGCCCCTCGCCCATCCCGAGCGATTCATGGCACGCGCGACCCCTCGTTGACTGACTGACGACGGGCCAGCGTTCAGCTGAGGTCATTCGCGGCTCGCCGCTGGCAAGGCCGCGGATCTGTGTCGGTTTCCCCGGCGAGCCGGGGAAACCGACAC
>JBJMIQ010000245.1:0-9045 GCA_045806805.1 Nocardioides sp. | reverse complement strand
GAGATCGCGTGCGCCGGCGAGCGGCCGCCCAGCACCAGCAGCTCCAGGATGCTGTCGAGCGACGCGGAGTCGGAGATGTCGTCGCGCAGGAGGGGGCGGATCTTGTGGATGTCCTCGCCGAACAAGGGCGAGGCGAGCTGGAGCTCGCGGGCGCGAATCCAGTTGCGGTTGCCGCGCAGGGTGTTGATCTCCCCGTTGTGGGCCAGCATCCGGTACGGGTGGGCGAGCTCCCAGCTCGGGAAGGTGTTGGTGGAGAAGCGCGAGTGGACCACGGCCAGCGCTGAGGCGACCCGCTCGTCGGTCAGGTCGGGGTAGAAGTGGCCCAGCTGCTCGGTGGTGAGCATGCCCTTGTAGACCAGCGTCCGGCTCGAGAGCGAGGGGAAGTAGACCTCGGCCTCGCGCTCAGCCCGCTTGCGCAGGCAGAAAGCCAGCCGCTCGAGGGCCATCCCGCCCACGCGAGCGCCCGCGCCGGCGAGGAAGAGCTGGCTGAACACCGGCATCACGCCCAGGGCGGTCTTGCCCAGGAGGTCGGACTCGATGGGCACCTCGCGCCAGCCGAGGACCTCCAGGCCCTCCTCGGCCGCGATCTCCTCGATCCTCCGCCGGGTCTTCTGGGCCTGCTCGGCGTCGTCGGGCAGGAACGCCGTGCCGACGGCGTACGACCCCGGGGGCGGCAGCTCGAAGTCGACCTCTTCGCGCAGGAACGCGTCCGGAACCTGCATCAGGATGCCCGCGCCGTCGCCGGAGTTGGGCTCGGCGCCGGCGGCACCGCGGTGGTCGAGGTTGCGCAGGGCGGTCAGCGCCTTGGCCACGATGCCGTGGTCGACCTCGCCGGACAGGTTCGCCACGAAGGCGACGCCGCAAGCATCGTGCTCGTGCCGCGGGTCGTAGAGGCCCTGCGCCAGAGGCGCCCTGGTGAACCGGGGCGGCGGGAACGCGTGATGTCCTGGCATCGGGCATTCTCCCGTCGTCGTCTGCGCCGATCCGCCGGCCCAGGCTGGGGCGCAGCGCACCGTGCGTGGTCGGCAAGCTGGCTAAAGCAAGTTCAAGCTGTGCAGGGGACGACGTTGGCCCAAGCGGAGAGTCAGGTTACCACCGGGTTTCGTCGCCTCCGAGGGGCTGACTGACCCCCGGACAGCATCTCTCGGGGTCCCCGCGGAAGTCTTTCGGGGGTCCCGGCGGAAGCGTGAGCGCAGCGAGCGGTTCCGTGGGTGTCAATCGGGAGCGCGGCGAGCGATTCTGTGGGGTGAAGGCTCATGACGGGTCGACACCGGTGTCCTCCGACTGTGTGGACTCCTCGATCTCCTCGCTCTGCTGCGGCCGCGTGTAGACCTGCTCCTCGCGCCCCGGATGGCGCCGGCCGGCCACCACGAAGTAGATCGCGGCCGCGGTGAACAAAACGATCGAGGTCCACACGTTGAGGCGCAGGCCCAGCACGTTCTGGAGCTGGACGTCGTCGATGCGGAGCATCTCGATCCAGCCACGTCCGAGCGTGTAGGCCATCACGTAGAGCGCCAGCACCCGCCCGTGACCGAGCCGGAAGCGGCGGTCGGCCCAGACGACGAAGAAGAACGCGGCGAGGCACCAGACGAACTCGTAGAGGAACGTCGGGTGGAACGTCTGTACGTCGACGTAGCCCACCGGACGGTGGGCGAGGTCGATCTCGAGTCCCCACGGAAGGTCGGTCGGCCGGCCGAACAGCTCCTGGTTGAACCAGTTGCCCCACCGGCCGATGGCCTGCGCGACGAGCACGCCCGGAGCCATCGCGTCGAGCACCGGCAGCAGCTTGATCCCCTTGCGCCGGGCGCCGATGACCACGCCCAGCGCCCCCATCGCGATCGCCCCCCACACACCGAGCCCGCCCCGCCAGAGGTAGAGGGCCGTGACCGGGTTGTTGTCGCCACCGAAGTAGAGCTGGTAGTCGGTGATCACGTGATAGAGCCGGCCACCGACGAGCCCGAACGGGACCGCCCAGACGGCGAGGTCGCTCACCTCGCCGGACTTGCCGCCACGGGCCACCCAACGGCGCTCGCCGATCCAGATGGCGGCGATGATGCCGAGGATGATGCACAGCGCGTAGCCGCGCAGCGGCAGGGGCCCGAGGTTCCAGACCCCGTCGCTGGGGCTCGGGATCGACAGGCTCGTCAGCTGGATCACGCGGGTCATCGGGGGGCCTCTTCGAGAAGTCGGTGGATGTCGTCGGCGAACTGGGCCGCGGAGGTGCCCTGGGTCCACACGATCGGCACGCGGTCGTGGTCGTTGATCGCGGTGACGTGGGTGCTGTGGGTGACCTCGTAGCCGCCGCTGGGCAGGCGCTCGCCACGCTCGACCGCCACCGCGAGCGGCTTGCCGACATCGACGATGGTGTCGAGGTCACCGGTCAACCCGATGAACGAGGGGTCGAAGCGGTCGAGGTAGGTGCGGAGAGTCTGGGGGTCGTCGCGGGCGGGGTCGGTGGTCACGAACGCCACGTCGACCCGCTCCCGGTCGTGCTCGTCGAGGCGGGTCATCGCGGAGGCGAGCGACGACATCACGACCTGACAGATGTCGGGACAGCGGGTGTAGCCGAAGAACACCAGGGTGAGCGGCCGGTTGGTGTCGTCGGCCAGCGAGTAGGGCTTCCCCTCCGTGTCGGTCAGGGTCGTGTGCGGGACGACGTACTGCTCGTCGAGGACCGCGCCGTGGTACTGGGTCCCGGCCGACGACGCGTCCTCGCCGCAGCCCGCAAGCGGCAGGGCGAGGGCCGTGGCGAGGGTCAGGGCGACGACCTGCATCGTCCGGCGGTGCAGCCCCGGCCGCCGGTGAGTACGGACTGACCTGGCCTGACGGAATCGGTCCCCGCTCACCGCTGCGCTGGCTGCTGGGTTGGCCGGCGGTGGGTGAGGACTGGCTCGGCCGGACGACTCCAGTCCTGGCTCACCGCTAGGGCTGGGCTGGCTAGACAGCGCGCACCCCCTGCGCCAGGTCCTCGGTGAGGGCGGTCAGTGCGCGCAGGCCCCCCGCCCGGTCGTCGGGGTGATCGAGCAGGGCGCGGACGAAGGCGGAGCCCACGATGACCCCGT
Source organism: Nocardioides sp. (assembly GCA_045806805.1). Taxonomy (GTDB): domain Bacteria; phylum Actinomycetota; class Actinomycetes; order Propionibacteriales; family Nocardioidaceae; genus Nocardioides. The sequence continues at coordinate 5,983 of JBJMIQ010000245.1, read as the reverse complement.
CGGCGTACGCGGCCACGGCCGCAGCCTGCCGACCGTTGCCGACGCCCAGACCGACCGCGACCGGGAGGTCGGTGGTGGACCGCGCGCGGGCCACCAGTGGGGCTGCCAGGTCGCTGGTGCTCTCGCGGGCGCCGGTCACGCCCATGACGGCGGTGGCGTAAACGAAGCCGCGGCAGGCGGCGGTGGTCATCGCGATCCGGGCGTCGGTGGAGCTGGGGGCGACCAGGAAGACCTTGTCGAGGCCGTGCGCGTCCGCGGCGGCAATCCAGTCCTGCGCGCTGTCCGGAGTCAGGTCGGGTGTGATCAGCCCCGCTCCCCCGGCGCCGGCGAGGTCGGCGGCGAACTTGTCGACGCCGTACCGATCCACCGGGTTCCAGTAGGTCATCACCAGGGTAGGGGTGCCGGTCGCGGCCACCGCCTCCACGGTGCGCAACACGTCGCGGGTGCGGACCCCGCCGTCCAGGGCCCGCTGGGCGGCGGTCTGGATCGTGGGGCCGTCCATCACCGGGTCGGAGTAGGGCAGGCCGACCTCGATCACGTCGCACCCGGCCTCGACCATGGCCCTCAGCGCCTCGATGCCGCCGTCGACGTCGGGAAAGCCGGCGGGCAGGTAGCCGACCAGGGCCGAGCGGTCCTCCTGCCGCGCCCGGTCGAACGCGGTGGCCACCGTCATAGGTCGTCCCCCACCGGCTCCTCGGTGACCTCGTCGGGGTCACCGAGCCCGAACCAGTCGATGGCGGTGTCCATGTCCTTGTCGCCGCGGCCGCTCAGGTTGATCAGGACGGTGGCGTCGGCACCCTTGTCGGCGGCGAGCTTCCGCGCGACACCGAGTGCTCCCGCGACGGCGTGGGCGGACTCGATCGCGGGGATGATTCCCTCGGTGCGGCTGAGCAACGCGAAGGCGTCCATGGCCTCGGCGTCGGTGACGGGGACGTAGGTGGCCCGCCCGGTCGAGGCAAGGTGGGCGTGCTGGGGGCCGACCCCCGGGTAGTCCAGCCCCGCCGAGATCGAGTGGGACTCGATCGTCTGGCCGTCCTCGTCCTGGAGAACGAAGCTGCGTGCTCCGTGCAGGACCCCGCTGGCACCCGCCGCGATGGTCGCCGCGTGCCGCCCGGTCTCGACCCCCTCGCCCCCGGGCTCGAAGCCATAGATGGCGACGTCCTCGTCGTCGAGGAAGGCGTGGAACAGCCCGATCGCGTTGGACCCGCCGCCCACACATGCCGCAATGGCGTCTGGCAGGGCACCGTACTGCTCGAGGCACTGTCGCCGGGCCTCGTCGCCGATGCCGCTGGTGAAACTGCGGACCATGCTCGGGAACGGGTGCGGTCCGGCCGCCGTGCCGAAGAGGTACGCCGTGTGGTCGACGCTGGCGACCCAGTCGCGCAACGCCTCGTTGATCGCGTCCTTGAGGGTCGCGCTGCCGGACTCGACGGGAACGACCTTGGCGCCGAGGAGGTGCATGCGGGCGACGTTGAGGGCCTGCCGACGGGTGTCGACGGCACCCATGTAGACGGTGCAGTCGAAGCCGAAGTAGGCCGCCGCGGTGGCGCTGGCAACGCCGTGCTGGCCGGCCCCGGTCTCGGCGATCACCCGGGTCTTGCCCATCCGCCGGGTGAGCAGTGCCTGGCCCAGGACGTTGCGGATCTTGTGGGCGCCGGTGTGGTTGAGGTCCTCGCGCTTGAGCAGGATCCGGCAGCCGACCTGGTTGCTGAGCCGCTCGGCGAAGTAGAGCGGGCTGGGCATCCCGGCGTACTCGCGGAGGATCTGCTCGAACTCGGCGGTGAAGGACGGGTCGGCCATGGCGTCCTGCCAGGCGACGGTGAGCTCGTCGAGGGCGGCCACGAGGGCCTCGGGCATGAACCGTCCGCCCCACCGCTGCTCATCCGGGCCACCGAAGTAGCCGTGCTCGTCGGCGTCGTAGGTCATCCGGTTCCCCGCCGGTCGAGCGCGTCGAGTGCAGCCAGCGCCCGCACCGCGGCCTCGGGGTCGCCGTCGCGGACCAGCGCCTCACCGACCAGGACGACGCGTGCTCCGCGGTCAGCGAAGCGGGCCGCGTCCGCAGGCCCCGCGATCCCGGACTCGGCGACCAGCACGCGGTCGTCGGGGACCAGCGGCGCCAGCCGATCGAAGGTGCCGGGGTCGACGTCGAGGGTCCGCAGGTTGCGAGCGTTGACGCCGATCAGCTCGGCGCCGAGGGCGACGGCACGCTCGGTCTCGGCCTCGTCGTGCACCTCGACCAGGGTGGTCAGCCCCAGCTCGCCGGCATGGTCGTGGAGTCGACGGAGCGTGTCGTCGTCGAGTGCGGCGACGATCAGGAGCGCGAGGTCGGCGCCCGCGGTCCGGGCCTCCAGCAACTGGTAGGGGGTGACGATGAAGTCCTTGCGCAGCACCGGGACGTCGACCGCGGACCGGACCGCCCGCAGGTCGGCCAGGCTCCCGCCGAAACGACGTTCCTCGGTCAGCACGCTGATCGCGGCGGCACCGCCCCTCGCATATGCCTGAGCGAGTGCGGCGGGCTCGGGGATCTCCGCCAGCTCGCCCTTGCTGGGGCTGCGCCGCTTGACCTCGGCAATGACGCTGACGCCCGCCCCGCGGAATCGGGGCATCGGGTCGCGGGCGGGTGGGACGTCCGCGAGCGCAGCGCGGAGGTCAGCAGCCGTCGTCTCGGCCTCGCGGCGGGCGAGGTCGATCCGCACGCCCGCGACGATGTCGTCGAGCACTGAACTCACCGCTGCCGCCCACTCCTGCGCCTGATTCGCTCCGATCCCTGCCGCACCAGCGTCTCACGGCGAGCCACCCGGCTGGTCTGCACCTCCCGGACGCAAGACATGTGTAGCCTGCGCGAGGTCGACGCCACCAACGCGAGAGGCCCCCGATGAGTCACGAGAACCCTCCTCCCCCCTCCGGTGGCGGCGGAGGATACGGCGAGCAGCCACCTGGGGGCGGTTACGGCGACCAGCCACCTCCTCCTCCGCCGCCCGGCGGCTACGGCCAGCCCCCCTACGGTGCCCCGGGACCGAGCCAGACTTCAGGAAGGGCGATCGCGGCACTCGTGACCGGACTGGTTGGCCTGATCACCTTCTGCTGCGGGTTCTTCGTGGTTTCGAGCATCGTCGCTGTGATCCTCGGGCTGCTGGCGCGACGCGACATCCGCGCCTCGAACGGCGCCCTTCACGGAGACGGCATGGCCCTCACCGGGATCATCACCGGCGTCATCGGCATCGTGATCTTCCTGGTGGGGATCGTGTTGTTCGCCACCGGAGCCGTCGACCTCAACTACACGAACGACTTGAACTGAGCCGGTTCTAGGGGGCGAGCCAACTTCCCGCGGGCAGGTTGCGCAGGATCGCGAAGCAGATCAGGACCGCCATCATTCCGGTGGTCGCGAGCCAGACGCCACGCTCGCTTGGCAGACCACGCTGTCGTCCGTGCCATGAATCGACCGCCCACCGGGCCAGCAGGAACACGGCGAACGGCATGGCCAGCATGACCAGCGCGTTGCTGGAGACGGCACCGGCGAGGTCGCCGTGGGTCAGGTCGTTGACCGCCCGCAGGCCCCCGCATCCGGGGCAGTAGAACCCCAGCAGCGAGATCGGGCAGTAACCCCAGCTCCCCGACGCATGCGGGTCGCGTACGTACAGCGCGAGCGTCGCGGCCGCGAGTCCGGTGATGGTGGCGACCGGAGGGAACATCCGGCGCGGTCGCGCCCGGGCCTCGTACGGAACCGCCGTGAGCGTCATGTCAGTCACGGGAGCCGTGGAGCCCCAGCTTGGCCATCACCGCGAAGACCACGAGGGAGCCCACGCCGAGCGCGCACCCGATCCAGAACAGGGTCATGTTGACCGGGTCGAGCATCAGCGCCACCCCACCCACGACGAAACCCAGCATCGCGACGGCAACGGCGGTCCAGGCCGCTGGTGTGTTGCCATGGTGAGCGGTCATGCGTGGGCTCCTCGGTGAGGGTCGGTTGCGATGCAGAAGTGTCGGGCCAGTGTATTCAGCCTGGCCCCACGGTGGGGTCGCGACCCTCGTCGATCGACTTCCAGAGATCCAGGCTGGTCGGTTCCTCCGCCGCGGTCGCGCTCCCGCGGGTGGCGCCCGGGGCGTCGTACCGGCGGCCCATCTCCGGCCAGGCCGGCGCGAACCGGACCGCGGCAGCGGTAGCGACCACCGACAGCAGCGACCCGACCGCCGCCGCCCAGAACCAGACGCTGTGGTGCACCTCGGTGTCCGGTCCGGCGACGGCCGAGGAGCCGAGCTCGTGGGTCACCTGCTCACCGAGGGTCACCCAGCCCACCACCACGGTGATGCCGAGCGCGACGGCCCCCAGCAGCCCGAGCACCGCGATCACCCGGCGGACGCGCCCACGGGTGACCAGCAGGACGCCCCAGCAGACCAGGACGACGAGCGAGAGGGCACCGGCGAGCGGCATCTTCCCGGCCTCTGCGACCAATCCCAGGGGATCGCCCTCGGAGGTCGACGGCACGACCCACGGCTTGCCGGCGGCGACAGCGGCGAGCGCCCCGGAGGCGAGTCCGAGTCCGACGACACGACCGAACGTGGCACGCGCCTCAGGCATCGGCCGTCCAGACGGTGTCGGCGTCGAAGCAGGTGCGCTCGCCGGTGTGGCAGGCCGCGCCTTCCTGGTCGACCTTCACCAGCAGTGTGTCTCCGTCGCAGTCGAGCCGGACCTCCCGGACGTGCTGGCGGTGGCCGGAGGTCTCGCCCTTGACCCAGTACTCCTGCCGCGACCGGCTCCAGTACGTCGCCCGCCGGGTGGTGATCGTGCGGGCCAGTGCCTCGTCGTCCATCCACCCCAGCATCAGCACCTCACCGGTGTCGTGCTGCTGGACGACGGCCGGCACCAGCCCCTCCGCCGATCGCTTCAGCCGGGCAGCGACGGCCGGGTCGAGTTCGCTCACCCCACCAGTATCCCGGTGGCCGGGTGGGCAGATGGTCCGGAGCCGAAGTGCGGGCGGAGCGACTCTCGAAGCCCCGGCGGGCCGTCCGCCCGCACCTCAACGGTCTCAGGGCAGCTGTGCCTGGAAATCGGCGTACGAGATGAAGGTTCCGTGACCACCCACGATCCAGTCGACGTTGAGGTTGTTGTCCAGGATCAGCTGGTTGAGGGCCACGCCACCGTCACCCGGAGGCCCGGGCGGGCTGTAGATGTCGCTCACGAACACCACGCCGGCCTGCTCCAGGTATGTCACGGTCATGTCGACCGCGTGCGTGCCCGGGAACGGGATCACGTGGATCCGCTGGTCGGCATCGTTGAGCACGAGCTCACCGTTGGCCGGAACCGGCGTGATCCGGGCGGGGCGGTCGGTCCGGTCGAGCCGGTCCGGCATGATCGTCGAGCTCCGGTCGGCGAACACCTTCCTGAAGAACGGGACCGCCGCCCGGTGGACCACCGCTCGTGCGCCCAGGGCGACGTAGGGACGCATTCCGCCGGAGTGGTCGGAGTGGTGGTGGGTGGTGATCACGTGGGTGATTCGCTCACCGGGGAACCGCTGGCGGATGAAGCGGATCACGGCCTCGGCGCGCAGGTCGTGGAGCGCGCCCTCGACCACGACGATGCCGCTGGCGCGGCGCACCACCATCGAGTTGTTGGAGACACCACCCAGCAGGATCACCCCGGGGGCGACGCGAGTCGGGTTGATCGCGGTCTGGCCGCCGTCCTTGATGAACCCGAGGTTGGCGAACGACATCAGCCACTGGCTGGTCGCCGCACCGATGTGCGCCAGCCTCGGCTGGAAGTCCACCTGCTCGAGGTTGGCGGGGAAGCGGAAGGCCTGGCGGCGCACCGTCGGATTGGCCGTCGCCGCGCTGCGGCTCTCCCGGATCATCGTGAACCCGTCGGAGGTGAGCGTCACCCGACGCGGGAACAGCATGCCGGCGCCCGCCTTGGCCCAGCGCTGGTAGCGCACCTCGATCGGCACGTCACGGCGCAGGTAGTCGGCCTGCATCGTGCGCAGCCGCG
>JBJMIQ010000244.1:0-32170 GCA_045806805.1 Nocardioides sp. | reverse complement strand
TCATGTCGGAGCGCCGGAACCTGCTGCTACGGCAGGGGCCGGTGGTGCGTGTTGTGCCGGTCACGACCGGGTCCTAGTGTCAGAGAGTGACCACGTCGCTCGACCGGGAAAAGTCTGAACTCCTCTCGAGGGCGGTCGACGTGGCCCATCACCGCAAGGGCACGGGCGGGCCGCCGCACGAGCTGGTCGACTCGCTGCTGAAGGCCTACTACCGGCACGTGGCTCCCGAGGACGTCACCGACCGCTCCGACGTCGACCTCTACGGTGCGCTCGCATCCCACTACCGGTTGGCCGGCAGTCGCCCGCAGGGTACGGCGCGGGTGCGGGTGTTCACCCCCACCAGCACTGACGAAGGGTGGTCGGCCGGCGGCCACTCGGTCGTCGAGGTCGTCACCGACGACATGCCCTTCCTTGTCGACTCGCTGACCATGGAGCTCGCCCGCCAGCAACGCGACGTGCACACCGTGATCCACCCGCAGTTCGACGTCGTCCGCGACATCACCGGCGAGCTCCAGGAGGTGAAGCTGGCCGACGACGGCTCTCCGGAGGCGCACCACGGACTGCGCGAGTCCTGGATGCACATCGAGATCGCCCGAGTGGCCGACGACGAGGACACCGCGGAGCTTGAGGAGCAGCTGCAGAAGATCCTGCGCGACGTCCGCGAGTCGGTCGAGGACTGGGAGAAGATGCACACCCAGGTGCTCGCCATCGTCGACGAGCTGGACGACGAGCCGCCACCGCTCTCGAAGACCGAGATCGAGCAGGGCCAGCAGCTCCTCCGCTGGCTCGCCAACGACCACTTCACCTTCCTCGGCTACCGCGAGTACCGCCTGGAGTCCGAGGGCGAGGACGACATGCTGCGGGCCGTACCGGGCACCGGCCTGGGCATCCTGCGATCCGACCAGGACATGTCCGCCTCCTTCGGAAAGCTGCCCGCCCCGGTCAAGGCCAAGGCCCGTGAGAAGACCCTGCTGGTGCTGGCGAAGGCCAACTCGCGAGCGACGGTGCACCGACCGGCGTACCTCGACTACGTCGGGGTCAAGAAGTTCGACGAGAACGGCGACGTGGTGGGTGAGCGCCGGATCCTGGGTCTCTACTCCAGCGCGGCCTACACCGAGTCACTCACCCGGATCCCGCTGCTGCGGGAGAAGGCTGCGGAGGTGCTGTCGAGGATCGGGTTCGACCCGCGCAGCCACGCCGGCAAGGCGCTGATGGACACGCTCGAGACCTATCCTCGCGACGAGCTGTTCCAGACGCCGGTCGACGAGCTCGCCCCGATGGCCGAGGCAGTCATGCATGCCCGCGAGCGGCGCCAGGTCCGGATGTTCCTCCGTCGCGACACCTACGGGCGCTACGTGTCGGTGCTGGTCTACATGCCGCGGGACCGCTACAGCACCGTGGTGCGCGAGAAGTTCGGCGCGATCCTCAAGGAGGAGCTGGGCGGGGAGAGCATCGAGTTCACCGCCCGCGTCGGAGAGTCCACGACCGCCAACGTCCACTTCGTGGTCCACCCGCCGCCGGGCGAGAGCATCGCCGAGGTCAACCCGAGCGACCTCGAGCGACGGCTCACCGAGGCGTCGCGGTCGTGGCGCGACGACTTCCTGTCGGCCGCCCTCTCGGAGTACGGCGAGGACGCCGGCTCGCGCCTGGCGCGGCGCTACGTCGACTCGTTCCCCGAGGCCTACAAGGAGGACTACCTCCCGGCGACTGCGGCCTACGACCTCGGGCGACTCGAGGCCTTCGGGGACGAGGAGGGGATCGACCTCTCGCTCTACGAACAGATGGACGCCGCCCGCGGCGAGGCCCGGCTCAAGGTGTTCCGGATCGGCGCCCCGCTGTCACTGTCGGAGATCCTGCCGATGCTCTCGTCGATGGGCGTGGAGGTCGTCGACGAGCGGCCCTACCAGCTCGAGGGGCTCGGTCGGCCGACGTTCATCTACGAGTTCGGCCTCCGCTACGGCGAGGAGCTGCCGAAGAAGGCGCGGGAGCTCTTCCAGGACGCCCTGCGTGCGGTCTGGGACGGCTTCAACGAGATCGACGGGTTCAACTCCCTGGTCCTCGACGCCGGCCTCACCTGGCGCCAGGCGACGGTGCTGCGCGGCTACGCGAAGTACATGAAGCAGGGCAACTCGCCGTTCGCGCTGGACTACATGGAGAACGCTCTGCGTCACAACGTCGAGCTGACCCGGCTCCTGGTCCAGCTCTTCACGACCCGCTTCGACCCGGGCAAGAACGGGCTCGCGGCCGACGCCGAGGCGCGGACCTCGCGGATCGAGGCGATCGAGGAGAAGATCGCGCACGCGCTGGACGAGGTGGAGAGTCTCGACCACGACCGGATCCTGCGTTCCTACCTCACCCACATCAAGGCCACGCTGCGCACCAACTACTTCCAGCGTGACGAGGACTCCCGCCCCCACCCCTACATGTCGTTCAAGCTGGAGCCGTCGGCCATCCCCGACCTGCCCCGGCCGCGACCCCGCTACGAGATCTTCGTCTACTCGCCTCGCGTTGAGGGTGTCCACCTGCGCTTCGGTGCGGTTGCGCGCGGAGGCCTGCGCTGGTCGGACCGCCGCGACGACTTCCGCACCGAGGTCCTCGGCCTGGTCAAGGCGCAGATGGTGAAGAACACGGTGATCGTGCCGGTGGGTGCCAAGGGTGGGTTCTTCTGCAAGCAGCTGCCCGACCCCTCGGACCGCGAGGCATGGTTGAAGGAGGGGGTCGCCTGCTACAAGACGTTCATCTGCGGCCTGCTCGACATCACCGACAACCTCGTCGACGGCGAGCACGTCGCGCCGGACCGCGTCGTCCGCCACGACGACGGCGACTCCTACCTCGTGGTCGCGGCCGACAAGGGCACCGCGACGTTCTCCGACATCGCCAACGGCGTGGCCAAGGACTACGGCTTCTGGCTCGGCGACGCCTTCGCGAGCGGCGGCTCGGTCGGTTACGACCACAAGGCGATGGGCATCACCGCCCGGGGGGCGTGGGTCTCGGTCCAGCGCCACTTCCGCGAGCGGGGAATCGACTGCCAGGCCGAGGACTTCACGGCGGTCGGCATCGGCGACATGTCCGGCGACGTGTTCGGCAACGGGATGCTGTGCTCGGAGCACACCCGGCTGGTGGCCGCCTTCGACCACCGCGACATCTTCGTCGATCCGGACCCCCACGCCGCGAAGTCGTACGCCGAGCGGCGCCGGCTGTTCGAGCTTCCCAGATCGAGCTGGCAGGACTACGACAAGGACCTGATCTCCGAGGGGGGCGGCGTCTTTCCGCGGTCGCTGAAGTCGATCAACCTCAACGACTCCATTCGTCGGGCCCTCGGCATTGAGGACGGCATCGCCTCCCTGACCCCCGCCGAGCTGATGAAGGCGATCCTCCAGGCGCCGGTCGACCTGCTGTGGAACGGCGGCATCGGGACCTACGTGAAGGCTTCCTCCGAGACCCACGCGGAGGCCGGTGACAAGGCCAATGACCAGATCCGCATCGACGGCCGCGAGCTGCGGGCCCAGTGCGTCGGGGAGGGCGGCAACCTCGGCCTGACCCAGCTCGGCCGCATCGAGTACGCGCAGATCGGGAGCGAGGGGAGCGGCGGCCGGATCAACACCGACTTCATCGACAACTCCGCGGGCGTCGACACCTCCGACCACGAGGTCAACATCAAGATCCTGCTCGACAAGGTGGTGGCCGACGGCGACCTCACCGAGAAGCAGCGCAACCACCTGCTCTCGGAGATGACCGACGAGGTTGCCCAGCTCGTCCTGCGCGACAACTACGAACAGAACCTGTCGATGGCCAACGCCGCCGCCCACGCGCCGGGGCTCCTTCACGTCCACGAGGACTGGATGAAGCGTCTGGAGCGCAACGGCGTCCTCAACCGTGAGGTCGAGGGGCTCCCCAGCTCGCGACAGGTACGCCGGCGGCTCGACCGCGGTGAGGCACTGACCAGTCCCGAGCTCGCCGTCCTGCTCGCCTGGACCAAGATCGTGCTGGCCGACGAGCTGCTCGCCTCCGACCTGCCCGACGATCCCTACCTGCACATCGATCTGATGGGCTACTTCCCGACCAAGATGAAGGAAGGGTTCGAGTCCCAGATCGCCGCACACCCCCTGCGGCGCGAGATCATCGTGACCCAGGTGGTCAACGACCTGGTCAACGGCGCCGGGATGACCTTCTGGCCGCGCTTGGCGGGGGAGACCGGCGCGTCGGCGGCCGAGCTCACGCGGGCCAACTTCGTGGCCCGCGAGATCTTCGCCTCCCTCGAGCTGCGCGAGGAGCTGAAGACCTACGACAACAAGCTCGACGCCGAGGTGCAGACCCGGATGCGGATCGAGATGCGCACTCTGGTCGAGCGGGCGTCGCGGTGGCTGGTCAACAACCGGCGACCCCCTCTGGACAGCCAGGCCACGGTCGATTACTTCAGCGAGACCGTGCAGCTCGTCCTCGTCCAGCTGCCCGAGCTCATGACCGGCCGCGAGCTGACCGCGTTCGAGCAGCGTCGCGACCGGCTGATGAGCCAGGGGGTGCCGGAGTACCTCGCCTCCCGGGTCGCGGTGCTCAACGCCGCCTACATGTTGCTGGGACTGGTCGAGATCGCCAACCGCGAGAAGCTCGACCCCGCCGAGGTCGCCCGGCTCCACTTCGCACTGGGTGAGCGGCTCGGGCTCCCGCTGCTCATGCAGCAGATCCTGGCGCTGCCCCGTGAGGACCGGTGGCAGACGATGGCCCGGGGCGCCGTCCGCGACGACCTCACCGGAGTGCACACGCGCCTCACCGGCCAGGTCCTGCTGTCGACCTCACCGGATGACTCGGTCCCGGCCCGGATCGCCGCCTGGGAGGACGACGACCAGGTCGTGGTCGGTCGTGCGGTCCAGACGCTCGAGGAGATCTGCGCCGACGACTCCGGTGACCTGGCCCGGATGTCGGTCGGACTGCGCGTCGTCCGCGGGCTCCTCAAGCAGTAGGACGTTCAGGCACGACGGACGGGGTCGGCGAAGACGATGATGTTGCTCTCGTAGTCCTCACCGTTCCAGTCCGCGCAGGTCACCAGCACCAGTCGACCGTGACCGCGGTCCTGGCCGAACAGCCGGCGTGCCTGCGCGGCCACCTCGGCCCGGGAGTACTCCGCCACGGCGGTGGTCCGGTACAGGGCAGTCTTGCCGCCCCGGCGGAGACGGATCCGGTCCCCGGCCGTCACCCCGCCCATGGCGTCCATCGAGCCGTCACCGTCGTGGACCGTGTGTCCGGTGACCAGGACCTGACCCGTCCGCGCCCCCGGCTCGGCGCTGCGTTGCCACCATCCGGCGGTGTCCACGTCGGCGGGCGGGGTGAGTACGCCGTCGGTGCTGGTCTCGATCGGCACGACCGGTGCGTCGATCCCGACGGACGGTACGACGAGGCGGTCGGGTGCGCCGATGGCCGCGAGGGCCACGACTGGCCGTGCGCGTTCGTGTCTTCCGTTCCCGGCGGCACGACCCGAGGGCAGCACGAGCCCGACGACGACCAGGACGGCAGCCACCAGGAGCAGCGGTGCGATACCGCCCGCGGCACTACGCGCGGAGTCGTTCACGACCGTGCCGCGCGCCGGCGGTAGGCCAGCAGTCCGCCGGCGCCCATCACCACCAGCGCCCCGGCCGCCAGGCCGGCGTCGCCGAGACCACCGGAGCCGGCGTCGGTGCCGGAGTCGATGACCGTGGGCACCGCGGGGAGCGGCGCGCTGGTCCGGCTCACCCGGCTGTTGGGTCCGCAGCTCACGTTCGCCAGTGCGGCCTCGGCGAAGGACGCTCCCAGCTGTGCCCTGGCCGCGGGCAGCACCTCGAGACGGATGGCGCTGACCGTGATCGCGTCGTCCGCGGGACGGGACTGCGCGTTCAGGGTCGCGGAGAGCACGTTCTTCTCAAGCGGCTTCAGCTGTGGCGCGACCTGGTGGATGACCGCGTCGACGATCTGCTCCTGGATCAGGTCGATCGCATCCCCGAGGGGACCCGCCTTGCCGTCGAGGGTGTTGTTGAGGTCGGTCCTGAGCGCGTCCAGGAACAGGTCGACGACCTTGTCGAGATCGGTGACCAGCTTCGTGTTGGGCGCGGGGTGCACCGGGAAGTCGAGCAGCCCGACGGTCTGGTCGCCGAAGCCCGCGGCGATCCTGCCGTCCACGATGGTGGTGGTGCCGCGCGCGCCGCCGCCTGCTGTCGAGGTGCATCGCGATTCCACGGCACCGAGCGAGCCGCCGAAGATGCCGCCATGGCCGGCTTGTCTGGCCACGGCCTTCGAGATCTGCCGGGTGAGCGGTCCGACGGCCTTCTCGATGAGCGGGTCGGTGGCCTGGTTGAGGGGCGCGAGAGGGGTGTCCTCGTCGAAGACGACGAGATCGCTCAGGTCGAGGTTGGCAATGGTCAGGCCGACGGGCTGGCCCGGACGCAGGCAGCTGGAGTCGCCGATCTGCGCAACCGAGCCACCCTGACCGGCGATCCCGGCACAGGCGGCGGACGCCCCCTGGCCCTTGCCGTCGACGGTGGCGGTGGCCTCCTGGGCGAGGACCCCCGCACTGAGCAGCTGCTGTCCGCCGAGCACATGGACCGGCGGAGCTGTCTCGCCCTGGACGGACTCCTGCTTCCCGTCATGGGTGGCGATGACGGTCCCGCTGCCCTGGCCGTTGCCGGCGACCGCGATGGTGACAGCGTTGGCGCTGGCCCGGGAGACGATGTCGGCGGCCAGCGCCGGGCCCATCGTCATCAGGGCCAGGACCGCCACTCCGGTGAGTGCTCCCAGCCGACGTACGTTCCTCACGAAGAATCGTCCTTCCCACAGAGCCATGGATGCAGCAGTGGGACACGACCACGTGGCGATCGACCCCTCCCTACTGCACAAACGTGGCAACGGGCTCGCGGTTACGCTGCGGGGCCATGACCGACGTCACTGATCTGGACATCTCCGGGATGCGGGACGCGATCGTGACGGGCGCGGTCACGGCGGGCGCTGTAGCCGACGCGGCCCTGGAACGGATCGCCGCCCTGGACCCCCGCTTCAACGCGTTCTCCGTGGTGCTGGCCGATGGCGCCCGCCAGGAGGCGTCCGCACGCGACCAGGAGCTTGCCGGTGGGGAGTCGCCGGGCCCCCTGCACGGTGTGCCCGTCGCGATCAAGGAGGAGATCGACGTCGCCGGCTGTGTCACCACTTTCGGCGGCGAGGCCAACTCGAGCCCGGCCACCGCGGACGCCGAGGTGGTCCGCCGGCTGCGGCAGGCGGGCGCGGTGATCGTCGGGAAGACGACCATGCCGGAGTTCGGGGCCTTTCCCTACACGGAGTCGGTGTCGCGGGGCATCACCCGCAACCCCTGGGACCCCTCGCGTACGCCTGGGGGTTCCAGCGGCGGTACGGCAGTGGCGGTGGCCACCGGCATGGTGCCGGTCGGTTTGGGCGGCGACGGGGGAGGTTCGATCCGGATCCCCAGCGCCTGCTGCGGGCTGTTCGGGCTGAAGCCGCAGCGGGGCCGGGTCACCACGGCACCCCACCCGCACCTGTGGTGGGCGCTCGGAACCGCAGGACCGCTCGCTCGCACCGTTCTCGACAGCGCGATCGTCTACGACGTCATCCGCGGCAACGTCGACGGCGACCTCTACCGGGCTGGCGAGCCCGGCTCGTTCGTGGAGGCCGCGGAGCGCGAGCCGGGGCGGCTCCGGATCGGCTGGTCGGCGAAGCCGGTCACGGTGGGGGTGCGTCCCGACCCGTTGCACGTCGAGGCGCTGGAGGAGACCGTCCGGCTGCTCACCGACCTGGGGCACGAAGTCCGCGAGGTCGATCCGCGCTACCCCGATCCCACGCCCGCCTTCGTGCCGCAGTTCTTCGCCGGCATCCGCGCCGAGGCCGACGCGGTGGAGCACTACGACCGGCTCGAGCGGCGCACGCGCGAGACCTGCCGGATGGGGGCCTGGGTCACCCCGCGGGTCCGCGAGTGGGCACTGGCCCGCACCGAGCAGGTCTCGGAGAAGGCCAACCGCATCTTCGACCAGGTCGACGTGCTACTCACCCCGGCCATCGCCCACCGTCCGCCGGCGGTGGGCATCCTCGGCGGCCGGGGCACGGTGTCCTCGGCCCTCGCGGCGATGCCCGCGATCGCCTATGCCGCGCTGTGGAACGTCGCCGGCAACCCGGCGGCCTCGGTCCCGTGCGGCCTCGCCCCCGACGGACTTCCCACCGCGGTCCAGCTCGTCGGCCGCACCGACGACGAGGCCACCCTGGTCAGCCTCTCCGCACAGATCGAGGCGGCCCGGCCCTTCCCCGTCTGGACTGCCCCCACGGTCAAGCCATGACGAGTCTGCTGCTGCAGACTCCCCGCGCCCGGGTACGCCGGCTGGTGCGGCGGCTCCGGCACGACGACTCCAGCCCGCTGGCGGGCCGGATGGTGATGGTCACCGGCGCCTCGTCAGGGATCGGCGAGGCCACGGCCCGGGCGGCGGCCGCACGGGGGGCGACCGTGCTGCTGGTGGCGCGGCGGCGTGAGGAGCTCGAACGGGTCCGTGCGCAGGTCGAAGCGGCCGGTGGGCACGCGACGACGTACCCGTGCGACCTGACCGACGGTGCGGCCATAGACGCGCTGGTCGAGCAGGTCCTCGGCGACCACGACGCTGTCGACTACCTGGTCAACAACGCCGGGCGCTCGATCCGGCGGTCGCTGGCGCTGTCCTACGACCGGTTCCACGACTTCGAGCGGACCATGGCGGTCAACTACTTCGGCCCGGTGCGACTCACGCTCGGACTGCTGCCGGCGATGCGCCACCAGCGCTTCGGGCACGTGGTCAACATCCTGTCGTGGGGCGTGCAGCTGAAGGCGCCGAAGTTCGCGGCCTACCTGGCCTCCAAGACCGCCCTGGACACCTGGTCCCGCATCGCGGGACGGGAGACCTACGCGGACAACGTGACCTTCACCAACATGCGCTTCGCGCTGGTGCACACCGCGATGGTGGTGCCGACCGACAACTACGAGGACCGGCGCGGCCTGACGCCGGAGCAGGCCGCGGCCAGGGTGGTCCGGGCACTCGAGGACCGTCCGCTGACCGTCGACACCCGGGTCGGCCGGGCCGGAGAGCTGCTCAACATCGTGGCGCCGCGGCTGAGCGACGCACTGATGAGCCGGTTCCACCGCAAGAGCCCGGACTCGGCCGCTGCGGGGCGTACGACGTCAGCTGAGCATGGCGACCGCGGCAACCACGCCCGCGACGACGATCGCCGCCCGGAGGGCCGGCGCGGGTAGCCGGTTGCCGATCCGTGACCCGATGTAGCCGCCCAGGAGGGACCCGCCGGCGAGCAGCACGACTGCCCGCCAGTCCAGATCCGCGACCACGAGGAAGATCAGCCCGGCGACACCGTTGCCTGCCATCACGGCCAGGGTCTTCAGCGCGTTGACGACCCGGAACTCCAGGTCAAGGCCCAGGCCGAGCACCGCCATCATCATCACCCCGGACCCCGCCCCGAAGTAGCCGCCGTACACACCCGTGGCGGTGGCGAAGGCGGTCGTGACGGGAGACATCGAGGTGCGGTCAGGGGGGCGCTCGGCGTGACGGGCCTTCATCCAGGCGGAGATCCGCGGCTGGAGCCCGACCAGCAGGCAGGTGAAGAGGATCAGCCACGGAACGACGGCCTCGAACACCCCGGGAGGCAGCGCCAGCAGCAACCAGGCTCCGGCGACGGCGCCGACCGCACAGGTTCCGAGCACGGCGAAGGAGACACCCGGATGCTCCCGGAGCTGGTCGCGGTAGCCCCACGACCCGCTGACTGCTCCCGGGGCCAGGCCGACGGTGTTGGACGCGTTGGCCACGACCGGCGGAATACCGACGGCGATCAGGACGGGGAAGCTCAGCAGCGTGGCCACGCCCACCGTGGTGGTGAGGATCCCGGCCCCGAGCCCGGCGGCGAGCACGGCGAGCTGCTCGGGGCCGGTCATCGGCCCAGTATTGACGCGGAAGGTGGCTTCGGGATTGTCTAGACCACGAAGCAAACATGATCCCGGTCACGTTTCTTCGGGGGGCGGACCGTCCGGGACGGACGAAAGGATCCCGGATGGGACCGGAATGGGTCGCAATCATCGGACTGGTGGCGATCTTCGTCATCGGCACCGTGCTCCCGATCAACATGGGCGCGCTGGGCTTCACGGCCGCGTTCCTGGTGGGCTTCTACTCCCTCGGGCTCGCCGAGGACGACATCATCGCCGGGATGAGCGGTGACCTTGTCCTCACCATCGTCGGGGTCACCTACCTCTTCGCCATCGCCCGCGACAACGGCACCGTCGACCTGATCGTGGCCACGGGGGTCAGGGCGGTCGGTGGACGGGTGGTGCTTATCCCGTGGGTGATGTTCGTGATCACCGGCGTGCTGACCGCGATCGGCGCGGTGAGCCCGGCGGCGTGCGCCATCGTCGGCCCGATCGCCCTCGGCTTCGCCGGCCGGCACGGCATCAGCCCCTTGATGATGGGCATGATGGTGGTCCACGGGGCCCAGGCCGGTGGCTTCTCGCCGATCAGCATCTACGGCACGATCACCAACTCGGTGATGGCCAGCAACGACCTCCCCAACAGCGAGCTGACGATCTTCTTCTCCAGCCTGATCGTCAACACGATCATGGCCGCCATCCTGTTCGTGGTGCTCGGTGGTCCGTCTCTGGCCTCCTTGCGCGTCGACCCCGAGCCCGAGGAGGACGAGCGGCGCGGCACGGGCGGCGGCGGAACCGCGACCGCTACCGAGCGAAGGACCGGGACCGAGACCGAGACCCGCCGTCCGATGGTCCCGGTCAAGACCCAGCAGATCCTCACGCTGGTCGTGTTCGTGGCGGTCGCCGTCGTGGCGCTCTACTTCGAGCGCAGCATCGGCTTCGTCGCGATCACCGCGGGAGTCCTGCTCTCACTGATCGCGCCGGAGCGAGCCGGTACTGCGGTCAGGAACATCGCCTGGCCGACGGTGCTGCTGGTCGCCGGGGTCAGCTGCTATGCGTTCGTGCTCACCGAGGCGGGGTCGCCCGAGTTCGTCGGCAACTGGGCCGCCGGGCTGGGCGTGGCCGCGCTCGGTGCGCTGGTGCTCTGCTACGTCGGCGGGGTCGTCTCGGCGTTCGCGTCCTCGACGGCGCTGCTGCCGGTGATCATCCCCATCGCGGTGCCGCTGATCACCGACGGAGGGGTCAGCGCCGCCTTCACGGTGGCCGCGGTCGCCGTCTCCTCGACCATCGTCGACGTCAGCCCGTTCTCGACCAACGGCGCACTGATGCTGGCCAACAAGCCCGACACCATTGCCGAGCCGGTCTACTACAAGCAGATCCTGACCTACGGAGCGATCGTCACGGCGGTCGGTCCACTGCTGGTCTGGGCGGCGCTGGTGCTGCCCGGCTGGGGGAGCTGACGGGCAGCCGGGTCAGGCCCTGGCGGCCTGCTCGCTCGAGCTCGGGTGGAGCGGGGCGGTCCGCTCACCCCTGCCCTCGCGCAGCCCGGCCAGGAACTCCTTGAGCACTTCCTCCGCAGACCGGGTCGGACGCCAGCCCAGCTCCGAGCGGGCCCGCGCGTTCGACATCATCGGCAACTCCATCACCGCGTCGAAGAGCTTCGGGTCCGCAGGGATCGCCCGCGCGGTCCATGCCGCGTTCATGAGTCCACGGAGCACCACCGGGGGAACGGGCACGCGTCGCGCCCGGAACAGCCTGGTCAGCTCCGGGGGCCCGAGGATGTCGTCGGCGCAGATGTTGAAGGCGCCGGAGACCTCGGTGAGTGCGGCCCTCGCGAAGGCGTCGGCCACGTCCTCGGCGTGGACCGCCTGCAAGCAGAGACTGCCGGGGAGCGGCAGTGCCGGGATCAGGCCCGGCCGCACCAGGGTGCGGGGAAGCAGCGGGCCGCCGAAGATGCGCTGTTGCTCCGAAGCCGAACGGGCCTGGAACACGAAGGCCGGCCGGATCCTGACCACCCGCGGGTGCCCGGTCGCCTCCACCGCGTCGAGGAGCCGCTCGACATAGGCCTTCTCCCGGGCGTAGGGGGCGCTCGACGTGCCGTGGGTCGGCCAGGACTCGTCGACCGGATCGGTGTGGGCCCGCGGGGAGTACGCCGCGACCGACGACGAGACCACGAGTGCCGGGACCCCGGCGGCCTGCACCGCGTCGATCAGTCGGCTCGTCCCCACCGCGTTGGTCGACCAGGTGACCTGCGGGCGGTGCGTGGGCTGGAACATCCAGGCCAGGTGGAGCACGACGTCCGCATCCCGGAACAGCGACTCGAGGTCGTCGTGCCTGATGTCGGCGGAGACCCAGCTGACCCGCTCCACTCCGGTGAACTCCAGCGGCCGCTCCGGAACCCGCCTCGCTACCCCGACGATGCTGTCGACACCCGGATCCGCAGCCAGGCGTTCCACGAGCGAGATCCCGATGTTGCCGGTCGCGCCCACGACGACGATACGCACGCTCTTCTCCCTCCCTTGGTCTCGGTCGACCCGTACCCGGCCGCCCCTGCACACATGCCGGGGCGCCGAGGCGTTCACGTTCGTGACCGGTTCCGCGGTCCGCGACCGCGTGCATCAGCGGCCGTGGGGGTACGACGACCTCGACAGGAAGGGCTGGCATGCCGGCCGCCAACAGCCGGCATCGACGAGGCGAGCACGCATGGGCGACCTGCTGGAGATCTACCGCCGCAAGCGGGACTTCACCCGGACGCCTGAGCCGGCGGGAGAGGTCGAACACGGCGCGGGCGCGGCGAGGTTCGTGGTCCAGCGTCATCGTGCGAGCCGGCTGCACTACGACCTTCGCTTCGAGATGGACGGGGTGCTGGTGAGCTGGGCGGTCCCCAAGGGGCCGACCCTCGATCCGAAGGCCCGGCGGCTCGCGATGCACGTCGAGGACCATCCGATCGAGTACCTGCACTTCGAAGGAGTGATCCCAGCAAGGGAGTACGGCGGCGGGGACGTCATCGTGTGGGACACCGGAACCTGGGAGCCGGTCAAGACCGACGACCCTCGTGCGGCGGTCGAGGCGGGTGAGCTGCACGCGGAGGTCCACGGCGAGAAGCTGCGAGGCAGGCTCGTCCTCGTCCGCCGGGACGGCAACGCCGGTGCGAACTCGTGGATGCTGCTGCACAAGCGCGACGAGCACGCCGTCGAGGGCTGGGACCCCGAGGACCACCCGCGGTCGGTCCTCAGTGGACGCACCAACGAGGACGTCAAGGCCGACCCGGACCGCGTCTGGCGCTCGGAGGCGCCGGCCGCGGAAGCGAGCGTGTCCCTGGTGCCGGAGCCGCTGCCCGACGAGGCCATCGACGACCTCGAGGCGCTCGGGAAGCAGGGCACGTGGGAGGTCTTCGGACGCCGAGTGAAGGTCACCAACCTCGACAAGGTCCTGTTCCCGGGGGACCCGCCCGTCACCAAGCGCGAGCTGCTCGCCTATGCCGCCCGGATCGCGCCGACCGCCCTGCCCTACCTGCGCGGCAGACCACTCAACCTGCACCGCTACCCCGAGGGAGCCGACACCAAGGGCTTCTGGCACAAGCAGCGACCCGACCACGCGCCGGAGTGGCTGGGCGCCTGGGACAACCCGGAAGCCGACGAGGGCGAGACCACGACCTACGTCGTCGCCGACGAGCCCGCCGCGCTGGTCTGGGCGGCCAACTTCGGGGCGCTCGAATGGCATCCGTGGACCTCGCGGACCGAGGCGCCGCACGAGCCGTCGTACGCCCTGGTCGACCTCGATCCGGGAGAGCGGACGACGTGGGACGACCTGCTGGTGCTGGCCCGGCTGCACCGCACGGCGCTCGACCACCTCGGCGTGACCGCGCGGGCGAAGGTGACCGGACGCCGCGGCGTGCAGATCTGGGTGCCGATTGTGAGCGGGTACACCTTCGACGACACCCGCGCCTGGGTGGAGAAGCTGTCGAGGACGGTGGGCAAGGTGGTTCCCGAGCTGGTCAGCTGGAAGTGGGAGGTCAACGCGCGGAAGGGCCTGGCCCGACTCGACTACACCCAGAACGCCATCAACAAGACCCTGGTGGCGCCCTACTCGCCGCGCCCGGCGCGAGGGGCTCCGGTGTCCGTCCCCCTGACCTGGGACGAGCTGGACGACCCGGACCTGCGGCCGGACCGCTGGACGATCCGCACCGTGCTGGACCGGCTGGACGACAAGGGGGATCCCTTCCGCGTCCTCCTCGGCGCTGCCCAGGAGCTCCCGGAGATCTCGTGACCCGGGGTCAGGCGGTCGGGTCGGGACTCATGATCGCGAATGGGACCCCCGATGGGTCCGCGATCACCGCGAGCCGGCCGTAGGGCGTGTTCTCGGCGTCCTCGACCACCTTGGCGCCCGCGTCGGTGGCGCGCTGGACGGTGGCGTCGGTGTCGACCACCTCGATGTAGAACTGCCAGCGCGACGGCTGGTCACCCAGGAAGGCCGCGGCGTCCATGATCCCGGCCCGGGCCTGTTCGCCCTCGCCCAGCGTGGTGTAGCGGAAGTCGTCGGTGTCGCTCATGGTGTGGGTGTCCCAGCCGAACACCTCGCGGTAGAACGTGACCGCGGCCGGGTAGTCCTTGCTGAGGGTCTCGAACCACGACGGCGCACCGATGTCGCCCCGCGCGGAGATGCCGGCGTGCTGCAGGGGCTGCCAGACGCCGACGGCGGCGCCGGCGGGGTCCACCACGAAGGCCATGTGGCCCAACTCGCCGACCTGCATCGGTCCGGCGACGACCTGGCCGCCGTGCTCCTTCGCCTTCTCGGCGGTCGCCGCCGCGTCGGTGCTCGCCAGGTAGACCGACCACATGCTCGGGCCCATCGACCCGTCGTTCTTCATGCAACCCGCGATGGGTTCACCGTCGCGCTCGAAGATGACGTAGCCGCCGTACTCCTCGCCGCTGGCGTGGGAGGTCCAGCCGAACACGTCGCCGTAGAACGTGCGGGCCTGCGCCACGTCGGGGGTGAACAGCTCGATCCAGCATGGGTCGCCGGGGGAGTGGGTCATCGACATGGGTCGCTCCTAGCTGGCCTTCTTCGCCTTCGCTGCCTTCTTGGCAGGCTTCTTGGCCGAGGACTTCTTGGCCGCCTTCTTCTTCGGCTTGGCGTCCGCCTTCTTCCCCGTCTCGTCTTCGGGGTCGGTGTCGGTGTCGGTGTCGGTGTCCTCGCCGCGGGCGTTCTTGGCGGCGTCCACCGAGCGCTGCAGCGCGGCCAGCAGGTCGACCACCTCACCGGAGGACTTGGTCGACACCTCGGTCCGCTTGACCTCACCACCCTCGATCTTGGCCTTGACCAGGGCCTCGACCGCCTCGGCGTAGTCGTCCTCGAACTCGCTGGCGTCGAAGTCACCGGCCAGGGTCTCGACCAGCATGTTGGCCATCTTGACCTCGGCGTCCTTGACCTTGCCGGTGTCGATGTTGAAGTCGGGCTGGCGGATCTCGTCGGGCCACATCATGGTCTGCAGGACGATCACGTCGTCCTTGACCCGCAGTACGCCGACCGTGGTGCGCTGGCGCAGCGCCACCGTGACGACCGCCATCCGGTCGGCGTCGATCAGTGCCTGGCGGAGCAGTGCGTAGGGCTTGGCGCCGGAGCTCTCCGGCTCGAGGTAGTAGGACTTCTCGAAGAGCATCGGGTCGATCTGGTCGCTGGGCACGAACTTCTCGACCGCGATCTCACGAGATGAGGTCGACGGCAGCTCGGCCATGTCGTCGTCGGTGAGGATGACCATCTCGCCGTCCTCGGTCTCGTAACCCTTGGCGATGTCGGCGTAGGCGACCTCCTCACCGTCGATGGAGCAGACACGCTGGTACTTGATCCGACCGCCGTCCTTGGCGTGCACCTGCCGGAACGAGACATCGTGGGACTCCGTCGCCGAGTAGAGCTTCACCGGGACGCTGACGAGTCCGAACGAGACCGCCCCCTTCCAGATCGCACGCATGCTCATACCTCCCGCTGATCGTGATGGTGCTCCAGTATCCGACAGGATGGCCCCATGCGTCCCATGCTCGCCACTGCAGGCACCGAGGTGCCGACCGATGACGGCTGGATCCACGAGGTGAAGTGGGACGGCGTCCGGATGCTGGCGGACGTGGATCCGGCAAGTTCTCACGCCCGGATGCTCACCCGCAACGGCAACGACGCGACCATAGCCTGGCCGGACCTGAACGTCCCCCCGCTGGGGGATCGCGACCTTTTGGTCGATGGCGAGGTCATCGGCATCAACGAGCACGGGCTGCCGGACTTCCGGGTCATCCAGGAACGGATGCACGTCCGCAAGGCATCGACGGCCGCGCGGCTCGCCGAGCGGGTCCCGGCGACCTACATGGTCTTCGACCTGCTCCGCCTAGACGGCCGAGACCTGACGACGCTGCCCCTCCACGAACGCCGCGCCTTGCTGGAAGAGTTGGACCTCGCCGAGACGTGCTGGCAGGTCCCGCAGGTGTACGACGACGGGCGGATGCTCTTCGACGCGACGCGCCAGCAGGGACTCGAGGGAATTGTCAGCAAGCGCCTCTCGTCCCGCTACACGTTCGACTCGAGATCGCCCTACTGGCGGAAGATCGCGCATCGTCACCGGTTCTCCTACGTGGTGGGTGGCTGGCGTCCCCAGGAGGGCACCTCGAACCGGATCGGGGCGCTGCTCGTGGGGGAGCCGACTGCGCAGGGCCTGCTCTACCGCGGGCGGGTGGGCAGTGGCATCGGTGGTGCCGCCGCGCGGCTGCTGGCCGGGGTGCTCGCCGGCCACGAACGCGAGGGGAGTCCGTTCGACGACGAGGTGCCGCGGGTGGACGCCGTCGGCACCCATTGGGTGGAGCCCCGGGTCGTCGTCGACGTCGACACGCACGGTCGCCGGGGACAGCAGCGCCTCCGCCAGCCGTCGTACCGTGGCGTGCGACCCGACCTCGATCCGGAGGACCTGACATGAAGCGCCTGCTCACCGCGCTGCTGCTCGCCGCCGCTCTGCTCCCGGGTGCGCCGAGCCCCGCGTACGCCGGCCAGGTCCGCCTCGACGGGGTCACCGTCCGCCTGCGCCCCGGCACCACGCAGGTGGTCACGGTCAACCACACGTCGGGAATCCACGCGCGGGTGAGCTACTGGGCGCGTCAGCAGGGACGGTGGCGCCTGCAGTTCCAGGCCTCCGACGGGCGGATCGGCTACAGCGGCCTGGTCCCGGCGCGGCGCCGGGTGCAGGGCTCGGGCAAGACGCCGTTGGGCACCTTCACCCTGCCGTTCTCGTTCGGCATGCATCGGCAGCGCTCGTCGTGGGACCCGAGCTACCGAAAGGTCCGGCCGGGTGACTACTGGGTGCTCGACAACCGGTCGAGGTTCTACAACCGCTACCGCAACAAGAGTCAGGGCGGCTTCCGGTGGTGGCTGCCCTCCAGCAGCCCGAACGGCTCCGAGCAGCTGCGGGACTTCCCCCAGCAGTACGAGTTCTCCGTGGCCACCAGCTTCAACGCCGGCCAGGTCCGCCACCGCGGTGGCGCGATCTTCCTCCACGTCAACGGCTCGGGCGCGACCGCCGGCTGCGTGAGCGCACCGCGCTGGTTCATGGTCCGGGTGATGAACCGGCTCGACCAGGACCGGGTGCCCGTGATCGCGATCGGCAGATGACACATCCATGAGTCCGACCGGCGAGGAGCTCCGGGTCGACGTCGAGGGCCGCACGCTCAAGATCAGCAACCTCGACAAGGTGCTCTACCCGCGCACCGGCACCACCAAGGGCGAGGTGCTCAACTACTACGCACAGATCGCGCCGGTGCTGCTGCCGCACCTGAAGGACCGGGCGGTGACCCGGATCCGCTGGCCACACGGGGTGGCGGACAAGAGCTTCTTCGAGAAGAACACCCCCGCCGGTACGCCGTCCTGGGTGCGCACCGCCAAGGTGCCGACGACCGGATCACGTGGCAGCTCGCGGTTCGGCGACCACCTGGTCTTCCCGATCGTCGACGACCTGGCCACCCTGACCTGGCTGGTCAACCTCGCCGCCCTCGAGCTCCACGTCCACCAGTGGACCGTCAACCGGACCGGTCGGCCGCGCAACCCCAACCGGCTGGTGGTCGACCTCGACCCGGGGGAGCCGGCGGGGCTCCAGGAGTGCTGCCAAGTCGCCCTGATGGTGCGCTCGCGACTCGCCGATCGGGATCTGGAGGCCCGGGCGGTGACGAGCGGCAGCAAGGGCCTTCACCTCTACGCCGCGCTGCCGGGCAAGCTCAACTCCGACGAGACCACCGGACTGGCCAAGGAGGTGGCCGAGGAGCTGCAGAAGGAGCACCCCAAGCTGGTCACGGCCACCATGACCAAGTCACGCAGGTCGGGGAAGGTGTTCCTCGACTGGTCGCAGAACGCCGGCTCCAAGACGACCATCTCGCCGTACTCCCTGCGCGGGCGGGAGCGCCCCACCGTCGCCACGCCGATCACCTGGGACGAGGTCGAGGCCGGGTCCGAGGACCCGCTCGGGCTTGAGCAGTTCAGCTTTCATGAGGTGCTGGACCGCGTCGCCGAGCACGGCGACCTGTTCGCGGTCTAAGGGGGGTGGAGTTCGAGTGAGTCCTTGACATCTCATTCGAACACATGTTCTAATAGACTTGACGACGACTGGTAAGGCCCCGGTGGTTCACGCTGCCGGAGCACACTTCGTCGATCGGTGCGCTCATGTCCGTGGCTCCCGCGCAGCCCCACGCGGTGCTGGCGCTGGCCGACGCGCTCGACGCGGCGCTCAAGGACGTGGCCGACCTCGACCCGTGCTTCATGCGCACGGCCGAGAAGGAGCAGGCGCTGACACGGCTGACCGCGTTGGGCGGGCGGCTGGAGGAGCTGCGGCTGCGGGTGCTCGCCGCGGCCGACGATGTGGCCGCGGAGCACGGTGCCCGTGACGCAGCAGCCTGGCTAGCCCATGAGGCACGGCTCGACCGGGGTGAGAGCCGGCGCAGCCTCCGGCTCGCCGAGGCGTTGGCCGGCCGTCGGGGCGGAGTGGCCACCGGGATGCGGGAAGGCTCGGTCAACCCCGCTCAGGCGGCGGTGATCGTACGCGCCCTCGAGGAGCTGCCCGACGATCTCGACGCCGAGGTCGTGCGCCAGGCCGAGGCCCGGCTGGTCGCGGAGGCGGAGCGGTTCGGGCCCCGCCAGCTGCGGATCCTGGGCCGGCGGATCCTCGACGTGGTCGCGCCGGAGCTGGGGGAGGAGCACGAGCGCCGACTGCTGGAGCGCGAGGAGGCCCATGCCGCGCGGTCGACGTTCCTGACCACCCGGCGTCGCGGCGACGGCACCACCGACATCAGCATCCGCGTGGCCGACATCGTCGCCGACCGGCTGCTGACCTACGTTCAGGCGTTCACCTCACCCCGCCAGTCCCCGGGCGACCTGCGGCCCTACGACCAGCGCCTCGGTCACGCGTTCGGCGCCTTCCTCGAGGCTGTGGACCCCGCCCGCCTCCCTCTCCACGGCGGCGACGCCACGACCGTGATCGTCACCGTCGACCACGAGACGCTTGTCGACGGTCTCGACACCGCGCTGCTCGGCGATACCCCGATCACCGCCGGCGCTGCCCGCCGCCTTGCTTGCACTGCCGGCATCATCCCCGCCGTGCTGGGTGGCGAATCCGAGATCCTCGACCTCGGCCGCAGCCGACGCCTCTTCAGCACGGCGCAGCGCAAGGCGATGGCGATCCGCGACCGCACCTGCCGAGCTGAGGGATGCGACATCCCGGCCGCCTGGTGCGAGGCCCACCACGCGGCCGATCCCTGGTCCCAGGAAGGAAAGACCGACCTCGCCGACGGACTTCTGCTGTGCTCCTGGCACCACCACCGCGCTCACGACCACCGCTACCGCGTCGAACGCACCGGCGACCGTCGCGTCACCTTCCACCGGCGGACGTGAGGAGCATCCGACGGCACGCCCACGCGGTCATTGACCGGCCGCGGCCGCAGGCGGATCCTCTGGTGACACTCACCGCACCCGGCAATGGGTGCGCGATGGCTCGGGGAGTCAGCATGCCGGATCCGACCCTGCCGCACGAGGCGGCACCCAAGACCTACCGGTACCTGCGCGTGGGCGTGGTGGCGATGGCCGTGCTGCTGGGGGTGTCGGTCGCCATCGAGATCGCGGTCGGGTCGGACCTCGGGATCCTCGAGTCGATCAGCGCCTACTACTACACGCCGGTGCGAGGCGTCTTCGTCGGCTCGCTGCTGGCGGTCGCGCTCGGACTGGTCGCGATCAAGGGGCGTGAGGGCCCTGAAGACGTGATGCTCAACCTGGCCGGGATGCTCGCCCCGCTGGTCGCGTTCGTACCGACCCCCATCAGCGTGACCGTGGCAGGCTTCGAGGTCGACCAGCGCACGGTCCCGGCCGCGCTGGTCCCCGCGGTGGAGAACAACGTTGCCGCGCTGCTCGTCCTGGGCCTCGCCGGCCTCGCCTTCGCCTGGGCGACGGTCGGGCACGGACGAACCGGGTCAGCGCACCGCCGAAGCCTGGCCGGGGCGCTCGTCCTGCTCGGCGGGACCGCGGCGTGGTTCGGCTTCGCCCGCGAGTCGTTCCTCGAGTTCGGCCACTACGCCGCCGCCGTGCCCATGTTCGGACTGATCGTGGGCGTCGCCGTCGTCAACGCCCGGCAGACGACCAGCGGAGCGGTGCACCATCGGCTCGCCCGGGCGACGTACCGCCGGGCGTATGCCGCCATCGCCGTCGCCATGGGCGTCACCATCGTGGTTGCGGTCGTGTTCTTCCTGCTGGACTCGACCGGCCACCGCCCGTTCTTCGCGTGGCTGTTCTGGGTCGAGGTCGTCCTGCTCGCGTTGTTCGCCACGTTCTGGGTGTTCCAGACCGCGGAGCACTGGAACGAGGGTCTCCCTGAATTCGCGGTGCGTGGCGGACCGGCGAGCTCGGTCCCTCAGCAGTCGTCCTGAGCTGATCGGCGGGCGGTGGCGGTACCGTGTCGCGCGACTCAGGAGGTGGAATGAGCAGCACCAGCACACCGCTCGCGCATCGGGTGGCGGGGGGTGAGTTCCTGCAGTCCCTGGACCTGCCCACGGCGATCGCAGCCGAGGAGTCCCGGGAGGCCTCGCCCGGCATGCTGACCAGCGCGGAGCGCGCGATGCTGTCCGAGATCGTCCGCCGGACCTGGCGTGGTGACGGCGCGATCGTCGACGGCGGCAGCTTCCTCGGATCCTCCCTCGTGGCCGAGGCGCGGGGAATGGCCGCGAGCTCGGTGCTGGCGGAGCTGTCGATCGCCCGCTTTCCCGGTGGCAAGCCGATCCACGGCTACGAGCTGGGCTACCACCCGGCCCCCGCCAGTCCGGCCACGGAACGCCGCCGAACATATGGCGGAGTCGAGTACCAGCTGGGCGAGAGCTTTGTGCCGATGCTCGAGAGGACTATCGCGCCACACCGCGACCTCATCGACCTGCACGTCGGTGACCTGATGGAGATGGACTGGGGCGGTCATCCGGTCGAGCTCGCCTTCATCGACGTCTGCAAGACGAGTGACCTCAACGCCCACGTCTCGCGGGTGTTCTACCCCGCGCTGATCGGCGGAGCCTCAACGTTGATCCACCAGGACTTCTTCTTCGACCGGCTGCCGTGGATCAGGGTCACCATGGGATATCTCGCCGACTACTTCCGGTGGGAGGGTCAGGTGGCGAGCAGCTCGGTTTTCACCAGCGTCAAGGCCGTTCCGAAGGAGCTGGCGGGGTACGACCCGTACACCGAGGGGACGCTCGAGGAGTGTCTCGCCTACCACGACGTGATGGCCTTCCCAGGGATCGATCGAACCGCTCAGCTGATGCTCGCCCTCTCGCGGGTCCACCTGATCCTCCACAAGGGAAGTCGCGACCACGCGCTCGAGCATCTCCAGGACTTGGCCGTCGAGTACGTCGACATCCTCGGCGCCGTCTCGCAAGCCGGCCCCTACCAGCCGACGCCGGGCAGCCCGGAGACGATGCTCCCGCGGTACCGGATGGATCGCGCCATCTCGGAGGTCTTGAGAGGCGACGCGAAGGCGCCCAAGGCCGCCAGCGGAGCGTCCCCGCCGCGGCCCGGCCGCGTGAGCAAGCTCGACCGAGCGAAGGCTGCCCTGAGCCGGGGGGACTGGGACGAGGCCCGACAGGCTCTGGAGCCGCTCCGTACGGCGGAACCGAGTGGTCCGGCGACGTTCCTGCTCGCGCGCACCGAGCTCGAGTCCGGGCATCCAGACGTCGCCGCCGCACTGCTTGACGACCTGCTGTCCCGACGCCCCCGGCACGAGCGTGCCCGCGCCCTGCGGGCGCAGATCCATCTGATCGCTGGAGATCCCACGAGAGCGCGGGCGGAGGCCGAGGAGGCGCTGCGGACCGCCCCGGGATTGGCTGTGGCCCGACGGGTGCTCTTCGATGTCTCAGTGGCCGAGAGGCTGGGCGGCTGAGGCTCGGGCGTACGACGTAGCCGGATGCCCGTCGCCACCTGACCCCGACGCGCATCGGAGCAGCGCTTTGTAGAGCAGACGGCGCCATCGGGTCACCCTCGTCATGATGCACAGCCAGTCGCTGGATTTTACTTTTCGCGAGGTCCGCAGCCGGCGGGTTCGTGTTTTAAGGTAGACGCTCCGGGGGCCTTAGCCGGAGCCGCTGCCGCGCGGCATAAGGAGCTCGGATCATGGCCACCCCCCTCACTCGGACCCTGAGCCTCAACGGCCAGAGTCGCACTGTCTCGGTCGATGACGACAGCGAACCGCTGCTGTACGTCCTGCGCAACCAGCTGGCCCAACGGGGCCCGAAGTTCGGTTGCGGGGTTGCGCAGTGTGGCGTGTGCACCGTCCTGGTCGACGGCGAGGTCACGCGTTCGTGCGTGCGCGCCGTGCGCGACGTTCCCGAGGGTGCGGCGGTCACGACCCTCGACGGTCTCGGAAGCCCGGATGACCCGCATCCCATGCAGGGTGCGTTCATCGCCCAGCAGGCCGGCCAGTGCTCCTACTGTGTCAACGGCGTCCTGTTGGGCGCGTACGCGTGGCTGCAGCAGCGCACCACCGTGCCGACCGAGACCGAGATCGCCGCCTTCCTCTCCGGGGAGGAGCAGGGTGGCGCCCTGCGGCCGCGCAACTACCTGTGCCGCTGTGGTGCGCATACCCGGATGGTGCGGGCCATCCGCATCGCTGCCGAGGAGATGCTGTCATGAGCACCTTCGAGGTGAGCCGACGCGGATTCCTCCTCGGCACCGGCGGTCTCGCGGTGTCGTTCAGCCTGAGCCCGGCGGTCCTCGGCAGCTCGCCGGCGGCCGCCGCCGCGTCGGGTGGAGTGCGGGTCACCAAGGGCACCGCCGCCGGCTCCCTGGCGTGGCTCGTGCTCACCCCGGCGGCGATCAGTCTCCACAGCGGCAAGGTCGAGCTCGGCACCGGCGTGCGGACGGCGTTGACGCAGATCGTCGTCGAGGAGCTGCACTTCGCGAGTGCCAAGGTCAGGTACGTGCAGGGCGACACCCTGACCACCCCGGACCAGGGAACCACGGCCGGCAGCAAGTCGATCCAGAACGGCGGACCGGAGCTACGTGCCGCCGCCGCTACTGCATTCCAGGCAGTGCTCGACCTGGCCGCCCGTTACTTCGGCGCGCCCAAGAGTCGGCTGACCGCCGACGACGGCGTGGTAACCGACACCGGCACCAGGCGAACCGTTTCCTACACGCGTCTCCTGTCCGGCCAGAGTGCCGCGATGGCAGCCGACGCCGCAGCGCCGCTCGCCGCGCCGGCGAGCTACCGGGTAGTCGGCCAGCCGGTGCCGCGTGCGGAGCTGCCGGGCAAGCTGATGGCCAGCTTCGGTTACATCCAGGACGTCAGCGTGCCGAACATGCTGCACGGCCGGGTGATCCGGCCCTCAGGTCGCAACGCGAGCTTCGGCTCCTTCGACACTGCCTCGTTGACCAGGGCCCGTGCCATTCCGGGCTTCGTCGACGTCGTGCGACAGGGCAACTTCGTCGGGGTCGTCGCCGAAACCGAGTGGGCCGCGATCCAGGCCGCAGACCCGGAAGCCGGTGTCGTGGTGAACTGGCAGGACGGGCAGCCGTTGGTTCCCCAAGCGTCGCTGCCCGAGGCGCTGCGGGATCCCGCTCACCACTACCGCACCGTGCAGGAGCTCAACACCGGTGACGTCGACGCAGGGCTCGCCGGCGCCTCCGTCACCCACCAGGCCGGCTACTTCACTCCGTTCCAGATGCACGGGGGGATGGGTCCGTCCTGCTCGGTGGCCGACGTACGCCGCAGGCCGAACTCCGGGACCGGTGTCCAGGCGACCGTGTGGTCGTCCACCCAGGGCGTCTACGCGCTCCGGGCGACCGTGGCCAGCCTGCTGGGCCTTCCGGCCTCGGCGGTGCGCGTGATCTACGAGGAGGGGGCGGGGTGCTACGGGCACAACGGTGCCGACGACGTCGCCGCCGATGCTGCCCTGTTGTCCAGGGCCGTCGGGCGGCCGGTCCGGGTCCAGTACGCACGTCAGGACGAGCACGGCTGGGAGCCGCTCGGACCGGCCATGGCCCACGACCTGCGAGGCGGCATCACCGACGGGAAGGTCGTCGCGTGGGAGCACGTGCTGTGCACCCCGACCCACAACTCGCGTCCCAGTGGCAACGGCAACCCCGGGAACGTGATGGCCGGCCAGCTCACGGGTCGGCTGCCCTCGTCGCTGCCGACGACGGCCGGGAACGCCGGCGGACGCAACGGACCGGTCACCTATGCGTTCCCCAACCATCGGCTGCTGTCGCACCTGGTGCGCAGCTTCGAGACGACGGGCCCGCAGTCGGAGGTGCCGGCGGCGCCGCTGCGGTACCGGTTCCTGCGGTCCACGGCGCTGCGGTCTCTGGGTGGTGTCTCCAACACCTTCGCCAACGAGTCGTTCCTCGACGAGCTCGCCGCGGCCGCAGGGGAGGATCCGTTGCAGCTGCGGCTCCGGTCACTTGACGACCCCCGCGCACACGCCGTGGTGGAGGCACTCTCCGACGCCTGGGCCGGCCGTCCCCAGGGTGGGAACGTATCCGGAGCCGGCATCGCCTTCGCCCAGTACGAGACCGAGTACGCCTACGCCGCCGTCTACGCCGAGGTCAACGTCGACCGAGCCACTGGCGTGGTAAGGGTGCAGCGAGTCGTGGTCGCCCACGACTGCGGCCTCGTGATCAACCCCGACGGGCTACGGAACCAGCTCGAGGGCAACGTCGTCCAGGGCATCAGCCGGGCACTGAAGGAGGAGGTGCAGTTCGACACCCGCGGGGTCACCAGCCTGGTCTGGAACCAGTACCCGATCCTCAAGTTCAGCGAGGCGCCCCGGATCGAGTCGATCCTCATCAACCGCCCGGAGGAACCGGCGTGGGGAGCCGGTGAGCCGACCATCGTTCCGGTGCCCGCGGCGATCGGGAACGCGATCTACGCCGCGACCGGCGCCCGCATCAGGCAGCTGCCGATGACGCCCGCCCTGGTCCTCAGCGCCCTGCAGTCGGCCTGAGGTGGGGAACGCAGCCAACGGAGCCTGGTGGCTCCCTTGTCCACAGGCTCCGCTGACGAGGGGTGCGCAGTGCGGCCTCTCTGCCGTAGGTTCCTGACCACGAGCCACACCCGGACATGGGACCCGCATGACCCTCACCGACGCCCACGCTGAGCTGGTCGACCAGCTCGACCAGTCCGTACGTGAGCGGGTGCGCCGCGAGGGGGTAGACCCACAGCGCGATGCCGGCGTGGTGCGCCGGATCGCCGAGGGCGTCGTCAGCGACCACGACGAGCGCAGCCTCACCGGTGCCGTCATCCCGGTCCCCAATCCCGAGTCGGTCGTGCGCGAGCTGGTGGCCCGGGTCTCCGGGTTCGGCCCGCTGCAGCCCTTCCTCGACGATCCCGCGGTCGAGGAGATCTGGATCAACGATCCGAGCCGGGTGTTCATCGCCCGCAACGGTCGCCACGAGCTGACCAACCTGATGCTCACCTCTGCCCAGGTGGAGGAGCTCGTCGAGCGGATGCTCAAGTCCAGCGGTCGCCGGATCGACATCAGCCGACCGTTCGTCGACGCCATGCTGCCCGAGGGCCACCGGCTGCACGTCGTACTCGAAGGCATCAGCCGCGGCTTCAGTGCGGTCAACATCCGCAAGTTCGTGCTCCGCGCCGCCCGGCTCGACGGCTTGGTGGAGCTCGGCAGCATGCCAGCACCTGCGGCGGCGTTCCTCGAAGCCTCGGTCCGCGCCGGGCTCAACATCCTCGTGGCGGGCGGCACCCAGGCAGGCAAGACCACCATGCTCAATTGCCTGGCGGCCGCGATCCCTGGGGGAGAGCGGGTCGTCTCGGCTGAGGAGGTCTTCGAGCTGAGGTTCCCGCACCCCGACTGGGTGGCGTTGCAGACCAGGCAGTCCGGGCTCGAGGGCACCGGCGAGATCACCCTCCGCGATCTCGTCAAGGAGAGCCTCCGGATGCGCCCCAGCCGGGTGATCGTGGGCGAGGTCCGAGCCGAGGAGTGCATGGACCTGCTGCTGGCGCTCAACGCCGGCCTCCCCGGCATGTGCACCATCCACGCCAACAGTGCCCGCGAGGCACTCGTGAAGATGTGCACGCTCCCGCTGCTGGCCGGAGAGAACATCTCGGCGCGCTTCGTCGTCCCCACGGTGGCCGCATCTGTCGACCTCGTCGTGCACCTCGGCATCGACCACTACGGCGTCCGCCGGGTCAACGAGATCGTCGGTGTGCCGGGCCGCGTCGAGAACGACATCATCGAGGCCGAGCCGATCTTCGAGCGGACGACGGATGAGCTGCGGCGTAGCGGAGGCATGCCTCCCCGGATCGAGCTCTTCGAGCGTCAGGGCATCGACATCCACCGCGTCCTCAGCGGGGGCAGCTGATGGGGGCGCTGATCGGGCTGGGCGTGGGAATCGGGCTCACCCTGATCTGGTCGGCGTTCTTCGTCCCCATGAGCCCGCGGGCGGCGCGGAGTCGCAGGGCGGGTCGGCTGCGCGAGCTCCTCGACCGGGCTGGATTGGGGCAGGTCTCGACCACCGGCTTCGTGATCTTGTGCGTCGTCGTCGGGGTCGGCACCGGTTCCGTGATCCAGCTGGTGTCCGGGACGGCGCCGGTGGCGGTCGCGTTCGGGCTGATGGGTGGCTATCTGCCGGTCGCGCTGGTGGCCGGTCGAGCACGCCGCCGGCTGCGGGAGTTCGCGGAGGTGTGGCCGGAGGCCGTCGACAACCTCGCGTCGGGGGTTCGCGCCGGGCTGTCGCTTCCGGATGCGCTGGGCGGACTGGCCACACGTGGCCCGGAGCCGTTGCGTGCGGCGTTCGACCAGTTCGCGATCGACTACCAGGTCAGCGGTCGCTTCGGCGAGTGCCTGGACCGGCTCAAGGCCAGGCTCGCCGACCCCACCGGTGACCGGGTCATCGAGGGCCTTCGAGTAGCCCGCGAGGTCGGTGGCGGCGAGCTGGGTCGCCTGCTGCGCAACCTGTCGGGGTACCTCCGCGACGACGCGCGTACCCGCTCCGAGATGGAGGCACGCCAGGCGTGGACCGTCAACGGCGCCCGGCTGGCCGTCGCCGCGCCGTGGGTGGTCCTGCTCTTCATGTCGTTCCAGTCGACGGTGATCGGGCGTTACTCCTCACCTGCAGGGGTCGTCGTCCTCGCGGTCGGAGCCGCCACGTGTTTCGTCGCCTACCGGCTGATGATGCGGATCGGACGCCTCCCCACCGAGCGGCGGATCCTGTCATGACCACTCTCACGCTGTGGGGTGCCACCCTCGGCGCGCTCATGGCGGCGGGTGTGCTGCTCGTCGTGGCCCGGATCCGGGTGATCCGTCGTCCCCAGCTGTCCGTTCGTGTGCTGCCCTACGTCCGGGACCTCCCACAGGTGGGTCGCACGCCGTCACTGAAGGTGGTCTCGTCCTCGCCGACTGCGGCGGCGGCTGGCGTGTTGGGTCCGATCCTGCGCTCGGCCGCCGACGGGGTGGAGCGCGTCCTTGGCGGGTCCGTCTCGGTGCGACGTCGCCTCCAACGCGCGGCGATTGACCAGACGGTGCACGAGTTCCGCGTCGAGCAGGTGCTCTGGGGTGTCGCGGCCTTCGTCGTGACCGCGGCGTACGGCGTTCTGAGGGCCCTCACCGGCTCCGGCGGGACTGTCTCGTCGCTGCTGCTCTGTCTGTTGGCGTTCGCCCTCGGGGTGATCGGTCGCGACAGCTATCTCTCCAGCCAGGTCAAGACCCGCGAACGCCGGATACTTGCGGAGTTCCCTGCCATCGCCGAGCTGCTGGCCCTGGCGGTGGCCGCCGGGGAGAGCCCGGTCGCGGCCCTTGATCGGGTGTGCCTGCGCAGCGGTGGCGAGCTGTCCCGTGACCTGGCCCAGGTGCTCGCCGCGGTTCGGACCGGCGAGCCCGTCGGTGCCGCCTTCGACGCGTGGGCGGCCACCACCGGCCAGCCGCTGGTCGCGCGGTTCGCCCAGGGGATCGCCGTCGCCGTCGAGCGCGGCACGCCCCTCGCCGACGTGCTCCACGCCCAGGCGGCCGATGTTCGTGAGGCAGGTCGTCGCGAGCTGATCGAGATCGCGGCACGCAAGGAGGTCTTCATGATGGTGCCGGTGGTGTTCCTGGTACTGCCCGTGACCGTGTTCTTCGCCTTCTGGCCCGGCGTTGTCGGGCTCAACCTCACGACGCCCTGACCATCAGCCATGACCACCACTTCACGACAACGAGGACGCCCGATGCATCAGTTCACCGCGACGCTCGCCTGCTGGTACGCCGTCCTGCCCGGTCCGCGGGTCCGAGACGAGCGCGGCGACGTCCCCGGCTGGGTGCTGGTCACCGTGATGACGGCGGGGCTCGTCGCCGTCATCTGGGGTGTCGCCGACGACCAGCTGCGTGACCTGCTGCGCAGTGCGCTGAACTCCGTACGCAACTAGCGATGCCCGCTGTCCGGCGACCTCGCCCCCAACGTGGGTCAGCGGTGGTCGACTTCGTGCTCGTGCTGCTGGTGATCACGCCGCTGTTCCTGGGCATCCTGCAGGTGGCGCTGGTGCTCATGGTGCGCAACACACTCGCGTCCGCGGCGTCGGAGGGGGCCCGCTACGCCGCCACGCTCGACCGGGGACCGGCCGACGGAGTGGCGCGGACCCGGCAACAGGTCGACCGGGCGATCTCCGGCCGCTTCGCCCGGGACATCGACGCCCGGGAGGTGACGGTCGACGGCGCACCCGGCATCCAGGTCACCGTGCACGCGACCGTACCGGCACTCGGACTCGGCGGCCCCGCGGTGTCCCTCGACGTCACCGGCCACGCGATCGAGGAGCAACCGTGAACCAGCGGACCGAGCAAGGCAGCGCTCTGGTCGAGCTGACCTGGCTCGGACTCCTGCTGCTGGTGCCGCTGCTCTGGATCGTGCTGTCGGTGTTCGAGGTGCAGCGCGGGGCGTTCGCGGTCAGCGGCGCTGCCCGAGCCGCGGGACGGGCCTACGCCCTCGCCCCGAGCGACGCGCTCGGCCGGGCCCGTGCCCAGGCCGCGGCCCACCAGGTACTGGTCGACCACGGTGTCGGCGACCAACCCCTCGGGCTCGTCGTCACCTGCGCGCCCGCCGGTGACTGCCACGCGCCGGGAGCGGTGATCACCGTCGATGTGCGCTCGCGCGTCGACCTGCCGATGTTGCCCGACGTCCTCGGCGGCGGAGCGCCGAGCTTCGCGTTGAATGCGAGCCACACAGTGCCCATCGGCCAGTTCCGGGACACCGGGTGACCCGCCGGGACGAGCGTGGCCAGTCGGCGGTGCTGATCGTGGGGCTGGCCAGCTTCCTGCTGCTTGCGATCGTGGTCGTGGTCGACGCCTCGGCGGCTTTCCTGCAGCGGCAGGGTCTCGACACCGTCGCGGATGGTGCGGCGCTGGCGGGTGCCGACGCGGGCTCCCGCAACCTGGACTCGATCTATGGCTCCGGGCTGGGTCCGCAGCCGCGGCTCGACCAGGCCGAGGTACTGGCCCGGGCCGCGGTGGAGGACTACCTCGACCGGACGGGGGCACGGTCGCACTACCCCGGCCTGAGCTACGACGTCGGCTTCGACCCGACCGACAACAGCGTGGTCGTGCAGGTCCGGGCCCCGCTCGACCTGCCCTTGACGATCCCCGGCTCGCCCGAGCGGCCGGTCGTCGGGACGGTGGGGTCGGCCGTCGTGCAGGTCGAGTCCCGGCCATGAGCTTGCCGTACTCATTCCGGGTCTCGTGGACCGTGCCGTTCCCACTCGAACAGGTGCATGCCGTCCTGGTCGATCTGGAGCGCTATCCCGAGTGGTGGCCGCAGGTGCGGGCCGTGGTGAGTCTCGGCGAGGACGACGCCCTGGTGGTGGCTCGGTCGGTGCTGCCGTACTCGCTCGACCTGGTGCTGCACGCCGAACGTCGCGACCCGACCCACCTCGAGACCACGCTCACCGGCGACCTCGAGGGTGTCGTCCGGTGGTACCTCACCGACCTCGGCCCCTCGGAGATCGGCCCGCAGACCCGGATGGACTTCGAGCAGGACGTGGAGGTCACCGGTCGGCTGCTCCGCCTGGCGTCCCGTGCCGGCCGCCCGCTGTTGCGCTGGAACCACGAGCGGATGATGCGGGGCTGCCTGGCCGGACTGCATGATCGGCTCGAGGCGGGTCCCGCCTCGAGGTGACCGGTCAGAGGCCTGCGTTCACGATGTGGGGAAAAGAACTCTGTGGGTGCGGCCTACCCGGTGTTTTTCGCAGTTGGTCGTCTGGTCGATCGCTTCGCGCCTGAACCGAAACACCACCGTGTCTCTCCCGCTCCCACAATTGATGCGGTCGGGGAGACCGTCAGGAGTGACGATGAAGACGTCGTGGGCGGGTCCCCCTTCCGCACGGTCCCTGCCGCCACCCTTCAAGCGGATGAGGTCGCGGCCGGCGGACGCACCCAGGTCATCGGCACCGTCGCCATCTGTGAGCACATCGGCGCCTTTGAGGCCAAAGAGAACGTCACCACCGCTTCCCCCGTTGATGCGGTCGCGAGCCCCGGTCCCCCAGATGATGTCGAACCCGGGGCCTCCGGACGCGGACTCCATGCGCTCCCAAGAGGCGATTTTCCAGCTGCCCAGTCTGATCATGTCGTCGCCGAGACCGCCCCTCACAACGTCCGCCCCCGACCCCGCGACCACGTCGTCATCTCCTCCTCGGGCCAGGATTCGGTCGGTCTGCGCCGTGCCGACGATGCCGTCATCACGGTCCGTCCCGACGAACCTCTCGGCGTTCGCAGGCGGAGTAGGCAGCAACAACGCGACACCCGCCGCGACCGTTACGGCAACGACGAGCAACACCCTGCGAACGTTCCTCGGCCTCGACAAGCCGACTGCGATCCCACAGACGGACTCCACGGTCATGACGCCCCCTCGAAATTCTGTGGCCCTGACATTGCGCGAGACTTCAGCGAAATGAAATGGCTAGACCGGGTGGTCTTACGGCTGGCTCGCCAGACTCGGATGGACTGCGCAGGATGTTGAGGTCAACGGGTGGCTGCTCCGTGTGGCACCGCGTGCCGGGCGTCAGCTGCTGAGTGGGGCCACGAGCGGATGATGAAAGGGCTGCCTGGTCGGGCTCCACGCCCGGTTCCCTAACGTCGTCCGCCATAAATCCCCCGGTCTAGCCATTCCAATTCATTTGCTCGTCGCGCATGGTCGGGCAATTGAAGCAAGGGACCAAGCTTTCTGAGCTGACCAGGGGGACGGCCGTGACGTTTATTGGCGATGCCCGTCACCGCGCGGCCATGGCAGCCGCCATGGCGCTCGTTGCGCTGGCGGCTTGCAGCATCGATCGAGCCAGCACGGCCCAGAGTCCCGGGACCCGCGAGCCAGACGCCACCGCTCCCGCCGATAGGCCCACCGAGGTTCCTACCCGTTGGGCCGGAACCCTTCGCGAAGCGGAATCCAAGTCCCCGCCCCGTGTGGAGCTGCGAGGGCCAATCCGAGTGACGTACAAGTACTCCAATTTCAGGGAGTGGGTGACCGAGGTCGTCACCGATGGCAGACGCGTGAGATACGACGAGGCGCAAGTCGTTCGGGGCTCGGGTCTCACCCGCTACCCGACGAATCCGAATTCGATCAGGTCCTCGGACCATCTCGTTTGGGACGGTACCCGGTTCCTGCAGTGGTGCGGTATCGACTTCTACGCGCTCTGCAGGCGCGGCGGGTCGCAGGTTTACAGGGTCAGAGAGCCGAGGGGCTACCCGCCCGACCTCAGATGGGTGATGGCGATCTTCTCGGCGCGCGGCT
>JBJMIQ010000243.1:0-4822 GCA_045806805.1 Nocardioides sp. | reverse complement strand
CAGAGAGCCACACGTCGCCGATCACCCGGGCGATGGCGACGTCCTCCTCGGTGAGCTCGGTCTTGCCCGGGTGCATGGCCCGGGTCAGCATCGAGGTCAGCAGCATGCCGACGTGGTGGATCTCGTTCTGCACCGACGCGTCGGCGAACATGAACGCACGGGTCAGGGCCTCGGTCAGGTGCGGTTCACCCTGGAGGCCCCGCGTGGTGCGCGTGAGGACCTGCATCACACGTTCGTGCGGGGTGTCACCCGGGATGGGCCGCCCGCGGCTGGTGGCTTCGGCCTTTTCGAATTCGCGGCCGAGCGCGGAGACCAGCAGGTGGATCTTGGACGGGAAGTAGCGGTAGAGGGTGCCGAGCGCGACGTCGGCCTGCTCGGCCACGGCGCGCATCTGGACGGCGTCGAAGCCGCCCCGCGAGGCGAGGGCGATCGTGGCGTCGAGGATCCGCTTGCGCCGGTCGCGCTGGGCCGCCGAGCCGAGATCGTCGGCGGTCAACGAGTTGGTGGTGGTCACCGGATGAAACCCTTCCCTCGCCCTCTGCGACGCGCCCACTGCTGGACCCGCTCGTGGGCACGCCGTCTAGGCTAGCAACGCTTGAGGCATAATGAGAACACGTTTCACTTCGTCCGGCCCGGCGTGCCAACCCCGGAGGGCGTCAGAGAAAGGTCGAGGCGATTGCGTGTCGCACTGCTGTCCTACCGGAGCAAGCCCCACTGCGGGGGTCAGGGTGTCTACGTCCGGCATCTCAGCCGTGAGCTCGCGACCCTCGGCCACGAGGTGGAGGTGTTCTCCGGGCAGCCCTATCCGGAGCTGGATCCCGGTGTCCGGCTGACGAAGGTCCCGAGCCTCGACCTCTACCGCGAGCCCGACCCGTTCCGGGTCCCGAATTTGCGCGAGTTCCGCGACCTGATCGATGTCGAGGAGTTCCTGACCATGTGCCTGGGGGGCTTCCCCGAGCCCAGGACCTTTTCCCGCCGGGTTGCTCGCCTCCTGGCCGACCGCGTCGACGACTTCGACGTCGTCCACGACAACCAGGTGCTCGGCGACGGAATGCTCGACATCGAGGGCCTCGGGCTGCCGATGGTCACCACCATCCACCACCCGATCACCTTCGACCGGCGGATCGACCTGGCCGCCGCCACGGGCTGGCGTCGCAAGCTCGGCGTACGCCGCTGGTACGGCTTCGTGCGGATGCAGGGCAGAGTGGCGCGACGGGCACGCAAGATCCTGACTCCGTCCGAGGCCTCGCGCCGCGACATCGCCCAGGACTTCGGCGTCGATCCGGCGCGGATGCAGGTCATCCTGCTCGGTGTCGACGACGGTTTCGCTCCTCCCACCCGGCCACGGGTGCCGGGACGGATCCTCGCCATGGCGAGCGCCGACGCCCCCGTGAAGGGCATCGCGACGCTGTTGGAGGCGTTCGCGAAGCTGCGCACCGAGCGCGACGTCGAGCTCGTGCTGGTGAGCAAACCACAGCCCGGAGGCCGTACCGAGCAGATGGTCGACCGGCTCGGCATCGGCGACTCCGTCCGGTTCGTGCACGGCGTCAGCGACGCGGAGCTCGTCGAGCTGATGGGCTCGGCGGAGATCGCCTGCGTCCCCTCGCTCTACGAGGGCTTCAGCCTTCCGACCGCCGAGCTGATGGCCTGCGCCACGCCGCTGGTGGTGTCCCGGGCGGGTGCCATCCCGGAAGTCGTGGGCGCCGACGGCGAGTGCGCCGACCTGGTCACCCCGGGCGACGTCGGTGAGCTCGAGCAGGCGCTGGACCGCATGCTCGACGACCCCGACCGCCGGGCCCGGATGGGAGCAGCGGGAAGACGCCGGGTGCAGGAGCTGTTCAGCTGGCGGGCGGTCGCCGTGGCGACCGCCGCCGCATATGAGGAAGTCATCGCTGACACCGAAGGAGGGTCATGCTGACCGTCGACTTCGACCGGCTGGGACTGCGCCCCGGCGAACGCGTGCTCGACATGGGCTGCGGCGCGGGCCGCCACGCCTTCGAGATGTACCGACGCGGCGCCGACGTCATCGCCTTCGACCAGGACGCCGACGAGCTGGCCGGGGTCCGCGAGCTGTTCGCGGCGATGCGCGAGGCGGGCGAGGTGCCCGAGGGGGCCGACGCCGACGTCAAGGAGGGCGACGCCCTGTCGCTGCCGTTCGCCGACGGGGAGTTCGACCGGATCGTGGCCGCGGAGGTGCTCGAGCACATCCCCGCCGACATCGTCGCCATCCGCGAGCTGGTCCGGGTGCTCCGACCCGGGGGCACGATCGCCCTGACCGTCCCGCGCTGGTTCCCCGAGATGGTGTGCTGGAAGCTCTCCGATGCCTACCACCAGGTCCCAGGCGGGCACATCCGGATCTACTCCGACGCGGAGCTGATCGGCAAGGCGACCGACGCGGGCCTGGTCTTCGACGGCAAGGACTACGCACACGGCCTGCACACGCCGTACTGGTGGATCAAGTGCGCAGTGGGCGTCAGCAACGACCGCCATCCACTCGTTCGCGCCTACCACCGGCTGCTGGTCTGGGACATCATGAGCCGGCCCCGAACCACCCGGGTGGCCGAGCGCGTGCTCAACCCCGTGGTGGGCAAGAGCATGGTGCTGTACTTCCACAAGCCAGGAGCCACGGATGCATCCTGACCGCGGCGCCGGCATCCCGGGCGTCGACGAGGTGCTGACGCCCGCCCAGGTCCGGCAGACGGCCGAGGCGATCGCCGCCGTCCAGGAGCCCGATGGAGCCATCCCGTGGACCGTCGGCGGACACACCGATGCCTGGAACCACGTCGAGGCGGCGATGGCGCTGCTCGTGGGCGGCCAGGTCGCCGCGTCCGACCGGGCCTACGGCTGGTGCCTGGACACCCAGCGGGACGACGGCTCCTGGCCGATGAAGATCGTGGCCGGCGCGGTCGAGGACCACAGCGGCGAGACCAACATGACCGCCTACCTGGCCGTCGGCGTCTGGCACAACTGGCTGGTGCGCAGCGACGTCGACTTCGTACGGCGCCACTGGCCGGCGGTCCGCCGGGCCCTCGACTGGGTGGTGTCGATGCAGCTGCCGTTCGGTGGGATCTCCTGGTCACGGGAGTGGGCCGACGGGCGTCCCGCGAAGGTGAACCGGGAAGCGCTCCTGGCCGGCTCGTCCAGCATCTACCAGTCCCTGCGTGCCGGGGTGGCGCTGTCGGAGCTGATGGACGATCCGCAGCCGGAGTGGGAGCTCGCCGGCGGACGACTCGGGCACGCCCTGCGCGAGCACCGCGACTTGTTCCTCGACAAGCGCACCTTCTCGATGGACTGGTACTACCCGGTCCTCGGGGGGGCGGTGCGCGGCCATCGGGGTCGTCGGCTGCTCGAGAGTCGTTGGGACGACTTCGTGGTGCCCGGGCTGGGCATCAAGTGCGTCGACACCAACCCCTGGGTCACGGGTGCGGAGACGTGTGAGCTGGTCATGGCGCTCGACGCGGTCGGCGAGCGGGACAAGGCGCTTCGGCTGTTCGCCGACGTCCAGCACCTGCGGATGGCCGACGGCAGCTACTGGACCGGGTACGTCTACCCCGACGAGGTGAACTGGCCAGTCGAGCAGACGACCTACACCGCGGCCGCGGTGGTCCTGGCGGCCGACGCGCTGGGCGACGGTTCGCAGGGCTCGGACATCATGCGCGGCGCGACCCTCCCCGCGGATTTCGCCGAGTTCGGGCTCGAGTGCGAGTGCCGGGTCTCAGACGAGGACGTCGCCGGCGTCTCCTGACACCCGGCGCAGCACCCGCATCGACCCGAGCGCCTCGACCTCC
Source organism: Nocardioides sp. (assembly GCA_045806805.1). GTDB lineage: Bacteria > Actinomycetota > Actinomycetes > Propionibacteriales > Nocardioidaceae > Nocardioides. Next base: position 1,034 of record JBJMIQ010000243.1, on the reverse strand, counting down.
TCGAAGGTACCGCCCTGGAGGGCGCGCAGGAACACCTCGTACGGCGGACGGCCGCCGTCGGCGGGATCGGGGAAGACGTCGTGGATGACCAGCCAGCCACCGGCCATCAGCCAGGGAGCCCAGCCGGTGTAGTCGTTGTGGGCGTGCACCTCGGCGTGGCCGCCGTCGATGAACAGCATCGACAGTGGGGTGCGCCAGTGGGCCGAGACCGTGGTCGACTTCCCGACGACCACCACGACCTCGTCCTCCAGCCCCGCGCGGGCCAGCGTCCGGCGCATCGTCGGCAGGGTGTCCATGAGCCCGGTCTCGTCGTCGACCAGGGACGAGTCGTGGTGCTCCCAGCCGGCCTGGTTCTCCTCGGAGCCGCGGTGGTGGTCGACGGTGAACACGGTCCCGCCCACCTCGCGGGCGGCAGCACCGAGATAGATCGCGGACTTGCCGCAGTAGGTTCCGACCTCGAGGACCGGCCCGGCCGGGAGCCGCTCACGGGCGGCCCGGTGGAGCAGAAGCCCCTCCGCGTCGGGCATGAACCCCTTCGCGGCCAGGGCTTGCGCGTGCAGGTCGGCCGGCATGGTGTGGGCGCTGGTGGTATCGGGCACGCGGCCCAGCGTAGGATGTAGAACACGTTCTATTTCTCGGTGGTTGAGGTGCGAGCGAAGCGAGCCTCGAACCCCGGAACCTGGGAGGCGACCTTGTCGCTCGGCATCTCCGAGGAGCACGCGGAGCTGGCGACCAGCCTGCGCAAGTGGGCGTCGTCGCTCGGCGGACCCGAGGGCGCGCGGGCCGCAGAGGCTGAGCCCGACGCGACGTTCGACGAGGTGTGGTCCGCCGTGGGCGAGATGGGCGTGGCCACTATCGCCCTGCCCGAGTCCGCCGGCGGCGGAGGCGGGTCGGTGCTCGACCTGGCGGTGGCCCTGGAGGCCTGCGCCTACGGGCTGGTACCCGGCCCCTTGCTGTCGACGACGGTTGCCGCGCGCGTGCGGCCAGCGGAGGGGTCCCTCGCGCGAGACCTGGCCGAGGGTGCCCGGGTCGGT
>JBJMIQ010000242.1:0-16776 GCA_045806805.1 Nocardioides sp. | reverse complement strand
GAGCTCGGCGATCGGCTGGTCGAGGTCGATGTCGAAGGCACCGAGGCCTACGTCTCGCGCGAGGACGTCGACGCTCTGGAGGCCATGGTCGCATCGGAGGCGGTGCGGCTCCTTCCCGGGCACGACCAGTGGGTGATCGGTCCTGGCACCAAGGACGTCCACGTGACCCCGGCGTCCCGTCGGGACCTCATGACGCGCAAGGCCAATCCGGTGATCGTCGGCGGCGTCGTGTGTGGGACGTGGGCGCGCAAGGATGACGAGGTCACGGTGACCTGGCTCGACGAGCGACGGCCCGACGAGGAGGCGATCGGGCGGGAATGTGCCCGGCTGGCCGGGCTCCTCGACAGGGACCTGCACTTGTGCCTGATCTCGTAGCGCCTCGACGACCTGTTCCCCGGACGCCTGAGAACGCCTAGCATCACGAGCAGGTCAGGGTCTGTTGCACGGAGTCTGACGAGCGCCTTTGGCAGGGCGCTTCGTCTTCGGGGGAGGACGCACAGACTTCTCGAGGAAGCAGGTGCACAGATGGCCGACACCGTAGACACCGACCCGGGCCTGGAGCCCACCGACCTCAAGCGTGGACTGAAGCAGCGCCACCTCACGATGATCGCCATCGGTGGCGTCATCGGAGCCGGGCTGTTCGTCGGGTCCGGGGTCGTCATCAACGAGACAGGGCCTGCTGCGTTCCTCAGCTACCTGATCACCGGCGTCCTCATCATCCTGGTCATGCGGATGCTGGGCGAGATGGCGACCGCCAACCCCTCCACGGGTTCGTTCGCCGACTATGCGCGCCGAGCTCTCGGGGGCTGGGCGGGCTTCTCGGTCGGCTGGCTGTACTGGTACTTCTGGGTGATCGTCGTCGGCTTCGAGGCGACTGCCGGCGCCAAGATCATCCAGTTCTGGTGGACGGGTCCGGACCTCTGGATGCTGGCGCTGGGACTCATGATCCTGATGACGGCGACCAACCTGTTCTCGGTGAAGTCGTACGGCGAGTTCGAGTACTGGTTCGCCGGAATCAAGGTCGCGGCGATCATCGCCTTCCTCGTCCTGGGCGCCCTGTTCGTGCTCGGCGTATGGCCGAACCAGGACCTGGACCTCAGCAACCTGACCGTTCACGGCGGCTTCCTTCCGAACGGCGGGGCCGCGATCTTCTCCAGCATCGTGGTCGTCGTGTTCTCGATGGTGGGCGCCGAGATCGCCACGGTCGCGGCAGCCGAGTCGCACGACCCCAAGAAGGCGATCGCCAAGGCCACCCAGTCCGTGATCGTGAGGGTGCTGACCTTCTACGTCGGGTCGGTCTTTCTGCTCGTGTGCATCCTGCCGTGGGACAACACCGAGCTCGGCGCGTCGCCGTACGTCGCGGCGTTCACCGAGATGGGCATCCCGGGCGCCGACCACTTGATGAACGCTGTTGTGCTCACCGCGGTGCTGTCGTGCCTGAACTCCGGGCTCTACACGGCCTCGCGGATGCTGTTCGTGCTCGCCGGTCGCCGCGAGGCGCCGATGGCCCTGATCACCGTCAACGGCCGGGGAGTGCCGGTGTGGGCGATCCTCGCGTCGACGGTGGTCGGCTTCCTGTGCGTGATCGCTGCCTACGTCTCGCCCGACACCGTCTTCCTGTTCCTGCTCAACTCCTCCGGCGCGGTGATCCTCTTCGTCTACCTGCTGATCGCGATCTCGCAATACGTGCTGCGGCGGAAGACCCCGGAGGACAAGCTGACGGTGAAGATGTGGTTCTTCCCCTATCTCACCATCGCGGCCGCGCTGGGCATCGTCGGTGTGCTGCTGCAGATGTTCTTCACCGACGCGACCCGCTCGCAGCTGCTGCTGAGCCTCGGGTCGTGGGCCGTCGTACTGGCGCTCTACGCAGTGACCCGCTGGCGTGGCGGGTCCATGAGCGCCGAGGAGGTCGAGGCGAAGAAGACCGGACCCTCTGGTCGTACGGCGGAGCGGATCCTCGTCCTCGCGAACCAGACCCTCGACGGCGAGCTGCTGCACGACACCTTGCTGGGCATCGACGGCAGCGACCGTGCGGAGTACCTCGTGGTCGTGCCCGCCAACCCCGTCGACACTGGACAGGCGGACCGGGAGGGCGCGGCGTTCGTGTGGGAGGCGACCACGCGGGCCGCCGAGGAGCGGCTCGAGCAGACGCTCTCGACACTGAAGACGCGTGGCCTCACGGTGCGCGGCGAGCTCGGCGACTACAGACCCCTGGTCGCGCTCGACGCGGCAGTGCGCGAGTTCAGGCCCGACCACGTGGTGATCTCGACCCATCCCGAGGAGCGCTCGACCTGGCTTCGCCACGGGGTCGTCGACGAAGCCCGCAAGCGCTACGACGACATCGACATCGAGCACGTGGTCGTCGAGCCCGTGGTGGCGTCCTGACAAGACCCGCCCTGTGGGGTGGTCGGGGGCATCGAGGTCGCAGACGGGGGCGCTGGCGAGCCCAAGGACATCACGAGGGAACGTTCGGACCAGTGCCGGCAACTGGCAGGCCGGTCTCCTACGAGGGAGGCTCGTTCCTCACGTTCCAACGGGACAGGCTGGTGGATGCCTGGAGTGTGAATGATCTGTTCGGGCTTGTTCAGCAGCTCGGAGCCAAGGTCGTGCCGCCGAACTTCGAGCTCCTGGCCGATGAGGACTGAGCTCTCGGACTATCGCGGCGGTATGACGCGCCACTGCCAGCGTGCGTGCGGGCAGGTCCGCTCTCACTCGCGGGCGCGAGCGATCTCGCGTCGACGGCGCCGATCGTTGCGCTCCCGCACTTTCTGTCGCACGGCCGGAATGACACCGTCGTCACCGGCGGCATCGCTGAGTCGGTCAAGGAAGCCCTTCTCGCCCCCCACCGCGGGATAGAACGCACCCGCCAGGCTGAGACCCCACATCGTGCCGGAGTCCCCGAACTGTCGAAGGGACTGCAAGAACTTCTCGGCGTAGGGCGTCAACACATCCTCCTGCGCGGGTCGCCAGAAGGCACACCCGAACTCGAAGAGGAAGCCCGGGGGAATCTTGCGCTCGTCCACCACGGCCTGCCACGCCTGAGCCTTCGCCTCGGCCGACGGCACGGCGGCGCGTGCTCGCGCGGCGTTCATCCAGGCGTCGGGGTCCGGGTCTTCGGCGAGCAACTGCTCGAGTTCGGACTCGTCGAGCTGATCCAGCTCCGCGAGCCTGATGAGCCGTCGCCAGCCGAGGTTGGGCTCGGTCACGTGAGAGGACAGTGCCTCGAGCTGCGCAGGCGTCGTGGCGCTCTGCGCGAGCCCACGAACCGCCGCCAGCCGACGGTCCGACCTGTCCGCCAAGGAGATACAGAGATCGGCGACTTGTGAGAGCAACCGATCGCGCACTGAGGGGGCAGCCCACAGATCTGCCGTGTCAACGACTAGGTCCAGTGAGGGCTCGATCACCGAGTCAGCGGTCTCGCGAGTCAGTACGCCCACCCCGCAGTCGACAACCTCCTGTGCCGTCAGCTCGCCGTCGTAGAGCAGACCCCAGGCCGTTGTCAGGGCAAGGGTGCGTCCCACCGCCGTGGGGAGCTCGCCCCCGCGAGACAACAGCAGCTCCAGCGAAGCCGGATCGGGTCGCACCGACGCGAAGGTCAGGTTCTCGTCATTGACCAGCATCAGGTCAGCGTTGGAGCCGCCGTCGATCTTGGTCTCTACACCGGTCACTTCCACGGACAGCGTCTCGACCAGAGTGAGTCCGTCATCCCCGGCGGCGTACGCCCCAATCCTCAGGCGGTGCGGCAGCGGTGCCCGGCCGGCTGGCGGCGTCGCAACCAGGGTAAGCCCGTCATCCTGGCGCTCGAGGGTCAGACGGTCCGTGCCAGAAGTCTCCAGCCAGCCCTTGACCCACCCGGAGAGGTCGCGACCACTCGCCGACGCGACCTCCCCGACCAGGTCGTCAAGGGTGGTGTTCGCCCAGGCGTGGTTGCGGAAGTAGTTTCTCAACGCCTCGAGGAAAGCGTCCTCGCCGACGAAGGCCACGAGTTGCTTGAGCACCGCCGCGCCCTTGGGGTAGGTGATGGCGTCGAACGTGGCCGCAGCGGTGGCTACGTCGGCGATCTCCTGGCGGATCGGGTGCGTGGTCGGCGCGCAGTCCGCGGCGTACGACCACGGCGCATCGGTGGCGAGGACAGCTGCCCACGCATCGGTGAACTCGGTGCAGGCTTCGCCGGCCCACGCGCAGGCCCACTCAGCGAAGGCCTCGTTCAGCCAGAGGTCGTCCCACCAGCGCATGGTGACCATGTCGCCGAACCACATGTGTGCCATCTCGTGCAGCAACACCAGGGCTCGCTCCTCGCGCTCGGCGTACGAGGGCGGATCGCGATGGATGAAACGGTCACTCCAGGTGACGCAGCCGTAGTTCTCCATCGCACCTCCGAACTCGGGTGCGAAAACCTGGTCGTAGCGCGACTGAGGGAACGGCAGCGCGAACTGATCGCCGTAGAATGCCAGCCCCCTCGCGGTGAGATCGAAGAGCTCCTCGGCGTCGCGCTCCAGCATCGGTGCGAGAGAGCGCCGCACGAAGAGGCCGAGATCGTAGCCATTGCGCGTGCTGCGCAGCTCGACGAACGGGCCGGCGTTGACCACCGGGACGTACGTCGAAAGCGGTGGCGTGTCGGCATAGACCCATGTGCTCACACCGTCGTCCGTGCTGATCGACGCGTGGCCGGTGTTGCTCGTGACCAACCACCGCTCGGGCGCCAGCACGGTGATGCCGAAGACCGCCTTGAGATCGGGTTGGTCGAAGCAGGCAAAGACCACTCGGGCGTCATCGGGCTCGAAACTCGTCCAGACGTAGACCTCGCCGTCACTGGGGTCCACTGAACGGTGCACGCCCTGGCCTGCGGCGGTGCGGCGCTGCACCGAGCGCACGACCAGCACGTTGTCCGGCTCGAGGTCGGGGAGCTCGATGCGCCCGTGCGGCGCGGAGCCGTTCGCCAACGGTTTGCCGTTCAGCACCACCTCATCCACCTCGCCAAGGCAGTCGACGAACGTCGTCGCCCCGGACGCGGTGGCCGAGAAGGTGATGGTTGAGGTCGTGCGGAGTTCGTTGCCGGACGCCAGTCCCGTCATGTCGAGCTCGAGGTCGTAACGCTGGACTTCGATGAGCGCAGCGCGCTCGCGTGCCTCCTCTTGAGTCAGGCTACGAAGATTGCTCATGCTCGGCACGCTATCCCTTCAACCGGCTTTGACACCGAGGATCGGATGCGCGTCCAGGCTGGGGCGCTAGCGGCGGAAAGACGCACAATCTGGTCGACATCGACGCCACCTGTCCGCCACATTGGAAGGCGGTCATCAGAGTTCCGACACCGGCGGAGCGTGGGTGGTCCGGGAGCGTCCCGAACTGCCAGCTGTCCGCGTGAGGCTCAGCAGTCTCCGAGGTCTGCTCAGACCAGTTCCGGGGCGTGCAGGTGTGCCATAACCAGGTCGAGCTGCTCTACGTCGAGGACCTGCCCGCGGGTCTCGTTGACGAACTTCTCGCGCAGGTCCCGCGCCGTCGCGCGGCTGTTCTCCTCGGCGAGCGCGGAGTCGAAGCTCACCGCGACGACTCCCTTTCCGGAGCCCCGGTCGATCATCACGCTGGCACTGCAGAAACCGACGACCTCGTCGAGCATCGGCAGCGTGGTGGTCTTGGTGAAGTCGACCAGTCTGTCGATCTCCGCGGGGTCGGACCGCACCCATGTGGCGCGCACACAGGCACCCTCCTGCGACCAGTGGTCACGATGCAGCAGCGCGATCTCCCACTGGTCGACCTCCGGCGCTCCGCCGACGTTGTCGCCGATCCGCTCGCGCAGCTCGCTGACCTGCTGCTCGCTGACCTTCCGCGTCTCCAGCGAATGCCAGGCGCTGGTCGTGATGCACAGTCCGGTATCGCGGTTGGCGAGCATCGACAGCCCGACGCACCCGTCCATGGCCAACATCGCCGGCAGCACCTCGTCGCGCACGAACCGGATGCCTTCGTCCAGCAATTCAGGCCGTCCCCGGAACGTGCTGGAACGTGCGTACATGCGCTTCCCCTCTCGACCGGGAGCGGCGCCTCTGGTTGGCGCCACAGCTCGCCGTCCACCTTTCTCCGGCCCCAGCACACTGACAATGACGCCCCCAGGCCCGCCCAGGGTGACTAGTCGCTGGCTGACAGGATCAACTCATGAGCAACGTCCCCGCGACCACCCGCCAGCTGCGCTCTCTCGTCACCGAGGAGGGTCAGGTCCGCGTGTCCGTGGAGACGGTCGAGACCCCGCAGCCGCAGCCGCACCAGGTCCTGGTCCGGGTCGAGGCGGCGCCGCTCAACCCCTCCGATCTCGCACTCCTGCTGGCGTTGGCGGACCCGGGCACCGCCGAGGTCGAGGACACTCCTGACGGTCCGGTTGTCACGGCTCCCGTCCCCGCGGCGGTGATGCCGAGTCTCCGGGCTCGGCTGGGCCGGCCGATGGCGGTCGGCAATGAGGGCGCGGGGGTTGTGGTCGCTGCGGGCGAGGCGCCCGAGGCGCAGGCCCTGCTCGGTCAGCAGGTCGGGTTCGCGGGTGAGGGCACCTTCGGTGAGCACGCGTTGACCACGGCACAGGTCTGCCTGCCGTTGCCGGAGGGCGCGACCGCGGCCCAGGGCGCCGCGTCCTTCGTCAACCCGTTCACGGCGCTGGGGATGGTCGAGACGATGCGCCGGGAGGGCCACTCCGCTCTGGTTCACACCGCGGCCGCCTCCAACCTCGGCCAGATGCTGAACCGGATCTGTCTCGCCGACGGCGTCGGGCTGGTCAACGTCGTCCGCCGACCCGAGCAGGCCGACCGGCTGCGCGACCTGGGTGCCCGTCACGTGGTCGACTCCAGCGCCGAGTCGTTCATGGCCGACCTGGTCGCCGCGATCCGCGCGACCGGGGCCACCCTGGCCTTCGACGCCGTCGGCGGTGGTCGCCTCGCGAGCGACATCCTCAACGCGATGGAGGTAGCAGTCACCGACCCCGCTGCGCCCTACAGCCGGTACGGCACCGATGTGCACAAGCAGGTCTACGTGTACGGCGGCCTGGACCGCCGGCCGACCGAGCTGCGGCGTGGCTTCGGGTTCGCCTGGGGGATCGGCGGATGGCTCCTCATGCCGTTCCTCTCGTCGCTGGCCGTCGAGGACCTCGTGCGGCTCAGGGGCCGAATCGCTGCCGAGCTGACGACCACCTTCGCCAGCCGCTTCACCGAGGAGATCTCACTCGACCAGGTGCTCGACCTCGACGTGCTGCGCCGCTACGCGCGCACCGCCACCGGCGAGAAGTTCCTCATCGTCCCCTAGCCGGGCGAGATCAGCCCATCGAGTGCACCTTCCGGGGTGCGATGGTGACCACGAGCCGGACCTGGTCGCGACCGCCGTACCACGGGTAGGGGCCGCCGAGGTAGCGCTGTGACAACTTCTCGATGTGCTCGACCCCGCCCTCGGTCGTGACGTCGGTGACGATGCCGCGGACCGCGTGGTAGCGACTCGGGTCGTCGGGGCTGGAGAGGGTCAGCGCGACGCGGGGATCTCGGTCGATGTTGCGGGCCTTCTGATGGCCTTGCACCGTGTTGATCAGGATGTGCGTCCCGTCGGTGTCCGCCCAGACCTGGGTGAGCTGGGGCGAACCGTCCGGCATCACCGTAGCGATGTAGCAGGTGCTGGGCTTCTCGAGCAGTGTGAGCAACTCTTCGGGCAGGTCCATGAGACTCCTCGGGTGATGTCGAGCGCGACATGCGGGACTGTCCATCCTGCAGGCTGACGCTGGGGGCCGGTCACAAGTCGGGGGAGATCCGCGACCTGGGCGCCTGGCGCCAACGACGTCGGATCGACTCCTGGGCTCCCTATAGTGACCGCGTGGCTGAGCGCGAGCAGTTTCTCGAGCGGGACCTTCGGGGTGCGCGGTTCGTCGAGTGCGACCTGTCAGGCGTGGTGATGCGCGGCGTCGACATCGCCGGGATGGAGATCGATGCCCCTTGGCTGAGCGAAGGTCCGGGGCTGCGGGTCAACGGGGTCGACGTGACGTCGTTCGTCGAGCAGGAGCTGGACCGCCGCTTTCCGGGCCGCAGCGAGCGACGGGCGGAGAGCCCGGCTGGTCTGCGGGAGGCATGGACCCTGGTGGACCGGGCCTGGGACATGGCGATCAAAGAGGCAGGGGCGCTACCCGCCGGATCCGTCGACGTCAGGATCGATGGTGAGTGGTCGTTCGCGGAGACGCTGCGTCATCTCGTGCACGCCACCGACGTCTGGCTGGGCAAGGGTGTGCTGGCGCTCGACGAGGCTGACTTTCATCCCATTGGTCTCGGGGGCGGCAGCAAGGACCCTGTGGCCGTGCCTTATGACGACGTTCTGACCGCACGGGCGGACCGGGCCGCGATGGTGTCCGACTTCCTGGCCACCGTGACCGACGTGTTGCTCGACGAGGAGCGTCGAAACCCCCACAACCCAGCAGAGGCCGAGACCGTTCGCACCTGCCTGCACGTCATTCTCGAAGAGAGCTGGGAACACCTGCGTTTCGCGCAGCGTGACCTCGAGACGATCAGGTCGTCGATCAGCTGAGAGACCCCCTGTCTAGGTTGGGCTCATGACGCGCCCCTGCAAGGTCGGTGTCCAGCTGCCCGAGGTGGAGAGGTTCGTGCCGTGGCCGGAGTACATCGACCTGGCGCGACGAGCAGAGTCGGCCGGCTACGACTCGATCTGGATCGGAGACCACCTCGTCTACGACCTGCCGGACGGGTCCACCCGGGGTCCGTACGAGGCGTGGACGACGCTGGCCGCGATAGCAGCCGCGACCGATCGCGTGGAGATCGGGCCGCTGGTGGCGTCGACCGGATTCCACGCCCCCGCGATGCTGGCGAAGCAGGCCGCGACGGTCGACGCGATCTCGCAGGGCCGGCTGATCCTGGGACTCGGCGCGGGCTGGAACCGGCGTGAGTTCGACGCCTTCGGCTTCCCCTACGATCGGCGCGTCTCGCGCTTCGAGGAGGCGCTGGCGATCATCGCGCCGCTGTTGCGCGAGGGCCGTACCACGTTCCACGGCCAGTTCTACGACGTCGACGACTGCGTGCTGGACCCACGCCCGGTCCGGGAGGGCGGCCCGCCGATCATGCTGGGGTCGAACAGCCCTCGCATGCTGGGCATCGGGCTGCCGGTCGTCGACTCCTGGAACGTCTGGTGGAGCATCTACGACAACTCGGTCGAGAGGTTCGGCGAGGTGAAGGGCGAGGTCGACGCGGTCATGCCGGAGGGGCGGACCGTCGAGGCGACCGCCGCGGTCCTGGTCACGCTTCCGGGGGGTCGCGGTCGATTGATGGGGGAGACCTATGACGCCAGCGTCACCACGGTTACCCCCGATGACCTCGAGCCGCACATCCGGGGCCTGGCGGCCGCGGGCGCGACGCACTTGCAGCTGGTCCTGGACCCGATCACGGCCGAGAGCATCGACACGATCGGGGCCGTGCTGGCCGACCTCGACCGCTGACTTTGAGAATCTTCGCGGGTCGATGTCGAAGAGCGCCGCCGGCGTTCGACGTACGTGCGAGAAAGCAACACCCCACCAACGAGCAGGAGTGATCAAGATGCCACGTTTCATGGGATTCGTGAGGATGGAAGAAGGCGTCGGCACGCCGCCGCAGGAGCTGTTCGACGCGATGGACACCTACATCGGCGAGCAGGCCGCCAAGGGCGTGTTCCTCGACGGTGGCGGGCTCTACGGCACCGAGGACGCCGTGAACTTCGTGGTCCGCCAGGGCGAGGTCAGCCGGGTGGACGGGCCCTACGCCGAGGCCAAGGAGGTCGTCGGCGGCTGGGCGCTCATGCAGTACGACTCTCTCGAGGACGCCGTGGCCGACCAACGGGAGTTCGCCGAGCTGCACGCGAAGTACTGGCCCGAGGTCACCGTGGTCGCGACCCTGCGCCAGATCTCCACGGGCCCGGAGGCGCCCGGCGACTGACGAGGCTCACTACGCTGGCTGCGTGCCGGCAGAGTCGAGTACAAACGATCCGACCGGGGCCATCGTCGCCGCGTGGCGGGCCGAGTCGGCCCGCCTCGTCGGCGCGCTCACCCGGATGACCCGCGACGTGGAGCTCGCCGAGGACCTGGCACAGGACGCACTCGTGGCCGCCCTCGAGCAGTGGCCCTCGACCGGCGTACCGGAGAACCCGGCCGGGTGGCTGATGACCACCGCGAAGCGGCGCGGCATCGATCACTTCCGGCGCGCCGACAACCTTCGGCGCAAGGTCGCGGACCTCGAACGCGCCGGTGGGGGAGAGGAGGTGGAGATGCCCGACTTCGACGCCTTGGTCGACTACATCGAGGACGACGTCCTGCGGCTCATCTTCCTCTCCTGCCACCCCTCGCTGACCGCCGAGTCCCGCGCTGCGCTGACGCTGCGGCTGGTCGGAGGGCTGACCACCGCCGAGATCGCACGAGGGTTCCTGACCAGCGAATCCACGATGGGCCAGCGCATCTCGCGAGCCAAGAAGACCCTGTCCGAGGCCGGCGCCGAGCTGGAGCTTCCCACGGGGCCGGAACGGACCCAGCGCCTCGACGACGTGATGGCCGTGATCTACCTGATCTTCAACGAGGGCTACACCGCCACCGCCGGCGAGGACTGGATGCGTCCCGACCTGGCGCACGAGGCGATGCGGCTCGCGCGCATGCTCGCCGCACTCGCTCCGGACGAGCCCGAGGTGCTTGGCCTGCAGGCGCTGCTGGAGCTCCAGGGGTCGCGGATGGAGGCCCGCCTCGACGAGGACGGCGAACCGGTCCTGTTGGAGGCGCAGGACCGGATGCGCTGGGACGAGCTGCTGATCCGCCGCGGGATGGCCGCCCTGCGGCAGGCCGAGCTGCTCGCTGCGGACGGGAAGGCGGTCGGGAAGTACTTCCTGCAGGCCTCGATCGCCGCGCAGCACGCCCGGGCCGGCAGGGCCGAGGACACGGACTGGCGCCGGATCGCGGCTCTGTACGACGTCCTGTCCGACGCCGCCCCGGGACCGGTCGTCGAGGTGAACCGAGCCGTCGCGCACGGGCGGGCGTTCGGTCCGGACGCGGGGCTGGCCGTGCTGGAGGAGCTGGATCCGGGCACCCTCGGCGACTCACCGCTCGTGCCGAGTGTGCGCGGAGACCTGCTCGAACGGGCAGGGCTGCACGCGGAGGCCAGCGCGGCGTTCACCGAGGCGGCCGCATCCACCAGGAATGAGAGCGAGCGTGCCGTCCTGCACCGTCGGGCCGAGCAGAACCTGACGCGGGCGTCGAACTCGACGTGAGCGGTTCAAGGCGTCGGAACTCGAGGCAACGCCGGCCCCTGGCCGCGCTGCTCCTTGGAGTGTGTGTGGTGGCGGGCTGCAGTTCCGGTCCGATGGCACCCGAGGCCGACCCGACAGTGCCGGCCGGCGGGTCTCGGGCCGACTCCATGCAGGTCTCTCCGTCCGCATCGGCTGAGCCGTCGTCCAGGCCGTCCCTGTCCGGCCGGACCCACATCCTGTTCCTGGGCAACAGCCACACCAAGCGCCACGACGTGCCCGGGACAATCGCGGCCATGCTGCGGGCCGGCGACCCGAGTGTCCGCGCCAGCGTGGCGGTGGCACCCGGCTTGCTGCATCTCAATGAGCGCGCGACCGACAAGGCGACTCAGCGCCTCCTGCGGTCGCGGCGCTGGGACGTCGTTGTGCTGCAGGCTCAGAACTACAGTCTCAGCGGGATCACCGACTACCCGAACAATGGGTCTGTCTCGCTGGTTCGAAGCGTCCGCAAGATCGGTGCGCTTCCCATCCTGTTCGCCGAGTGGGCCCGCCGTGGCATCGACGAGACATCGATCATCCTCGACACGTATCGCGCGATCGCCCGCCGCCAGCCAGCCTGCCTGCCCCCGATTCCTGAGACGTTCGACCACGCCCTCGCCCAGGACCCCCGGTTGAGACTCCTCGCCGAGGACGGCAACCACTCGTCGGCGGCCGGCGCCTTCCTGGCCTCGCTGGTCCTCTACGCCACCATCAGCGGTGACAACATCGCTGCTCTGCCCGATCTCGGGATACCCGGCGTGCCCCCAGCGCTCCAGCGCCAACTGCGAGCGCTGGCTGCCGAGGAGTTCGAGCGGATCCCGGCCACCCGCGGGTGCCCCGAGGCACCGTGATGCACCCCTGCGGGAACCAATCGGGCTTGCGGTGACCCTGCGTCGGGGCGCCGGCATGGCGTCGCACGCCGACAGGCGGCCCAATGACGCAGCGCTCGGATCTCGGCGGGCCCGGCTACGTGATCCTCTCGAAGACCATCGTCGCCTGAATCCGGTCACCGCCTCCTAGTCCCTTGCTGCCGGACGAGGCCGTAGTGATGGTGTGGAGTCGGTATCCACGCGAGGCCTGGGCATTGAGGACACCCTCCAGCTCGGTCAGGTTTCCTGACCCCGTACCCCACAGCTTCTCCTTGAGAATGACCTGGAGAACCACATAGCTTGCGCCTTGCGCAGCGGTAGACGATTGTGCTCCGGCAGCCGGGCCACCTCCGCCGGGTGGCTGCTGAAGTTCGTCGGTCCACTTCTGGCCATCCCACCAACGCTTCGTCCCGGTCCCGGAACCGTCGTCGTACCAACCCGCTGGAGTGTTAGTCACGGTCTTCTCCCTTTCCGACCCAGATGGCCCGTGTGCGCCGATCAGCATGACGCAGCCTAGGAGTTGAGCGTCCGGGACTTTGGGGAAGCGCCGGCCCTGAGCACATCGCCGCGACTCGGTAACGTGCGGCGCATGCCCATCAAGCTCGAGAACGTCGCCATCGCCGTCCGTGACCTGGAAGAGACGATCGACTTCTTCACCGACCTCGGGCTGACCGTCCTGGGCCGGGACACCGTCAGTGGAGAGTGGACCGACACGGCCGTCGGCCTCGACGGCAACCACGCCAAGATCGCCATGCTCCAGACGCCAGATGGCAACGGTCGCCTCGAGCTCTTCGAGTACATCCACCCCGACGCGATCGAGACCGAGCCCACCCGGCCCAACGAGATCGGCATGCACCGCGTCGCCTTCTCGGTCGACGACATCGACGAGGCCCTCGAGATCGCCGCGAGGCACGGCTGCCACCCGCTGCGCGGCGTGGGGATCTACGAGGACATCTACAAGCTCACCTACGTCCGCGGCCCGAGCGGCATCATCGTGATGCTCGCGCAGGAGCTGAAGAAGAGCTGACCCGCGATACCGCGCGTCAACTTGTGGAGTCGGCGATCCTGACCAGGCCGCCCATCACCCCGACGTACGCCGCGCGGTCCGGCCCGATGCTCACCGGCGCGTAGTTCACGTTGTAGCCGAACCCGGTGCCGTACCTGGTCTTGTAGACCAGCCGGCCGGTGCGGAAGTCCAGCGCGCCGAGGTACCACGGGTCCTCGTTGCCCGCGGGGGGCTTGAGCACGGTGTAGACCAGGCCGTTGGCCAGGGACAGCTTGGGCACCGATGACGGCGAACGCTGCCTGGTGTTGCGCCACACCGTGTGGCAGCCGCGGCCGTCGCGGTCGATGTCGACCCGCTCGATGCCGGGCTCGGTGACGCCGCCCTGCATCGTGGCCGTGGGGCCGGCGTACCCGTAGTTGTTGGTTACCACCAGTGCGCGTCCGGCGGCGATCAGTGAGTTGTCGGTCGCGCTTGCGCCCTTGCGGAACACCGGCTCCGTGCACACCTTTCGCCGGCCGGAAACGTCGGCCCCGCGGCGGTAGACGACGATGTTCATCGGGTCGGCGTTGTCGGTGATCGCCACCCACCGACGTCCCATCAGCGTGGGGGTCGTGCCCGAACCCGCTGAGGTCTGCCCGGGCTTCTGGACACCGGAGTTGCGGTAGACCCGCCGCCAGGTCGTCCTCGGCCGGCCCGTCCCGGACACGTCGATCCGGTAGAGCGCGGCGGTCGTGACGAGGTAGACCCCGCCGGTCTCGTCGGTGGCGATCGAGTTCGTGATGCGCTCGCCCAGGTCGAGGGTGCGCACCTTTCCGCTCCGCGGACGGATCGCGCCCACCTTCCCCTGCTCGGTGACGAACACCAGCCGCCCCGACCAGTCCGGAAGGACCGACACGATCTTGTCCTCAGAGCCGATGGCCGGTGTCAGGTCATAGTCGCGTTGCCGCTCGAAGCCAGGACCCGCGGTCTGCGCCACGACGTAGACGTGGTTGTTGGTCGTCGGGATCACCGCCCGGTCGCGGTGGTCGAGGTAGAAGTAGCCACCGCCGCTGAAATCGTTGAACGTGCCGGTCCCGGGCCGCCGCGGCGGCAGGTTGTACGACGCCAGCTCCTTCAACGTCTTCGGGGCGAAGAGCTTCAAGGTCACGGTGTTGGTTCCGACGCACACCGTCTCGAGGCGGTTCCGGCGGTCGAAGGTCAGGGAGGCGCACTCGGCCGCCTGGAGGGTCGAGGCGGTGACCGGCTGCCTCCCCAGCGGTCCCATCCGCTGGTAGGCGTCGGTCATGTAGGCATCGTTGTGGATGTTGTTGCCGGGGTTCGGGGCCATGAACGGGTGCTGCGGCGGGGCCGCCACGTCGACCGGCTTCGGCGTCGCCGGCGCGCCGACGTACGCCGGGGACTCCTGCGGTGACGGGTCCTGGGGGATGGGTACGGCGGACGCGGCCCCTGCCCCCGCGCACAGGGCGGCGGCGAGCAGGGCGGTCGTGACTACGCGGCGGGTGGCCATGATGCCCGGTCAACGACCTCGGCCCGCCACGGGTTACGTCCTCGGCCGCTCGATGCGGCACACCGCGCCATGCTTGACCTGAACGGCCACAACTCAATCGACAGGAGCCGTCATGTCCGAGGAGAGCGTTCCGTCTGCACCCACCGCCTATCCCGCCCGCCTCGAGGTCGACTACACCGTCGAGCGCAATCGCGTGACGACGCTGTTCCGGCTCTTTCTGGTCATCCCCATCGCCATCGTGTACGAAGTCCTCACCGCGGGCGCCACCTCCACGACCTACAGCGAGACCGGCAAGACGGTCACCACGAGCAGTGGTGGCATTGTGGCCGGGCTGTTCCTGGCCACACTTCTGATGATCCTCTTCCGGCAGCGCTACCCCCGCTGGTGGTTCGACTTCGCACGCGAGCTCACCAGGTTCGGCACCCGCATCGGCGCCTACTTCGTGCTGCTCACCGACGAGTACCCCTCGACGGAGGACGAGCAGAAGGTCCACCTCGACATCGACTACCCCACCGTCGAGCGTGACCTGAACCGCTGGCTGCCCCTGGTCAAGTGGTTCCTCGCGATCCCGCACTACATCGTGCTGTTCTTCCTGGCCGTCGCCGCCTTTTTCGCGGTCATCGTTGCCTGGTTCGCGGTCCTGATCACCGGCCGCTACCCGCTCGGGCTGTTCGACTTCGTGGTCGGTGTCGGGCGCTGGGCACTGCGCGTCAACGCCTACGCGTTCCTGCTTGTCACCGATCGGTACCCGCCGTTCTCGCTCCACTGAGTCCTGAGCGTGTCCGGCGTGCCCGGCGACTACTGCGGCGACGTCTTGTTGGTGAACGGTACGGCGGGCCGGCAGGGCTGGTTGCGCAGGCTGGGGCAAGAGGGCTGGGCAGAACCGATGGTCACCCCGGGTACGACCGGCAGGACCAGCCGCGAGGGAAGGGTGCGCGAGGAGGCGATGTAGACGTTCGACGTGGTCCCGGGCGGCTGGGTCTCGTCGAAGGACCAGATCGGCTGCGTCCCGTTTGGGGCGGAGACGGTGAGCCTGATCCGTGAGCCCGTCCGGTAGCCGTGGCCCTGGAAGTACAGCGGGATCACCACGCGCGTGTACTGGTCCTGCGGCATCGGCTGCACGTCACTCGCCAGCATGCTGGGGATCGGCTCGAGCAGCGTGCTGGGCTGCTTGAAGATGTTGTCGCTGGTGGTCGAGAGCTTGCGCTCGCTGGCCCGCAGCCACCCGTTCTGCACGAAGGTCTCGCGGCCGTCGCGCACCTCGGAGACGGTCGCTTGCAGGTCGACGTCCGGTGTCGACGAGCGCACCCACAGCTCCACGGCTCCTGCTCCCACCGTGGTCACGTCCTTGGTGAGCGGGGCGGAGAGGTAGGAGACGGCGGTGCCGGGCTTGTTCTGCTGCCAGTTCCAGCTCCACTGCGAGGCGTTGCCCCACAGCCCGCCGGTCCCGGTGTTGCCGGTGTAGTCGGTCTTCGGCAAGGCTGACGCGTCGGAGGTGTACCAGTCGACCTGCTGCTTGTTCGGGGCGCTCCCGGTCAGGTTGCCGTTCCGGCCGAGGTACCAGGACCCGGCCTGCACGCCAGGCACCGGGAGGGTGGCGAAGGAACGCTCGTACCCCGGGTAGGGATTGCCCGCGGTGCGGTCGCCGGTCGGCGAGGCACCCGCGCCGTTGTTGAAGAGCACCCGCACCGGCTCGGCCTTCTCGAACTCCGCGAGGGCCAGGTCGTACGTCGGCATTGCCTGGACCGGATCCGGGGGCAGCGTGATCGGGTCGCTCTCCGGGGTGCCCAGCGCGGCCTGGTAGATCAGGGGGGCGGACGCCCGCACGGCCGCCTGGTTGACCGCAGGCGCCTGCTTGGCGACGTACAGCGAGAGGAAGTCGTACCAGCGGTTGAACGTCTCGGGGTCGAGTGAGTCGATGTGCGCCCCGTGGGTGAAGGTGAACCACTTCTTGTCGGTCCCCGTGAAGTGGGAGACCAGGGTCGGGCAGTGGCCGCCGGTCTGTTCGTCCTGCCACTGGCAGGCCATGAACACGGGGACGTTGATCTTGTCGACGAACGTGATGGGGTCGAGGGGGTCGGCGACCTCCGGCACGTAATGGTCGTTCTGCCGGATCTTCTCCATCAGGTCGG
>JBJMIQ010000241.1:0-5401 GCA_045806805.1 Nocardioides sp. | reverse complement strand
CGACGTCACATCCGGACGGCAGGCCGAGCAGATCGAGCAGCCACTCGCCGGCGACCTCCTCGAACGCCGCGGCGGCCGGCGTCGCGTACCGCATGCCGGAGTTCTGGTCCCAGGCGCTGACCATCCAGTCGGCCGCGAGGCCCGCCGGGAGGGTCCCTCCGATCACCCAACCGAAGAACCGCCCAGACCCCATGGCCATCAGCCCAGGCTCAGCGCCGGCGACGAGTAGGTCGACCACGTCGGCCGGGTCAAGGCCAGCCTCTGGAAGCGGTCCGCCCACGGCCTTGGCTACCTCGTCGACGTTCATCGCCGGCGGGATCCGCCTGGACTCCGACGACCCGAGCCAGTCGAGGGCGTGGGCGGAGGCGCGCCTCAGCGCCCCTTCGTAGTCGTCGCGGCGAGCCGTCATGGTCGCCAGCCAAGCACGTGACGCCTGGTTTAGATAAGCGCCTTCTGAGACTCCGCGGCGTCGCGAGACGCCTTGGCGGCCTGCTCTGCGGCGGCGAGGTGGTCGCCCGCGTGCTGCCGCCACCACTCCTGGCCGGCCGCCGGCAGGGTGTGGATCGGGTCGTAATACTCATACGTCCGCGAGAGGGCCTCGGGGTCCTCGGCCTCGATCGACGTCCGGTAGTTCTTCGTCCAGTAGGAGATGCCGTGGTCGCGGTCGTACGACTCGAGCTGGTGCACCCAGCGCTTGCCGACGAACGGCACGTCGCACACGATGCGCGGTGTGGCGAAGCCGGGCAGGTAGCCCATGATCGCGTGCTGCAGTTCCTGCGCCTGCCCGACGGAGACCCGCCAGTGCTCGCTGAACGGGATCATGTCGCACATGTAGGAGGAGTAGGGCATGATCTCGGCCCCGTCGAGCAGCGCGAAGCAGAGGTCGAGAAGCGCGTGCGCGTCATCGTTGACGCCGCCCATCAGCACGCCCTGGTTTCGGACGTCGCGGATGCCGGTGTCGAGCATCGCCCGGGTCGCCTTCGCGACCAAGGGCGTCATCGAGTTGGCGTGGTTGACATGCGTGTGAATCGCGATCGACGCGCCGCGCCCGCGGGCTTTCGTCGCCAGTCGCTCCATGCCGGCCCGGACGTCGTCCTGCAGCCAGTGCTGGGGCAGGCCCATCAGTGCCCTGGTGGCAAGCCGGATGTCGCGGATGTTCTCGACCTCGAGCACCGAGGTCAGGAACGCCTCGAGACGGGGCCACGGCATGTTGGCGACGTCGCCCCCGGAGACCACCACGTCGCGTACGGACGGGGTGCGGCGCAGGTAGTCGATCATCGCGCCGAGGCGGTCGTTGGGCTTGCCGGTCAGCTTCAGCTTGTCGATCACAGGAGTGGAGTTGCCGACCAGGTCCATCCGGGTGCAGTGGCCGCAGTACTGGGGGCAGGTCGGCAGCAGCTCGGCCAGGACCTTCGTCGGGTAGCGGTGGGTCAATCCCTCGGTCACCCACATGTCGTGCTCGTGCAGGGAGTCGCGGGTGGCGTGCGGGTGGGACGGCCAGTCGGTACGACGGTCGGAGAACACCGGGATCATGTAGTGCCGGATGGGGTCGGCGTAGAACGCCTCGGTCAGCGACCCCGGCCCCGAAGGCATCGCATGGGGTGCCATCGTGTTCATCATCTGCGGCGGGACCAGCATCGACATCGTGGCCCGCTCGGCCTGGTCGCGCTCGAGGTCGGCGTAGAACCGGTCGTCGAGGAGATCGCCGACCAGCTCGCGCAGCTGGCGGACGTTCTTGACGCAGTGGGCGCGCTGCCACTGCACCGACGCCCATTCCGCGGCCGTGACGTCCTTCCACCCCGGGAACCGGGTCCAGTCCGGCTCCACCGGCTCCACGCGCCGGTACGGGTAGGGCTGGCCCGTCTCCAGACCGATGGAGGTCTCGATGCTCATCCGGTGCTCCTGGGGATTGCGGCCCCGGTCGGGGCGTACGTCGAGGGCGCGCGTCAGTTGTGTGCCGCAGCCCTCCTCTGTCAGAGTACGAGGAGGACGTTCGGTTCGTCCAATGCCGCGCCGGAGGATTTCCCGTCGCTGCCCGATTTTGATGGAGGACTGTCGGCCATGCTGGCCCGTGAAAGTGACCCGACCGGCCTGCACCGGGTGCTGGACGACCGCCTCGTGCTGCCCCAGGCCGCCCAAAGGCTCGACACCCGCCGCGAGCTCTGGCCCGACGAGGTGCGGATCCGCGTCCAGAAGCTCAACCTCGACGCGGCGTCGTTCCGCCAGCTCGAGCGCAATCACGCGGGCGACGGTGAGGCGATCCGGGCCGAGGTGCTGGCGATCGTCGCCGCGCGCGGCAAGATGCAGAACCCCGAGACCGGGTCCGGCGGCATGCTCGTCGGCACCGTCGACGAGGTGGGGGAGCGGTCCCCGCTGGGCCTGTCGGTCGGCGACCGGGTCGCCACCCTGGTCTCGCTCAGCCTCACCCCACTCGTGATCGAGGACGACCTGGCCGGCTGGGACGGGCACGGCGAGCAGGTGCCCTGCGACGGGTACGCCATCCTCTTCGGCCGGTCCATTGCCGCGGTCCTCCCCGACGACCTGCCCGCCGACCTCGCGCTCTCGGTGATGGACGTCTGCGGCGCCCCCGCACTGACCGCGCGCGTGGTGGAGGAGGGGATGACCGTCGCGGTCATCGGTGGTGCCGGGAAGTCCGGGTCCATGAGCCTCGCCGCCGCCCGACGGGCCGGGGCCGGCCGCACCATCGGCGTCGTACCGCACCAGGCCGAGGCCGACCTGCTCACACAGTCGGGGCTCGCCGACGAGGTCGTGGTCGCCGACGCCCGCGACCCGATCGCGCTGCGCGACGCGGTCGTCAAGGCAGGAGGACCCGCCGCCGTCACGGTGGTCTGCGTCGACGTTCCTGGCTGCGAGGGCGGCGCGATCCTGGCCACCGCCGAGGGAGGGACCGTCATCTTCTTCTCGATGGCCACATCGTTTGCCGCCGCGGCGCTCGGCGCCGAAGGGGTCGCCGCCGACGTGACCATGCTGGTCGGCAACGGCTACGTCCCGGGACACGCGGCGTACGCGCTCGATCTGCTCAGGGCCGATGCGGGCGTCCGGCAGCTCTTCGAGAGGCGCCTGACCACACCCCACGAAGCCGCTCGCTCCGCTCACGTCTCCGCGGGGACCCCGAAATGACGGGGAAGCTGGCGCTGGACCAGGTCACGGTCGACCAGGCTCGGGCGTTGGCCGCCCAGGTCGGCGAGCCCATCGTCCGGATGGCCACCGAGCACACCACCGTCTCCGTCGAGCGGGCCACCCTCCGGCTGGCCGGGCTCGGCGGTGCCGACGCCGACGGCACCCCCTGGGCCAACCGGCTCGCCGACTGCGTCCGCGCCGACGTCGGACTGGACCACGGCATCGCCCTGCCCGTCTGGGACGCCCTGCGCCGCGGCGAGGCCGACGACCTCCTGGGGCTGGCCCAGAAGGCCTCCGCCGGGTCGGTCCGGTTCCGGCTCCCCGAGGGAACCGACGCGGACGGCACTCGGGAGGCCTCGCGGACGGCCGTCGGCGACGGCGTACGACGCATCGACGCCCGCCGCCTCGAGCGCGAGCGGTTGATCGCCGAGGTCGGCGACGCTCCCGCGACGCCCTGGATCTACCTGATCGTGGCGACAGGCGACATCCACGAGGACATCCCGCAGGCGCAGGCGGCGGCTCGGGCCGGCGCCGACGTGATCGCGGTGATCCGCTCGACCGGCCAGAGCCTCCTCGACTTCGTGCCCGAGGGCGCCACCCGCGAGGGGTTCGCCGGCACCTACGCCACCCAGGAGAACTTCCGGCTGATGCGCGCCGCGCTCGACGAGACCAGCCGGGAGCTCGGCCGTTACGTGCGCCTGACCAACTACGCCTCGGGGCTGTGCATGCCCGAGATCGCGACCCTGGCCGGTCTCGAACGGCTCGACATGATGCTCAACGACTCGATGTACGGCATCCTCTTCCGCGACATCAACCCGGTCCGTACCTTCGTCGACCAGCGCTTCAGCCGCCAGATCCATGCCCGGGCCGGGATCATCATCAACACCGGCGAGGACAACTACCTCACCACCGCCGACGCCGTCGAGGCGGCACACACGGTGACCACGAGCCAGCTGCTCAACGAGTACTTCGCCCGGGAGGCCGGCCTCGAGGACTGGCAGCTCGGCCTCGGCCACGCCTTCGAGATCGACCCCGACCTGCCCGACTCCTTCCGGATGGAGCTGGCCCACGCGATGCTGGCCCGCGACCTGTTCCCGGACGCACCGCTGAAGTGGATGCCGCCCACGCGACACATGACCGGTGACGTGTTCCGCGGCTACCTGCTCGACGGGTTCTTCAACCTCGTGGGCGCCCTCACCGGTCAGGGCATCCTGCTGGTCGGGATGATGACCGAGGCCGTGGTCACCCCCTGGATCTCCGACCGCGACCTGGCCCTGCAGAACGTCCGCTACGTCCTCAACGCCGCCGGCGACCTGCACGAGGACTTCCACCCGGCGCCCGACGGCTTCATCACCACCCGCGCGCGTCAGGTGCTCACCGAGTCCGTCGACCTGCTCGAGCAGATCCTCGAGCACGACAACGGCCTTCTCGACTCCATCGCTGACGGCACGTTCGGGTTGATGAAGCGCCCCGCCGACGGCGGACGAGGACTCGACGGCGTGGCCCGCAAGTCGCCGGCGTACTTCAACCCGGCCACCGAGATCCTGGAGCAGGAATGACCGACTCGCAGGACAGGCTTCCCCCACTCGAGGGTCAGGAATCCCCTTCTCAACGGATCATCCGGCCCTACGGCGACACCACGGGGGATGGCATGGTGCAGGTGAGCTTCACCCTGCCGATGGCCCACTCCAAGGTGGCCGACGGCGCGGCCGCGCAGCTCGCGCGCAAGATGGGTATCGACCCGGCCCTGGTGGTGCACAGCAAGCCGATGGGGCCCGACTTCACATTCTTCGTGGTCTACGGGCGCGTCAACCACCTCGTGGACGTGAGCCAGGTGGAGGTCGTCGAGCGCGACTACCCGCTGCTCACCCCGCCGGAGGTCAACGCCGCGGTCAAGCAGACGCTGCGCCGCAGGCTGGTCGTGATCGGCGGCTGCATCGGGACCGACGCCCACACCGTGGGCATCGACGCGATCCTCAACATCAAGGGCTTCGCGGGGGAGAAGGGCCTGGAGTACTACCGCGAGCTCAAGGTCGTGAACCTCGGCGCCCAGGTGGGCGTGCCTCAGCTTGTCGAAAGGGCGCGCGAGGAGGGGGCGGATGCGGTCCTGGTCTCACAGGTCGTCACCCAGCGAGACGCACATCTCCTCAACACCCGTGAGATGTCGGCGGCCTTCCGCGAGGCCTACCCGTCCGACCGGCGTCCTCTGCTGGGACCAGGGCGTGCACCAGGTAGCTGGCGACCTCGCCGGGCGTCGTCC
>JBJMIQ010000240.1:0-13059 GCA_045806805.1 Nocardioides sp. | reverse complement strand
CACCGAGCAGGATCCGGTCGAGCCCCGAGCGCCAGGTGTTGTGGGCGAACCTGGTCATCGAGTAGTCGGCCCGCTGCTCGGCATCGAGGCCCCACCGGATGCCGGCGTCGGCCACCCACCCGGTGACCCGGGCCAGGTCGTCGTCGGTGAACCGGAACCGGGCCCGCACCGGATCTGCCGTGGCCAGGTCGAGCACCTCGCTCGCGGTGACCCGGCCACCGGCGAGCCGGACCAGGGACACCGCGATCTCGAGCAGCGGGTTGGTGCTGGTCAGCGCCCGGTCGGCGAGCCGCACCCGCAGCCGGTGAGCAGGATGGGCCTCGTCGTCCTCGACGACGTCGGCCAGTCCGAACCCCGCGGAGATCAGCGGCGCGTAGGTCTCGATGTCAGGACACATCACCAGGATGTCGCGAGGCTCGAGCGTCAGGTCGTCGTCGAGCAGGCCCACCAGGACCTCCCGGAGCACGTCGACCTGACGCGCTGGACCGTGGCAGGCGTGGACCTGCATGGTGTGGTCGGCAGGGTCCAGAAGCCGGGCAGCGCGGACCTCGGCGTCGGGGGCGCGATTGGCGCGGACGTCGGACTGCAACCACCCCAGGAGGGTCCGCTGGTCGCCGCGTTGCTCAGTGCGGCGTTCTGAGTCCTCGACCACCGGGTCGAGCGTGCGGCGAAGCTCGCGGGTGTCGCGCCCCAGCGAGGCCAGCAGCGGGTGATGAGCACGCTCGGCCGATCGGTCCTGCGCCCGCAGGGTCGGCCCACCGAGGTCGGAGAGGGCCTCCCACAGGGCCGGGGACGGCTGCGGCAGCCACAGGTGGACGTCGCGGTGCTCGCCGAGCGCGCGCAGGAGCTCGACCTCGGTCACAGGGAGCCGGGTGTGTCCGAACAATGAGAGCCGCGACGGAAGCTCCAGGCCCTCGCCCCCTGCGCGCAAGCGGTCGAGGGTCGACTGCAGGCGCAGATCGGGTGGGGGCACGTCCACCGCGTCGAGCAGACGACGCCAGAGCTCGGCCTGCCAGCCCAGGTCCGGGGAGAGGGCGCCACCGACCCCGTCGGTGTCTCGCCCCTCGCGCCAGTCGGACACCAGCGTGGGCCGCTGCTGTGCGTAGGAGGCATAGAGGCCGGCCAGCCGTCGAGCCACGGAGTAGCGGCGGTTGCGCCGCAGCAGCCCGTCGTCGCCGTCAAGACCGTGACCGAGGTGCGCGGCGAGGGTCGCGCACCATGACTCTCCGACGCTGGCGTCCATGACGGCCAGGAGCGGCCAGGCCAGACGATCGGGATCCCACGGGTCGTCTCGGTCCCGGTCGAGGAGCATGGAGACCAGGGAGCGGGGGTTGAGGAAGCGCACGCCGGCGCAGACGCCGTCGGCACCCGCGGACGACGTACCCAAGCGATGTGAGAGGCGCTGGGTCAGCCAGCGCTCCACCCCCTTGGCGGGTACGACGACGATCTCTTCGGCGAACGGGTCCTCGAGGGGGGTCAGCAGCAGATCGCCCAGCGCGTCGGCGAGCAGGTCGGTGCGCTCGGCCGGATGCACCGTGAGCGCCACCCCATGCCTCCTCAAATGACGACGACGGACTCCAACCTAGAGCCCGCCGCCGACATAAGAGACACGTGTGTCAATTGAAGATGCTGACGCCTCCCGGCCCCACCAGCAGCCCGAGGACAATCAGCAGGATCCCCCACAAGACTGATCCGCGGACCAGTGCGAAGATGCCGGCGATCACGAGGATGGCCGCGATGATGAACAGGATTACTGGCATGTAGTGCTTCCTCCTCTGGTCAGGCGCCTACTTCTTGAAGGCGTCCTTGACGTTCTCGCCCGCCTGCTTGAGGTCGGACTTGCTCTGGTCGGCCTTCCCCTGGTTCTCGCGCGTCTGGTCGCCGGTCGCGCGGCCCTCCGCCTCCTTGGCCTTGCCCTTGAGCTTGTCGCCGGTGTTCTCGGCCTTGTCCTTCAGTCCCATGGGGTTTCTCCTCCTGATCGGACGGGCGGGTAGTCGCCCCTTCCTGTATCCGATCAGGGAGATTTCATGCCACTTCAGGCCCACCGTCCCCTCGGGCTCGCCCATTCCCGGGGACCCTGCCAACCGTGCTGTGGCCCGCTTGGACCAGTGGTCCATGGCCCGGATGGGTAGGCCCGGACAGCCAGCCGTCCTGTGGTTGTTCAAGATTGAATCAATCTGTGCGGGCCCGCCTCCCGAGCCGCCCACAGTGGACCCACAAGTTACTCAACCGCTCGGGCGGGGCTCGGCCCCGAGTCGCCGCAGCGCGATCGAAGGGATGAACCACATGCGCAAGAACATCAAGCGTTCCGCCGTCGTCGGAGGCACCGTTGCCGTCCTGTTCGGGGCCGGCGTGGCATGGGCGGCCTGGACCAACACCGGCGACGGCTCGGGCAGCGTCACCGCGGGCACCGCACAGCCCCTGACCGTGACGGTCTCCGGCGTGAGCGGCCTGGTCCCGACCAAGTCGGTCAACGTGCCGTTCACCGTCACCAACACGAACCCGTACGACGTCAAGCTCACGAATGCCCACCTGCAGAACGTCACCACGGGCGCAGCCGGGTGCGACCCCACCGTGATCACCGGTTCGGACGTCGCAGTGAGCGATGTCGTGACCACCGCCGGCACGAGCCCGTCGCGCAGCTTCCCGGTGACGATGAGCAACGCGGCCACGGACGCGTGCCAGGGCGCCACGTTCACCGTGACCCTGCGCGTCACCGCCCTGAGCAACTGAATCTGACTGCGTCTGACGGCGCTGTCGCGATTGAAGGGCACTGACGTGGGACGACGAGGGCGGATCCTGACCGCTGCCGCCATCACCGTGGCAGCGGGACTGGCCGTCGCCCTCGTTGTCGTACGACCGGGTGGCGGCCACCTGGACCCTCCGGTAGCTCCCGGCACCGTCGTCCTGGAGCCAACCGTCATCCCGCGCGCGCTCATCGAGGCGTCCGGGGAGGGAGGGTCGGCCAACGCGGCGACCCGGGAGCTTGGCGTTCGGGTGGGCTCGGTCAGCGGTCTCTACCCGGGACACCGGGTGGCCTTGGGCGTGAGGTACGTGAACCCGTACTCCTTTCCGATCATCATCGACACGGTCAGAGTTGGTGCCGACGGAACGGCCCTCTGTACGGCGCGACAGCTGATGCGTCCAAGGAGGCCGCGCCACGTGCGCGTCTCTCCCCGGTCGTCGGTCGCCTCGACCATCAAGGTGGGGATGCGCAAGAGCGCCCCCGACGCCTGTCAGGGCGTGCGGTTCGCACTGCGCGTCCAGGTGACGGCGGTGAAGTCGTGAGGTCTCCAGTGGCCCTGATCGGCGCCGCGCTCGCGACTCTCATCGTGCTCCAGCCCCAGGCCGCCTCGGCGGCGTGGGCTGCCGCCGGTACGGGCAACGCCCCCGCCGCGGCTGGGTCGGTGCAGCGGGCCGCCGCCCCCACCGTCACCCAGGTCGGATCCGCAGTCCGTCTCGACTGGGCAGCGGTGACCCTGAGCGAGGGCACGCCGGTCACCGGCTACACCTTGGTGCGCCACGCAGGCGCCACCACCACACAGGTGTGCACCACGGTCGCGCCGACTCGCACCTGCACCGACTCGGCCCCCGTCCAGGGCGCCGTGCAGTACGGCGTGATCGCCAGGTACCAGACCTGGACGGGCCAGGAGAGCCCGTTGACGCCTTTCAGTCTCGACGTGGCACCCCCGGTGACCACCCTGTCCAGCAACCCCGCTCCGAACGGGGCCGGCTGGAACAAGGCGGCGGTCACGATCACGCTGACGCCCGCCGACAGTGCCGGAGTCGCCAGCATCACCTACCGCATCGGCGCGGGTTCGCCGGTCACGGTCACGGGGTCCTCGACGTCGTTCGCAGTCTCCGCGCAGGGGTCGACCGCCCTCAGCTACTCCGCCACCGACGCCTTCGGCAACGTGGAGACGACCAAGTCCTACACGGTGAAGATCGACACCGCGGCCCCCGCCGCACCGGGGATCTCTTCGATCAGCAACGACTCCGGAACCGCTGGCGACCGCGTGACGAACGTGGCCGCCCAGACCCTCAGCGGCAGCGCCGAGGCGGGCTCCACCGTCACCGTTTCCCGGGGCGCCACCACCTATCCGTCCGTGGTCGCGGCCGCGAACGGCAGCTACTCGGTCCCGGTGACCCTGGTGGAGGGCGCCAACTCGTTCACCGCGGTTGCGGTCGACGCGGCCGGCAACGCCTCGCCCACCTCGGCAACCTTCTCGGTCACCCTCGACACGGTGCTGCCGACGCTGACCATCACCGACCCCAGGAGCGGTGTCGCCTACAAGGACAGCACGGGCCAGGCGTCGGGTCGCTGGGCCACCACCTGTGCCGGAACCCCGGGTGGGTGTGGCACGTCGTCGGACTCGGGCTCGGGGGTGGGCTCGGTGGGGTTCACGCTCCGCGACACCAGCGCCAGCACCTGCTGGAGCGGCACCGGTGCCGCCTATGCCGCCTGTGGAGCCCCCCTCGCGGTGACCGGCACCACCGCCTGGTCCAAGGCCATCGCCTATGCCGTCGTGACCGGCCGCTCCCTGCAGCTCACGGTCACCGTGACCGACCTGGCCGGGAACGCGACCACGAGCTCGGTCAGCTTCTCCGCCTCGTAGTCCAGGGCCGTACGGGTGCCCACCCGACGGCAATGGCGCGGCCCCTGCGGGAACGGCTGACGGCACCCGCCCAATAGTTGAATGTTTGGTCGCCGGTGACCACGGGTACGGCCCCTGCGAGTGACATAGGTCATGGGATGCGTGCTGGGCCCCGTCGGGCCCGGCGCACCAACGTGGGGCGGTCGGGGACACGACGCCCCAGGCCGAACAGGGAGAGCGCTCGGCGATCGCCGGGCGCACGAAAGGGAGACCACGGATGAGCAGCGACGAGTTCGCACCGATCACACCCGAGGAACTGGAAGCCGAGGGGGTGACAGCACTTCCGGACAAGGAGGTCGTCTCGATCCTCGATCTCGCGGCGGACATCGACCTCGCCATCGACGGCGCCGCACCCATCGACCTCGCGGTCGCCCTCAACGCCAACGTCGTGGCACCGATCGACGCTGCCGTGAGCGCCAACCTGCTGTCCGATGGCTCGGAGGCCCAGGCCCTGTCCGACCAGGGTGTCATGGTCAACCAGACCGTCTCCGCTGACGCGATCGCCCACGGCATCCAGGACAGCACGATCGACCAGTCCGACACCACCACCGACGGCACCGGCGCCGACGCGGCGGGTGTGGAGCCGACCGGAGGCGACTCGTCCGCCGTGCTGGCAGCCGACACCACCACGGCAGGCGCGGACGTCGCGGACGCCGCCGCAGCAGCCCCCGTGGACGGCGCGGTGGTCGTGGACTCCACCGGAGACATCCTCGGGACCCTCGACGAGAGCACAGGCAACGTGATCGACTCCGCCGGCAACATCGTCGGCACCCTCAACGAGAGCTCCGGGCTGGTCCTGGACGGCGCGGGCAACATCGTCGGCTCCGTCACCAACCTGGTCGACGGAGCGGTCGTGACCGACTCAGCGGGCGACGTCCTCGGTGTCCTCGACGGTGAGACCGGAACCGTGACCGACGCCACCGGAAACCTCGTCGGCACCCTCAACCCGCTCACCGGCGACGTCGTCAACACCGCCGGCGACGTGCTGGGCACCGTCACGAGCCTGGTCGACGGTACGACCGTGCTGGACTCGGCCGGCAACGTCGTCGGCACCCTCGACGCGGCGACCGGCAACATCGTCAACGCCGCCGGCACCGTCGTCGGCACCCTCGACCCGCTCACCGGCCAGGTCCTCGACGCCGCCGGCAACATCATCGGCACGGTGGGCAACATCGTCGACGACGTCACCGACACGGTGGGCGGTCTCAACACCGGCGATCTGCTGAAGGGCGACCTCCTCAACGTCGACGTCAACGTCGACCTCGATGCCGACCTGG
The DNA here is from genome assembly GCA_045806805.1 of Nocardioides sp. GTDB lineage: Bacteria > Actinomycetota > Actinomycetes > Propionibacteriales > Nocardioidaceae > Nocardioides. The sequence continues at coordinate 7,127 of JBJMIQ010000240.1, read as the reverse complement.
CCGCCCCGATCAACGGAGCGGTGGCCGCCAACGCCAACGTCGCGGCGCCCATCGACGCGTCCGTCGCGGCGAACATCCTGTCCGACGACTCGCAAGCGGCGGCGTTGGCGCAGCAGGACGCGATCATCAACCAGACGATCACCGGGACTGCCGACGCCACCTCCGACCAGGTCTCCGACATCGACCAGGCGTCGGTCGAGCCGCCCGACACCGACACCGCGTCGGCCGACGACCCGGCTTCGACCCCCACCACGGTGTCCGGCGGTGAGACCTCGTCGACCGGTGACGCGACGACCGAGCCGAGCACGACGCAGCCGTGACCACTCTCGTCGACGCACCGACGCGCGTCGACGACGTCCAGCTCCTCGGAGAGATGGTGGGGTCCGGGTACCGGACCCCACCATCCCTGGTCCGACGCGGCGACGGGCAGACACTTCAGCTCACGCCGCTCCTCTACGCGGTGCTGGACGCGATCGACGGGCGGCGCAGCTGCGCCGAAATCGCGGACGCGGCCAGCAGCGCCATGCGTCGCGGCATCTCGGAGGAGATGGTCGCGACCCTGCTCGACCAGCAGCTGCGCCCCATGGGGCTGGTCAAGCTGCGCGACGGTTCCCAGCCTCCCCTCAAGCGGTCCAACCCACTCCTGGGACTGAAGTTCAAGCTCGCCGTCACCAACCCCCGCGCCACCCGTCTCCTGACCGATCCTTTCCGGATCCTCTTTCTGCCGGTGGTGGCGACGGCCGTGGTCGCCGGCTTCCTGGCCATCACGTGGTGGGTCTTCTTCGACCGAGGGCTCGCCCCGGCGGCGTACGACGCGTTCCAGCGGCCCCACCTGCTGCTGCTCGTGTTCGTCGTGACAGTGCTCTCCGGCGGCTTCCACGAGTTCGGGCATGCGGCAGCGGCCCGATACGGCGGAGCAAACCCCGGCGTGATCGGGGCGGGGCTCTATCTGGTGTGGCCGGCCTTCTACACCGACGTGACCGACAGCTACCGGTTGGGACGGGGGGGACGGGTCCGCACCGACCTGGGCGGCTTGTACTTCAATTCATTGGTGGTCGTACTGACCTTCACCTGGTGGTACTTCACGGGGTGGGATGCCCTGCTCCTCCTGGTGGCCACCCAGACCATGCAGATGGTGCAGCAGCTCCTGCCGCTGCTGCGCTTCGACGGCTACCACCTGCTCGCCGACCTGAGCGGCGTCCCCGACCTGTGGCATCGCCTCGGGCCTACCCTGCGCGGACTGCTGCCACACCGGTGGTCTGACCCCGAGAACCGGGTGTTGAAGCCGTGGGCACGGGCGGTGATCACCCTGTGGGTGCTGGTGACCATCCCGATGATGGCGCTCATGCTTCTGGCCCTGGTGGCGGCGATCCCGCGGCTGATCGGCACGGGATGGGAGGTGGTGCACGACGACGCCGCCGGGGTGATGAGCGGATGGCGGAGCGGCGGCTTCATCGAGACCTCCTCACACGCCGTCCAGATCCTGGGTGTGGTGCTGCCCCTGCTGGGTGGCCTCCTGATCTTCGGGCGAGTCACGCTCCGGAGCTCACGGGGACTCGCGCGCTGGAGCCGAGGGTCCGCGTCCAAGAGGGTCCTTGCCGCCGCGCTCACCGCGGTCGTCGTCACAGGTCTCTCCTGGGCGTGGTCGCAGCCCGGTGCCTACCGGCCCATCGTCCCGGGAGAGGACGGCCGGCTCACCGCACTGCTCGGCCCGGCCGCCGAGGGGGCGCCTCGCCCACCGACCCTCGATGCGGCGGCTGCACAGGTTGACGGAGCTCTCCCCATCGGTGCGGCTGCGGAGCAGCGGCTGTCCAGCGGCGCTCCCCTCGAGGCCACCTTCGAGCAAGGAACAACTCTCCCGACCAAGTCCGAGCCCCAGCTGGCCGCCGTGCTCGTCCCGAGCCAGGGTGCCGACACCGAAGAACCACCGGCGACCGACGGTTCCGGCGAGCCGTGGGTGTTCCCGTTCGACCAGCCCCTGCCGCCGTCCGCGGGTGACAACCAGGCGGCGGCCTACAACACCACCGACGGCTCGACCAAGTACGACGTCGCGTTCGCACTGGTGTGGGCCACGGGCGACGAGGTGCTCAACGTCAACGAGGCACATGCCTACGCCTCGTGCTCGAACTGCGTGACCGTCGCCGTTGCGTTCCAGGTCGTGCTGATCATGGACGACGCGCAGGTCGTGGTGCCGCAGAACCTCGCTGTGGCTGCCAACTACCAGTGCTACCGCTGCATCACGGCCGCGATCGCCAGCCAGCTCGTGCTGTCGGTGGAGGACACGCCGGGCCACGAGCAGCTGCTGGCCCTCGCAGCAGTGTGGAACCGCCTCATCGAGTTCGGGCAGTCCATCACGTCGTACTCGCTTGCGGAGATCGCAGCGCAGTTGGACTCGTTCAAGTCGGAGATGATCGCGATCCTCGACGAGGCGCCACCGGTCGAGCCGAGCACGGCACCGGGTGCGACACCTCCGTCCGGGGACACCACCGGCGGAAGCACCGAGTCGTCGACCAGCGGCCCGGCTCCCAGTGAGCCTTCGGCGTCCAGCGACCCCGCCGCCCCGTCATCGAGCGAGGGACCGGCGGATCAGACGCAGCCGGCCTCGGAACCAGCCTCTGAGCCCACGCCACCGGGCACGACCGAGGCGCCGTCTCCTGAGCCGGCCGCCACGGAGCCCTCACCGTCCGCCTCACCTTAGGGAGAAGGACAGGTCCGCCACCGTCAGGGCACCATCCAGCCGAGGACAGGGGTGGCCTGCAGGCCGACGATAAGGCACATCAGCACGAGCAGCCCGAGGCTCCAGCCGATCACCTTGCGGAAGATGTCGCCCTCGCGGCCGGCCATTGCGACGGCAGCCGCTGCGATCGCGAGGTTCTGTGGGCTGATCATCTTGCCGAGGACGCCACCCGAGGAGTTCGAGGCTGCCATCAACACGGGGTCGAGCCCGGCCTCGCTCGCGGTCTGCACCTGGAGGGCCCCGAAGAGTGCGTTCGACGACGTGTCGGAACCGGTGACCGCGACTCCCAGCCAGCCCAGGATCGGGGACAGGATCGCGAAGGCCCCCCCGGCACCCGCGAGCCAGAGGCCGAGCGAGGTCGTCTGGCCGGACAGGTTCATCACGAAGGCCAGGGCCAGCACGGCCATCACGGTGATGATCGCGGACTTGAGCTCGACATAGGTATCGCCGTACGCCCTCAGCGCCTTTGCCGGCGACACCCCGAGGATCGCCGCGGTGATGACACCGGCGATGATCAACAGCGTGCCGGCCGCCGGCAGCCAGTTGAAGTTGTAGACCGTCGAGGCGACCGGATCACCCTGGGCGTTGAGCACCTCGAGACCGGGCCAGTCGAATGCGAACGTGAACGGCTTCTCCGCGAGGAACTCCTTGACCGCGGTGATGTTGGCGATCGAGAAGATCGCGATGATCACGGCGTACGGCGCGTAGGCCTTCGCCACGTCCGAGCCGCTGTCGTGGACCGTCCCGTCGGCGGAGGCCGCTGTGCCTGCGCTCCCGGCGGATGCGGCTGGGGTCCTGCCGTGGGTCGGGATCTTCTCCTCGGTCGCGGCCGCGGTGATCACCTCCGAGGGTTGCCAGACGCGCAGCAGGACCACGACGGCGGCCGCCGAGACGAGTGCCGCGATGATGTCGGCGAGGGGAACGGAGATGTAGTTGGAGGCGACGAACTGCGCCAGGCCGAAGCTGACGCCACAGACCAGCGCGGGCAGCCAGGTCTGCCGCACTCCCCGCTTCCCGTCCACCACGAGCACCAGCACCAGGGGAACGATCACCGCGAGGATCGGGGTCTGGCGCCCCACCATCGAGCCCAGCGTGTCGACGGTCAGGCCCGCATCGTTGCTAGCGCCCGACGACACCTCGGCGAGCGTGACGATCGGGGTCGCCAGCGCGCCGAACGCAACCGGCGCCGTGTTGGCGATCAGGGCGACGGCCGCCGCCTTGAGCGGCTCGAAGCCCAGCGCCATCAGCATCACCACGGTGATCGCCACGGGAGTGCCGAAACCGGCGAGCGCCTCGAGCAGGGCACCGAAGCAGAACGCGATGATGATCGCCTGGATCCGCTGGTCGGCGCTGACCTTCTCGAAGGATCGCCGGAGGACGTCGAAGTGACCGGACGCGACGGTCAGGTTGTAGACCCAGATCGCATTGATCACGATCCACATGATCGGGAAGAACCCGAACGCCGCGCCCTCTGTGGCGGCCAGCAGCGCCTGCCCGACCGGCATGGCGAAGAGGAGGATCGCGACGAGGAGCGCCACACCAAGGGAGATCAGTCCGGCCAACCACGCCTTGAGGCGCAGACCGCCGAGCAGCACGAACAGGGTGACGAGCGGGATGGCACCGCACAGCGCGCTGAGGAACAGCGAGTCGCCGACCGGCTGGGGGTCTTGCTGGAACGACGCGCTGATGAACATCGAGTCGCCGACCGGCTGTAGCTGCTGGAACATTTTCTCTCCCGGGGGGTGGATGGGCGGATCAGACGACGACGGGGGCGCGCGCGAGCGGGCGGGCGGGAATGCCCCAGATGGAGGCGTCGGGCGCCTCGAGGCCGGGGAGCATGCCCCTATTGCGGTGGCAAGCGTCCATGTGGGCCACGGTCAGGTTCTCCTGAAGAGTTTCCGTTTTCCGCTGTTCCGGGGATGACCTTACGAGTAGTGGCGAGAAATTGCGCCTGCTCTCGGACCCGAATCTTTGATCCGTGGCCGGGCCGGAGCCATGCGGGAGCGTGGAATACCGTCGAGTGGGTACGCCGATCCCATCCCTCGATGGCAGGAGGTGCGTGGGTGGAACCCATCCCCCAGACACGGCACGCACTCGCACACTTCAGTCGAGCCGGCGAGGAATGGATATCGGCGGAACTCGAGCGGATGGGCCGTCGCGCATTGGAGATCGTCCCGGAGTGCGTCGGGCTGAGCCTGGGTTCGATCCGCCACGGCCTGACGTTCACCCTGGCGGCAACCGGTGACGAGGTCGCCGGGCTGGACGCAGTGCAGTACCTCGACGGGGGGCCGTGTGTCGAGGCAGCTCAGGAGCGCCGTGAGGTCGAGGTCGATGACATCCTCGACGAGGAACACTGGCAGATGTTTGCCCAGACCAGCGCTGCGGCCGGCGTACGCAGCAGTCTCACCCTCCCCCTGCTGGACGAGCGCGGGTCGGTGATCGGCACCGTCAACCTCTATGCCTCCGTACCTGATGCCTTCGAGTCGCGAGCCGAGCAGCTGGCCGAGGCCTTGGGCGCCTCCGCCGCAAAGGCCGTGTCCAATGCAGACCTGTCGTTCGACACGCGGCTGGCAGCGGTCGAGGCTCCGCGGCGGCTCGTTCAACAAGACGAAGTGGACACCGCCGTGGGGATGATCGTGGCCAACCAGAATGTCGACGTCGCGACCGCTCGCGAGCGGCTGCGAACCGCTGCGGCCAGGGCCGACCTCACCGAGGCGCAGGTCGCGCGAGTTGTCATGGGCCTGATGTCGCGACACCTCTGAGCTGTGGCAGCGAGTCCTGCCCCGGTTGCTGTGCGGTGAGTGCTCTGCGGACTCATTCCGGGTGGGTCGCGCTGAGCGCTGTGTCGAGGTCCGGGTGGACCGGGATGGCTTCGTCGATCCGGGTGATGCTGAGGACCTTCGCCACGAAGCCGCAGGGTCCGGCCAGACTCATCGATCTGCGAGCCGCGGCGACGGTCTTGTGGGTGCCCAGCAGCACGCCCAGGCCGGTCGAGTCCAGGAAGCTCACCGCGCTCAGGTCAACGATGACGTGTCGGCAGGACTCCACGGCTTTGGTCATCACTTCCCGCATGATCGGGGACGCAGCAAGGTCGATCTCGCCACGAGCGAACACGACGGTGCAGCCATCCATCGCCTCGAGGACGAACGACGCCTGCTCACCGCCAGAAGGACCCTGCAAGACGTACTGGGGCGCGGCATGTTCACCTTGACCGCTGGCCATCATGGTTCACCCTCCACACGACACCGGTGAGCCGACGCACACCGAGCAGCCAGCGGGGGCAGAACGGCCGAGAACCTACCCGGCGTGCGACGACGTCGACGCTGCGGGCTGTTCACCGAACCCACGGCAAGGATACGCCGCGCGGGTCCGGCAGTCACCAGTGCAGGGGCTCCTTCTGGGCTGCGGCGCGTAGAGTGAAGTAGCCGAGAGTTCTTCGTGCATCGCCAGTCAGGGTGGTGTCGTTCCCGGTGAGGAACGATACGCAGCGGCCGCTTCTGACGAGGGTCGCTCCGGGACCCGTGAGTGCCCGCCAATGAACCGGCTGCCAGGTGCAGCACCTGACGTGACCGACCTTGCCGTCGCCGTGACCGAACTGGCCGACCTCATGGTCGCCACCCCGTCCATGGACAAGTTCCTGGACGACCTGGCACGACTTGCTACGGCAGTGATCACCCCGCCTGCCTCGTGCGGCATCACCCTTGCCCAAGCGAACCAGCCGTTGACGGTCGCCAGCAGCGATCCACTCGCAGCCCGTGTGGACGAAGTCCAGTACGGACACGGCCAGGGACCCTGCTTGCAGGCCATGCACACCGGCCAGACCGTGATGTCGGTCGACCTGACCACCGAACAACGTTGGGGCCCCTACCCCGCCCACGCCCTGAGGTATGGCGTGCACAGCTCCCTCTCCCTGCCGCTCACCGTCAATGGAGACAGCCGAGGCGCACTCAACCTGTACGCGGTCACCGCCCACGCCTTCGGGCCTTCTGAACAACAGCACGCGGAACTCTTCGCCGGCGCCGCCTCGGCCGCCCTCACGGGCGTTACCCATCAGGTACACCAGGTGCAGCTCAGTGAGCAGCTACGCGCGGCTTTGTCGACCCGGGCCGTCATCGACCAGGCCCTGGGCATCTTGATGGGCCACAACGGCTGTGACTCCGTCACGGCCTTCAACATCTTGCGGACGAGTTCCCAGCACCAAAACCGCAAGGTGCACGACGTCGCCGCCGACCTCGTCAAGGCCGTGGCCGGCAACGGTCCCCAGCCCCCGCCCTTCAACGACCCGACCTGATGCCGGCGGACCACAACACCGCAACTACCTGCAGGCCCGTCGCCGTCACGGCTCCTCAGGCCTGCGGCGGGGGCGGTTCGTGATCCAGGGACCCTTCCA
>JBJMIQ010000239.1:0-13808 GCA_045806805.1 Nocardioides sp. | reverse complement strand
CTTCTCGACGAACACCTCGTGGCCGTGCTCGGTGAGCTCGTGTGCACCGACCGGGGTGATCGCGACGCGGTACTCGTGGTTCTTGACTTCCTTCGGTACGCCGACCTTCACCTTGCTGCTCTTCCCTTCGGTGTGACCGCCACCACGTCCGTGGGGCGCTCAGGACACTACTCCCCCGCAGGCCGTCGCCCGGCGTACCCCAAGGCCTCGACGAGGAGCACGGCCTGCACCGTCGGTGCGTCTCGCAACCGACCGTCGAGGACCGCCGCGTGCAGGTCGGCGAAGTCGACCCAGAGCGTCTCCATGTCCGCCTCCTCGTGCTCGGGCACGAAGCCGCCGCGGTCGGCAGGGGCCAGCCCGCGAGCGAGATAGAAGTGCATGAGCTCTGAGGAGATCCCGGGCGAGGAGTACGTCGACGCGAGGCCGACCCACTCCTCCGCCTCGAGCCCCGCCTCCTCCAGGAGCTCGCGGCGGGCCACCTCGAGGGGGTTCTCGCCGTCGACGTCGCACAGCCCGGCAGGAAGCTCCACGAACCGGGTGCGGGCGGCATGGCGGTACTGCCTCAGGCAGAACACACGCTGCTCGTCGTCCATCGCCACCACGATCGCTGCTCCCGGGTGCTCGAGCACCAGCCGGCGGAACGCCTCGTCACCGGGGTGGTCGGGATGCCTGATCCGGTCGGCCCTCAGCGCGATCACCCAGTCGTCGCGGAACAGGTCGGTGCTCGCCTCCACCGGCCACGACTCCGCGGCGTCACCCGGCTCGGGCCTTGGCGTCGGCATGCATCGACCGTAGCGGGTAACGTGCAGGAGGTTCATCGCCTCATCCCAGGGAGACACCTGTGCCCGAAGTCGCCAGTCTGACCCAGGCCGAGGCCGCCGAGCGCGTCGCACTGATCAACGTCGAGCGCTACGACATCGATGTCGACATGCGCGGCCTGCTCGAGGGCGAGGTGATCGAGTCCACGAGCACCATCGCCTTCACGTGCACCGAGCCCGGCGCGTCCACGTTCGTCGACTGCGCCGCCGAGGTGACCCGCGCGGTCCTCAACGGCGTCGAGCTGGACCTGTCCACCATCGAGCGCGGCCGGATCCCGTTGTCCGGCCTGGCCACCGACAACACCCTCGTGGTGACGGCGCACCAGTCCGACACCAACAGCTCCCAGGGCATCCAGCGCACCGTCGACCCCTCCGACAAGCTGGTCTACGTCTGGACCTCCTTCGAGTGCGACGACGCCCGCCGGATCTGGGCCTGCTTCGACCAGCCAGACCTCAAGGCCCCCCACAAGTTCGTGGTGAGCGCGCCGGAGTCCTGGACGATCACCTCCAACATGCACCCCGACGACGTGGCCGACACCGACGATGGCGGCCGGGTGTGGACCTTCCCCGACACCCCGCCCCTCTCGACCTACGTGGTGGTGGTCAACGGCGGCCCGTTCCACGAGATCCGCGAGCAGCGGGGCAACCACAGCCTGGGCCTCTACTGCCGCCAGTCGCTCAAGCAGTTCATGGAGCGCGACGCGCAGTTCATCCTCGACATCACCGAACAGGGTCTCGCGTGGTTCGGCGAGCAGTTCGACCGGCCGTTCCCCGAGGCCCACTACGACCAGGTGTTCGTGCCCAACATGGGCGGGGCGATGGAGAACTGGGGATGCGTCACCTGGACCGACACCGTGCTCTGGCGCACCGACCCCACGTACTCCCAGCGCTGGGCGGTCGCCTCGGTGACCCTCCACGAGATGGCGCACATGTGGTTCGGCGACCTGGTGACCATGCGGTGGTGGGACGACCTGTGGCTCAACGAAGCCTTCGCGTCCTGGGCATCGACGTGGGCGGCCGCCAACGCCACCGAGTTCAAGGACGCCTGGGCCAGCTTCCTGGTCGGCCGCAAGCTCGACGCCTACCGCATCGACATGGGGCCGGCCACCCACCCCATCCGCGGCGACGTCGACGACGTCTCCTCCGCGATGGCCAACTTCGACTCGATCACCTACGCCAAGGGCGAGGCGACGCTCAAGCAGCTGGCGGCCTACATCGGGGAGCCTGCGTTCGTGGAGGGCCTCCAGAGCTACTTCCGCGACCACGCGTGGGGCAACACCCGCCTCGAGGACCTGATGTCCGCGTTCGGCAACGCCGCCGGGCAGAACCTCGACTCCTGGACCGCCGACTGGCTCGACCGCGCCGGCAACGACACCCTGACCCTCACCGACGGTGAGCTGTCCGCCATCGCCCCTGACGGCGGCGACCCGCGGCCGCACCGGATCGACGTGGGCTCCTATGCCGTCGGCGACGAGCTGACACTGGTCGGCACCACTGAGGTGGTCACCGAAGGCCGTCGTACGTCGCTGTCCCTCCCCGATGCCGACCTGCACCTGCCGGACCCCGGCGACCTCACCTTCGCTGCCATCCGCACCGACGAGTCCTCACTCAAGCGGCTCATCGAGCGCGCCGGCCAGCTGCCGGAACCCATCAACCGGGCGATGGCGGTGGCAACCGCGTGGGACATGCTGCGCAAGGGCGAGCTCGACAGCGCCGCCACCCTGGAGTGCATCCTCGGCGTGCTGGCCACCGAGAGCAGCCCGGCCGTGGGCGAGGCCTTCCTGGCGATGAGCCGCGAGGTCGCCGAGCACTGGAGCCCGCTGGCCGCCATCCCTGACCGCCAGGCCCGGGTGGCCGATGCTGCGGCCGCCCTGTCCGACCATCCCGACCTGCGCCAGGCCGCGCTGCGGGTGCTCGCCAGCACCGCCACCACCCCCGACCACGAGCGGCTGGTCGTGACAGCCGGCGACGTGGACCTTTCGTGGCGGCTGCTGGTCCGGCGGTCCGAACGCGGACAGGAGGACCCCGAGCAGGTGCAGGCGCTTCTCGACCGCGATCCCGACCCCGACGCATGGGTGCGGGCACTCCAGGTCACCGCCGCCCGACCCGACCCGGCGGCCAAGGAGGAGGTCTGGACGGAGCTGTTCGACAAGAGGTCGGTGCCGGCCGGCACTCCGATCTCGAACACGGCCTCGGCATTCTGGCGCCCGGGCCAGACCGAGCTGCTGATGCCCTACACGCACCGCTACCTCGACGAGATGAGCCACGTGCTCGGTGGCGGTATGCTCTCCCGGCTGTCACTCGTCCGGTCGATGCTGCCGGTGATCGGCGACGACGAGTTCGTCGCCCGGGCCCAGGCGCTGGCCGACGCCCCGGACACCAATCCGACCGTGCGCTCGATCGTGCTCACCGGGCTGGACTCCCTGGCCCGGATGATGCGCGCCCGGCGCTGAGCTAGACCGGGTCTTCGTCGAGGCGACGCAGGGCACGCTCGTCGATGGGGAACCGCAGTTCCCGCTGCCGCTCGATGGCGGCGCCGATCAGTCCGGCGAAGAGCGGGTGCGGGCGCGTCGGCCGGGAGCGCAGCTCGGGGTGGGCCTGGGTCGAGACGTAGTAGGGGTGCACCTCACGGGCCAGCTCCACGAACTCGACCAGGCCCAGGTCCGGGTTGGTGCCCGAGAACACCAGGCCGGCCGCCTCGAGCTGCTCGCGGTAGTGGTTATTGACCTCGTAGCGGTGGCGGTGCCGCTCGGTGATCGTCCCCTCGCCGTAGGCGCGGCGGACCACCGTGCCGTCGGCGAGCGCCGCCGGGTAGAGGCCCAGCCGCATGGTGCCACCGAGGTCGCCGGCCCCGTCGACGAACGACTTCTGCTCCTCCATGGTGGCGATCACCGGCTCGGGACAGTCAGGGTCGAACTCGGTGGAGGCCGCCTTCTCGAGCCCGGCCACGTTGCGCGCGTACTCGATCACCATGCACTGAAGACCCAGGCACAGGCCGAGGGTGGGGATTCCGTTGGTGCGGGCGTAGGTCAGCGCACCGAGCTTGCCCTCGATCCCCCGGATCCCGAACCCACCGGGCACGCAGACCGCGTCGACGTCGCTGAGGTGGCGGGCCGCACCCGCCGGGGTCTGGCACTCGTCGGAGGCGATCCAGCGCAGGTGCACGCGCGCCTCGTGGGCGAAGCCGCCGGCCCGCAGTGCCTCGACGACGGACAGGTAGGCGTCGGGCAGGTCGATGTACTTGCCGACCAGGCCGACCGTGACCTCCTCGGCCGGATGGTGCACCCGGCGGAGCAGGTCGTCCCACGTGGTCCAGTCGACGTCGCGAAAGGGCAGGGCCAGGCGGCGTACGACGTAGGCGTCGAGGCCCTCGCGATGCAGGACCTTCGGGATGTCGTAGATCGAGGGGGCGTCCGCCGCGGTGACCACGGCTTCCTCGTCGACGTCGCACATCAGCGAGATCTTCTTCTTGATCCCTTCCGGCAGCTCACGGTCGGCGCGGCAGACGACGGCGTCGGGCTGGATACCGATCGACCGGAGCGCAGCCACGGAGTGCTGGGTCGGCTTGGTCTTCAGCTCACCGGACGGCCCGATGTAGGGCACGAGCGAGACGTGGAGAAAGAAGCAGTTGTCGCGGCCGATGTCGTGGCGGACCTGGCGGGCAGCCTCGAGGAACGGCAGCGACTCAATGTCGCCGACGGTGCCGCCGATCTCGGTGATGACCACGTCCACTTCGGAGCCGCCCATGGCCTGGATCCGGTCCTTGATCTCGTTGGTGATGTGCGGGATCACCTGGACCGTGTCACCGAGGTAGTCGCCGCGACGCTCCTTGGCGATGACGGTGGAGTAGACCTGCCCCGTGGTCACGTTGGCGATCTGGCCGAGGTCGGTGTCGAGGAACCGCTCGTAGTGGCCGATGTCGAGGTCCGTCTCGGCCCCGTCGTTGGTGACGAACACCTCGCCGTGCTGGAACGGGTTCATGGTGCCCGGGTCCACGTTGAGGTAGGGGTCGAGCTTCTGCATCGTGACCCGGAGGCCGCGCGCCTTGAGGAGATTGCCCAGGCTGGAGGCCGTCAGACCCTTGCCGAGCGAGGAGGCGACGCCCCCGGTCACGAAAACGTGCTTGGTGGGCGTCGGATGCTTCACGGACCTCCATGTTACCGGAGGGGGACGGCTCCGTCCGAACCCGACGCACCGAACGAACCGCCCTTGTCGGTCAGCGACCGCACCAGCGCGAGCGTGGTCGTGACCTGACCCACCGCGAGCTCGACCCCGTCCACGGTGGTGACCGTCCCGGCTTCGGGCTGCCTGCGCAACGCCGCGATGTCGCCGTTCCGGCCGGACCGGGTGTCGCCGGCCACCACGACCCCGAGAGCTCGTGACGCCAGGCCTGACACCAGGCCGCTCAGGATGTTGTCGTCGGTGTCGTGGCCGAGGACGACCAGCACCATCGGCGCAAGGCCCACCTCCTGCTCGGGGGAGACGACGAGGTCGGCACCGGCGAGGCTCTGCCGAATCGACGGGGTGTCGTCGCCGACGTCGGCGCCGTCCTCCTGATGGGTGGCGATCGCGGTGCCGAGCAGCTGGCCCAGGCGTTCGTACGTCGGCGCGTTCTCGTCCGCCGCGTCGGAGTCGAGCTGGGTCATCAGCTGGCTGCCCAGGGTGTCGACCAGAGACTTCTCCCCCGGGTCGACGAGTGCGCGCTGGACGGCAAAGGTGCCCTCGATGGTCCCGCCGGCGTGCTCGACCTGGCCGACTAGGCCGTCGATGATCCGCTGGTCGGCGCCCGGGAGGCTGACCAGGGCGACGGACCGCCCGGCCAGCTGCTCGTCGTAGAGCCGGGTGGCGGCGGCCGTGGCAAAGGCGTCGCCGAACGCCGTGGCGTCGTTGTCCGACGCGGACTTCGTCCTGGCCGAGGTCGAGGTCAGGGCGTCGCGTCCGACCTCGGACAGCGGCCCGCCGCCGAGGACCACCCCGAGGGCGAGTGCGAGGAACACCGCGACGAGCGTGACGACGTGTTGGCGGAACGAGATCAACGAAACAGTCCTTGCAGGTAGTCGGTGAGGGCTGTCAGCCACTCCTGGCCCACTGGGGTCACGGCGACGGCGAGGGCGAGCGCGAGCAGTCCTGCGACCAGCACCAGGAAGACGTGGCGCGGCCGGACGCGACCGGAGTAGAGCAGGTGAACTGACGCGGCGTCGACCAGGAGATGCCCAACCTTCAGCCGGGTGAGGTAGGTGCCGGCGAGCCCGGGGCTCTGGCGATCCAGGACCTCCTCGAGGCTGGCGTGCAGGCCCACCCCGACGATCAGCCGCGCCTCCTCGGCCTCGAGCAACAGCAGGGCGGCGTCCTCGGTGGTTCCGGACGACTCGACGGGCAGCGGCCGCACGCCGAGCCGCTCGAGCTGCTCGGCGTGGAGCCGCCCCCCGGAGTCGACCCGGACGACGACGTCCCGCGCCGTTCGCAGCGCCTTGGCGGAGGGGCGGTCGACGTCGTCGGCGGTGTTGGACAGCACGACCACGTCCGGCCGGTGCCCGGCGTCGAGCAGCAGGTCCGCGCCTCGGTCGACACCGACCAGGACGGGATCCTGCTCGCGGATGAAGGCCCGGATCGAGGACAGCCGACGGCGGCCGTCGCCGCCGGGTACGACGACGACCACGGCTCGCTCCGCGATTGTGGTCGCCGTCTCGGGGAGGCCGAGCCCATGGAGGAGCAAGCCTTCCTCGCGGCGCAGGAACTCGGTGCTGTTGTGGGTGAAGGTCTCGAGCTGGCTGCCCATCCCCAGCCGGGCCTGGGCCATCTGCCGGTCCACGGTCTCGAGGTCGAGCTCGCGGCCCATCGCGACCGCCTCGCCGGCCTCGAACACCACCTCGTCGTGGATCCGGACCGAGGCGCCGTCGGAGATCCCGAAGGCTCCTTCGACGTGGTCGAGGATCAGGATCCCCGCCTCGGCCAGCGCCTGCGGACCGAGGTTGGGCAACCGACCCGAGATCATCGGGGCGGCGTTGATGACCGCGGAGACGCCGGCGTCGACCAGCGCCTGCGCCGTGGCCCGGTCCATGTCGAGATGGTCGACGACGGCGACGTCGCCGGGCCGCAGCCGGGGCAGCAGGATGCGGGTACGCCGCTCGACGCGGGCGGTGCCGGTCAGCCCGGGAGCGGTGTTCGTCGGTCGGGTTCGAATGGCAGGCTTCATGACGCGGCCATGGTGTCAGCCGGGAGGGCGCGTTCCCGGCAACCGGCGCCTCGGCGCGTCGGCCGGGTCAGCCCAGTCGATCAGCCCAGTCGATCAGCCCAGTGCGCGGGCCGGCTCCGCGGCCTCGAGCAGCTCGCGGGCGTGGGCGAGGGCGGTGTCGGACTCCTCCATGCCGGCAAACATCCGGGACAGCTCACGCTCGCGTGCGGCGGCATCCAGGGCGGTCAGGCCGGAGGTGGTGACCGAGCCGTCGCTGGACTTCTCGACCACGACGTGCTGGTCGGCGTAGGCAGCCACCTGCGGCAGGTGGGTGACGACAAGGACCTGTGCGGAGCGCGCGAGCCTCGCCAGTCGCCGCCCGACCTCACCGGCCGCCTTGCCGCCGACTCCGGCGTCGACCTCGTCGAACACGAACGTCGGGACCGGGCTGGTGGAGGCGAGCGACACCTCGAGCGCCAGCATCACCCGGGAGAGCTCACCTCCGGACGCCACCTTGGCCAACGGCCGGGGCTCGGAGCCGACGTTGGCGGCGAGGAGCAGCTCGACCTCGTCGACGCCGGTGGCGGTGAACCGGAGGATGCGCTCGCCGACCCGCAGGCCGGGCTGTTCGGCGTCGCCGGCGAGCTCCTGCTGACGGACGGCCACCTCGATCCGCGCGTGCGGCATGGCCAGCAGCGCGAGCTCCGCGGTCACCTCGCCCGCGAGCCTGCCCGCAGCTTCGGTCCGCGCCTCGGACAGCGCGCCCGCGAGGTCACCGAGCCGGCTGCGGAGCCGGTCCCGCTCGACACGGAGCTCCTCGATCCGGTCATCGGTGTGGTCGAGGTCGGTCAGCCGGACCGCGGAGCTCTCGGCCCAGGCCAGGACCTCGTCGACGGTCTCGCCGTACTTGCGGGTCAGAGCGGTCAGCGCCGCCCGCCGCTCGGACACGGCTGCGAGCCGAACCGGGTCGCTCTCGACTCGCGCGGCGTAGGAAGCCACGTCGGCGGCCACGTCGGAGAGCAGGTAGGAGATCTCGGCCAGGCGATCGGCCAGCTCGGCGGCCTCGTTGTCGTGTTCGCGGACGCTCTCGAGGAGCGTGCGGGCGGTCGACGTGGTGGCCAGCGCGTCGGGCTGCTCGCCGTCCGACGACAGGGCCTCCCGTGCCTGCTCGGCCGCGGTGCGCAGCGTGTCTGCGAAGCCCAGTCGGGACTCCTCCGCCGCCAGGACGTCGTCCTCACCCGGGACAGGTGCGACGGCCTCGATCTCGGAGAGTCCGAACCGCAGCTGGTCGGCCTCCCGGGCGCGGTCGCGGGAGGAGGCGACCACCTCGCCGAGCTCGGACTCGGTCGCGCCCAAGCGGTCGTGGAGGTGCGAGTAGCGCTCCAGCAACTCAGCCACCTCCTGACCGGCGAATCGGTCCAGTGCCTCGCGCTGGGCACGCGCCTGGAGCAGCCGGTGCTGGTCGGACTGTCCGTGGACTGCGACCAGAGGCTCGGCCACCTCCGCGAGGACCGAGACCGGCACCGACGCGCCGCCGACGAAGGCCCGCGAACGGCCCTCGACCGAGACGTTGCGGGCCAGCACGACGCGGTCGTCCTCCACCTCTCCGCCGGCCTGCTCGACTGCTCCGGCGAAGTGCTCCGACGCGGATGCCCGGACCACTCCTTCGACCCGGGCCGTGCGGGCGCCGGTGCGCACCGCACCGCTGTCGGCACGGCCGCCCAGGATCAGCCCGAGGGCGGTGACGAGCATGGTCTTGCCGGCGCCGGTCTCACCGGTGATGACGGTCAGGCCCGGGCCGAGCTCGAGGGTCGAGGAGTCGATCACCCCGAGGGATCCGATCCGGATCTCCTCAAGCATCGGCAACCTCGCCGGTGCGGCGTCGAGCGGCCGCACCCCGCCAGCCCTCGACCGGGAGACCGAACTTGGCCACCAACCGGTCGGTGAACGGTGCTTCGTGCAGGCGCACCAGCCGCACCGGGGTCGCGCCGCGGCGTACCTCGATCCGGGCACCGGGCGGCAGGTCCACTGTCCGCCGCCCGTCGGCCCACAGGACGCCGGCGCCCTCGTTGTGGCTGAGCACCTCCACCGCGATCACCGAAGTGGGGGCGACGACCATCGGCCGGGCGAACAGGGCGTGGGCGCTCAGCGGGACGATCATCAGCGCCTCCACCCCCGGCCACACCACCGGCCCACCCGCGCTGAAGTTGTAGGCCGTGGACCCCGTCGGTGTGGCGCAGACGACCCCGTCACAGCCCCAGCGTGAGAGCGGCCGCCCGTCGATCTCGACGACGAGCTCGAGCATCCGCTCCCGGGCCGCCTTCTCCACACTGGCCTCGTTGAGCGCGAACGTGCTGCTCACCAGCTCGCCGTCGCGGCGCACCGTCACGTCGACGGTGAGCCGGTCCTCGGCGGTGTAGCGGCGGTGCACGATCGACTCGATCGTCGACTCGACGTCGTCGTACTCCGCCTCGGCGAGGAACCCGACGTGGCCGAGGTTGACGCCGAGCAGCGGGGTGCCGCTGGTGTGGGTGATCTCGGCGGCTCGCAGGATGGTGCCGTCGCCACCGATCACCAGCGCCAGCTCGCAGTCTCGCCCTGCGTCGCCTTCGTCCTCGACGACCTCGAGCGGGGGGTCGAAGTGTGCGGTGTCGAGACCGAGATCGGCGGCCTCGGCCGCCAGCAGCCGGACGACAAGGCCGTGGCCGGTCAGCGCCTTGCAGAAGGCGCGGGCGACCTCGTGGGCCTCCGCCCGGCCGGTATGGGTCAGCAAGAGCACCCGTCGGGGGTTGTCCGCAGGAGTGTCAGTCCCGCCACTGGTCGGTGTCACAGGTCAACCCTCTCACTCGACACCCCCGGACCGGCCTCGCCATGCACAACGGCGACGATGTCGGATGCATCCACGCGAGCCGGACCACGGTGCAGCCAGACGAAGAACTCCACGTTGCCCGACGGGCCCGGCAGCGGGCTCGGGGTGACCATCCTGGCCCCCCATCCCCGCTCTGCCGCTGCCTGCGCGACGGCCAGGACGGCCTCGGCCCGCAGACCGGGGTCGCGGACCACGCCGCCCTTTCCGACCCGGTCCTTGCCCACCTCGAACTGGGGCTTGACCATCAGCGCGAGGTCACCGTCCGGTGAGGCGACTCCCAGCAGCGCGTCGAGGACCAGCACCAGGGAGATGAACGACAGGTCGCCGACGACCAGGTCGACCGGGTCGCCGACCACGCCCAGGCTCAGCTCGCGAACGTTGGTCCGGTCGTGCACGACGACCCGCTCGTCCTGGCGCAGCCGCCAGGCGAGCTGTCCGTAGCCGACATCGACCGCCACCACCTCTCGGGCGCCGTGCTGCAGCAGTACGTCGGTGAACCCGCCGGTGGAGGCGCCTGCATCGAGGCAGCGCCGCCCGCGGACAACCAGGCCGGCCGGCTCGAACACCTCCAGGGCCCCCGCCAGCTTGTGACCGCCGCGAGACACGTAGTCGGGTCGCTCGGGGTCCGTGGCGACGACGATGGCGGCGTCAGTGGTGACCCCGGTGGCCGGCTTGGTGGCCACGGCCCCGGACACGTGCACCCGGCCCGCCGCGATCAGCTCGCTGGCGTGCTCCCGGGAACGGGCAAGCCGGCGCCGGACGAGCTCTGCGTCCAGACGCTGACGGCGCGGCGGCACGGCCGCGGGATCAGGCGCCGGACGGATTGTCGAGCGCCTGCCGAAGCCGTTCGTGGGCCTGCTCGAAGGCCCCCGGGTGCTCCTCGATCGGGCGGTCCTGGAGCCCCTGCAGGTCGGCGAGCACATCGTCGACCTCCTCGACGCCGGTGCGCTCCGGCTCGTCGAACTCCTGTCCGGTCTCGGCCGGATCGACGTCGGGCGGGGTGTCCGGCTGCTCGGGCTCCGGGTTGCGCTCGCTCATTCGGGGCCCCCGGGGCGTTGTCCGTCGGAGGAGCGAAGCGGAGGAGACGGAGAACGCCGTGGGGTGATCATGCCGTGAGATTACCGCTATCCCGCGTTCCGTCCGGCACGGCCGCTCCGCTCACGTCCGCGGGCGAGCCGACACGGTCGAGGTGGTCCCAGGCGGCACACGCGACCGCCCGCCACCAGTCGTCCGTCGACCCCTCCCCCGACACTTCCAGGCGACCCTTCGAGACCGTCGCCCGCCACTCACCGCACCGCCATCGCGAGCCGTCCCGGTCCGGGGCGGGATGGGGGAGGAACAAGCCCTCGAGATTCGTGGCGACGTAGCTCGGTCGCAGCTCGGGCCCAGCCGACACCAGCTCCGGCAGCCCGGTGACGCCGGTCATCACCAGCAGCGAGTCGATGCCGAGGTTGTTGGCGCCCTCGATGTCGGTGTCGAGCCGGTCACCGACCATGAGCGGGGTGGTGCCGCCCACTCGCCGGATCGTCTCCTCGAGGAGCGGGCGCTGCGGCTTTCCGGCCACCACCGCCTTGACGCCGCTGAAGCGCTCGAGCATGTCGACCAGCACGCCGTGCCCGGGCGCCTGGCCGAACTTCGTCGGCAACGAGAGGTCGGTGTTGCTTGCGACCCAGGGCAGGCCGTCGCGGACGCGCACGGCTGCGCGCATCACGTCGCGCCACGGCACGTCGGGTCCGTAACCCGTGGCGAGCGCCACCGCCCGCGAGTCGTCGACGGCTGCCGACTCCAGGCCTACGTCGCGCAACGCCTGCTCGAGCCCGACGGCGCCGAGGCAGGCGATCACGGCGGCCTTGCCGTGCCGCTCCACGAGCAGGTGGGCCGCCGCCTGCGCGGAGGTGACCACCTCGTGCGGGTCCGCCTCGACGCCGATCCCGGCCAGCTTCTCCGCCACGGCCTCCGGTGGGCGCGAGGCGTTGTTGGTGATGAAGGCCAGCTTCGTGCTCCCGTCCCTGAGTCGGGCCAGCTGGTCCGGCGCACCGGGGACGGGCGCCGACTCGATGTAGATGACCCCGTCCAGGTCGAACATCACCAGGTCGTGGGCCTCGACCAGCGGCTGCTTCGAGGCACCGAGCACGTCGCCCTCCTTTCGAAGGCCTCAGGATGGGCACCCTACGATGCTTCGATGGACTCCAGCCGCGTGGTGGTCACGCCGCCGTACGTGGCGGGCCCCTTTCGACTGGACCCGTTCCGGGCCCTCATGCTTTCTCCGAGCCGGGTCGGCGACCCAGCCTCGGCGCGAGCGTTCGCGCGGCCCTACCGAAACGTGGCGCGCCGCCTCGAGCGCTGGGAGCAGCAGGGCCACGTGCACCGCGACCCGGAACCCGCCGTCTACCTCCACGAGTACGCCGCGATGGGCATGACCGTCCGTGGCCTCGTGGGCGCGCTCAACCTCTCCTCGCGAGCCGACCAGCCGGGCGAGCGCGTCGTGTATCCCCACGAGGGGATCCACCCCGTCCAGGCCGCCGAGCTCGCGGACCGGATGACCGAGATGGGCATGAACCCGGCACCGATCCTGCTCGTGCATCGAGGACCGGCCACCGTCCGTGAGCTTCTGAGCTCGGTGATCGCCGGGGCGGTGGACCACGAGTTCGACGACCGCAACGGCGAGCACCACCGGATCTGGACGATCCGGGACCCAGGGGCCTGCTCGGACCTCGCCGGCCTGCTGGCGGGCACCCGCGCGTTGCTCGCCGACGGGCACCATCGCTATGCGGCCTATCTACGAATGCAGGAGGCGTCACCGGGAACCGCTGCCGACCGCGGACTGGCCATGCTGGTGGACCAGGACGACACTCCCCTGTTCCTCGGCGCGATCCATCGCGTGCTCGTCGGAACCACGCTCGAGGCCGTGCACAAGGCGGCAACGAGCGTCGGAATCTTCACCGGCCGCAGCCCGGACGACGCCGTGGCCGCTCTCGCTCCCGGGACCCTGGTGGTGACCGACGGCACGGAGTGGGCGACCTTGAGCCTGGACCTCCCGGCCGGGACGGCCGCGGTCGAGGTCCTCCACGACGCGGTGGTGCCCGCCCTGGAGAAGCAGCCGGTTCGCGTCGAGCACCACCATTCGGTTGACGCGACCCTGGCTCACCTTCCCCGCAGCGGTGGCGTGGCGGTCTTGATGCCGGCCATCGAGTTCGACACGGTGCAGCGGATCGTGGGGGGTGATCGGCTACTGCCGGAGAAGGCCACCTCGTTCCAGCCCAAGCCGAGCATGGGCGCGCTCATGCGCTCGCTGCGCGACGAATGAGTCGGCCGGCTGAGACCTCGACCTCGAACCGGGACGCAGCGCCCTGAGCGGTCCGGAAGAAGCGCCGGCGCACGGACCCGCTGACCTCGACGACGTCGTCAGCCCGCCAGCTGGCGACCGATCGTCTGACCCGCCCGGACCACACGCAGCAGTCGACGGCATCGACCTGGTGACGGGACCGCGCGGAGCCCTCCGGCCTGGGGACGACCACGCGGAAGCTCCACAGCGTGTCGCCGCTGGGCAGGACGCGCTCCTCGGGCGGCTGCGAGACCCTTCCGACGAGCCGGACTTCGTTGACCGCCTCGATTGCGGTTGGTTGCTGTGCTGACACGGACGCTGACATGGACCGATCACCTCCGCGAGCCACTCTCGCGGGATACGCCGACGAACGGCGTGGGGCCGGAGCCGCGGTGTGGACAGGCATGTTCGGGCCCTGCTTGTGGACCACACATGGCCCGAAACGCCCCGAAATAGCACCAGGGGCCACCCGTTCTCGGGTGGCCCCTGGCTTCAAAGTATGTCCGGCGGCGTCCTACTCTCCCACAGCCTCTCGGTTGCAGTACCATCGGCGCTGGCAGGCTTAACTTCCGGGTTCGGTATGGGTCCGGGTGTTTCCCTGTCGCTATGGCCGCCGTAACG
>JBJMIQ010000238.1:0-8326 GCA_045806805.1 Nocardioides sp. | reverse complement strand
TGTCAGCGAGCCGCAGGTCGCGCCGGAACCACATCACCGAGGTCACCGCGTCACGCTACCCACGGCCGGTTCGCTTGTAACACGCCGTCTGCTGGTCTTCCATGCCGTTGCAACGGGATGGAGGCGCGGTGGACAGCGTGTTACAAGCGGTACGCCGACCGAGCGGCGACGTCCCGGATGTGAGAATGACAAAGTGAGCGATCTGATCGACACCACCGAGATGTACCTCCGGACCATCTACGAGCTGGTCGAGGAAGGCATCATCCCGCTGCGGGCCCGGATCGCCGAACGGCTCCACCAGAGCGGTCCGACGGTGTCCCAGACGGTGTCCCGGATGGAGCGCGACGGGCTGCTCACGGTCGAGGGGGACCGCCACCTGGAGTTCACCGACGAGGGCCTGCGGCTGGCGACCCGCGTGATGCGCAAGCACCGCCTCGCCGAGCGGCTGCTCACCGACGTCATCGGCCTCGACTGGGAGCTGGTGCACGCCGAGGCCTGCCGGTGGGAGCACGTGATGTCGGAGACGGTCGAACGGCGCCTGGTCGCCCTGCTCGACCACCCGACCGAGTCGCCCTACGGCAACCCGATCCCGGGCCTCGACGAGCTCGGGGAGTCCGCGCTGGGCGAGGAGTTCATGGAGGGCGTCGAACCGCTCTCCAAGGTCGTGGGTGACGGCGAGGCCCGTGTCCACGTCCGTCGGATCTCCGAGGAGATGCAGAAGGACGAGATCCTGATGAGCGCCCTCCGCAGGGCCGGCGCGCTGCCCGACAAGACCGTCACGGTCGCCCCGGCCGCCGGGGGGATCCTGGTGGGATCAGGTGGGGAGACCGCCGAGATCGTGCTCGAGGCGGCCGACCACATCTTCGTCCGCAAGTTGTAGGCCTCGTCGGTTTCCCCGGCCCGCCGGGGAAACCGACGCTTCTCGGGTGTTGCAACGCCTTGGAAGTGCAGGGATCCCCGGCTAGCCGGGGAAACCTACGCGTCCGACGCCAGCCTGGTCAGGAACTCGCTGCAGCCGGCGTCCACCTTGAGCGTCGCCAGCTCGTCGCCCCGGGTCTGGCCCCGGTTGACGATCACCACGGGGGTTCCGGCACGGGCCGCCCGGCGGACGAACCGGAAGCCGCTCATCACGGTGAGAGAGGAGCCGGACACGAGCAGGACTCCATCGCAGTCGGCCAGCGCGTCGACGGTGGCGTAGCACCGCTCCACCCGCTCAGCCGGGACGTTCTCGCCGAAGAACACGACGTCCGGCTTGAGTGCCCCGCCGCATGCCTCGCAGTCCGGCACCCGGAACGACGACGTGTCCTCCAGCTCGACGTCACCGTCGGGACGGACCCGCACGTCGACGTGCCGCTCGGCGAAGCCCGGGTTCAGCTCGGCCAGCCGCGCCTGGAGCGCCGACCGCGCGGACGTCGTACGGCACTCGAGGCAGACGACCTGGGAGATCCGGCCGTGCAGCGCCACCAGGCGCCGGGATCCGGCCTCCTCGTGCAGGCCGTCGACGTTCTGGGTGATCAGGAGCTCGGGGTCAAGACGCGCCAGGGCGTGGTGGCCGGGGTTGGGAACGGCGCGGCGCATCCGGCTCCAGCCGAGGTGGCTGCGGGCCCAGTACCGCTGCCGGGCGGCCGGGCCGGAGCGGAACTCCGCGATCGTCATCGGCATCCGGGACGGAGACCCCGGACCGCGGTAGTCCGGGATGCCGGAGTCGGTCGACAACCCCGCTCCGGTGAGCACCACGAGCGGTCGGCCGACCAGGAGGCCGAGGGCCGCCTCGACCGTCTCGCCCGGTGCTGGGCGGTCCACCAGGGGAGCGGTCACGTGCCGTACCGCAGGGCGGCCCTGGCCCGCGCCTTCTCCGCCTCCACCTCACGGTTCTTGGGTGGGGCGCTGGTGACCAGGTCGTCGAGGAGGTGTCGGGTGACGTGGGCGATCTCCCGGACCGCGCGGTCGAAGGCCTCCTGGTTGGCCGCCGACGGGCGGGTCGACCCGCTCACCTTGCGTACGTACTGCAGCGCGGCGGCGGTCACCTCGTCCGTGGTGGCGGGGGGCTCGAAGTTGTGGAGCGTACGGATGTTGCGGCACATGCGTAGAAAATACGTCAGATCTCGTAACGAGGCGCCCGGTCGTCGCCACCGGCGGCTCTTCTTCCGGGGATCGGACGCCGTCGAGGGCCCCAGGTGACCGGGTGCCACCATGGCGGCATGCCCACCAGTGAACGTGAGTTCGACATCGTTCTGTTCGGGGCCACCGGTTTCACCGGGGCGCTCACCGCCGAGTACCTCGCCCGCCACGCCCCCGCCGGGCTGCGCTGGGCGCTGGCCGGGCGGAGCCCGGAGAAGCTGGAGAAGGTACGCGCCGACCTTGCGGACGTCGATCCCGAGCTCAAGCAGCTCGAGCTGCTGCACGCGGACGTCACCGACTCCGACTCGCTTGCCGACGTCGCCCGCCGTGCGGGGGTGGTGATCACCACGGTCGGTCCGTACCTGACCTACGGCGGGCCGCTGGTCGCGGCCTGCGCCGAGGCCGGCACCGACTACGTGGACCTCACCGGCGAACCGGAGTTCGTCGACCGGATGTACGTCGAGCACCACGCGGCCGCCGAGCAGAGCGGTGCCCGGATCGTGCACGCGTGCGGGTTCGACTCGGTCCCGCACGACCTGGGGGCCTACTTCACGGTCAAGCAGCTGCCCGCCGACCAGCCGATCACGCTGCGCGGTGTGGTGCGCGCCAGTGGCATGTTCTCCGGTGGCACGTTTCACTCGGCGGTGACGGCGCTGTCGCGGGTCCGGCACATGAAGGAGGCGTCCGCCGCACGTCGGCGCGTCGAGCCGCGCCCCGAGGGGCGCTCATCCCGAGCGGTCGGGGCCAGGCCGGGCCGCGACGACGTGCTCGGCTACTGGCTGCTTCCCCTGCCCACCATCGACCCGATGGTGGTGGCCCGCAGTGGCGCGGCGCTGGCGTCGTACGGTCCGGACTTCCGCTACTCCCACTTCGCCGGCACCAAGACCCGACGGTTCGCCGCCGGCGGCGCCGTGGCGGTGGCCACGATCGGTGCGGTGGCGCAGGTGAAGCCGCTGCGCAACCTCCTGCTGGGCCGGATCAAGCAGGGTGAGGGTCCCGACGAGAGTCGGCGGGAGAAATCGTGGTTCCGGGTCGACTTCGTCGGGAAGACCGGCGGCCAGACCGTGCACACCCGGGTGTCCGGCGGGGATCCCGGCTACGACGAGACTGCCAAGATGCTGGCCGAGTCGGCCCTGTGCCTCGCCCTCGACGACAACCCGCCCACCGCCGGTCAGGTCACCACCGCACAGGCGATGGGCGACAACCTCTTGTCCCGGCTCCAGCTGGCCGGGATCAGGTTCGAGGTCGTCGACTGACCGGGCCGTCCCGCCGCGTCGGCTAGACCGACGTGCGCGACCCCGCGGTTGCGTTGCGCCTGCTGAGCATCAGGCCGAGGGCGACCATGCCGGCGCCGAGGAGGAGGTGCAGCCAGTTGTCCGCGTCGTTGACGGGCACGAAGTTGGCCGAGCTCCCGAGGTCGATCAGCAGGCCGTACAGCCACAGCACGAGGTAGATCACGCCGCCGCCGAGCAGGAAGGTGCGGGCACCGCTCCACGTCCGGGCCATGGCGAGCCCGGCGACGCCGAAGAGCAGATGGACCAGGTTGTGCAGGATCGAGACCCCGAAGATCCCGAGCAGCTCGGCCCCGGACTCGTGGCCGGCAAACGTCATGGCGTCGTAGTTGCTGGTCACGCCGGGCACGAAGCCCAGGATCCCGACCAGGAGGAAGGTCGCGCCGACGGCGGCGGCTGCCGTCTGCAAGGGGGTGCCGGTCATCGAGCTCGTCCGTGTCGTAGCCATGTCGACTCCTTCTGATGCGGAAGTGGGCCCAGTGGTACCCCGCCGGAGACGACCCCATCAGGTGATGCGCGTCACGTGGGTGGCGGACGTGCCTTCGTGTCAGCAGGCGTCGGGGTAGGTGCCGGCTTCCGGCAGCCCTCCGAGTACGGGCTTCTTGCTCGGTGTCTTCAAGGTGAAGTAGCGGACCGTGTCGACCTGGAGGCGGCTCAAGTTCATCGTCTTCTCGGGGACGGCCTGCAGCTGGAGGCGGAGGGTCAGCGGGATGCCGGAGATGGCCTCCGGTCGGTTCTCGACGGCCCGCGCCACCCCGTCGACGAACCACGCGATCCGCTTCGGACCGACCTGGACGCCGTAGGTGTGCCAGTAGTTGTCGGTCAGGTTCATGTGCTGCTTGACGCTGGTGAACTGGAGGTCGGGCAGGGTCCGGATGTGGAAGCTGACGGAGTGGTCTACTGCGGGACGGAAGCTGGCAAAGCCGATGTTCTGGGCACCGCAGTGCTGGTCCGTGATGTCAGCGGGGATGAGCTCGGCCGCGACGGTGTAGTCCGTGTGGCCGGTCTCGAACCGGTTCCCACGGAGCCGGATCTCCCAGCGGCCGCGCTCGCGGTCGTGACCGCGCAGCGTCACCCCGATGCTGCCCCTCCGCCTGGACATGAGCGTGAGCATGCCGTTCTGGGTCCGTGCGTCTCCGTTGCCCTCCACCTCCCACTGGCTGCTGAGCGGGTCGATGAAGTGGTCGACGAAGTCGATCGGGTACCACCAGTACTCGTACGCCGCGAAGGTCTTCCCCTCGACGGTGGTCTGGCCGACCCGTGCCTGGTCGATCTGGGCCTGGCCGGCCTGGGCTGGCAGCACCAGAGTGGCCGCGGTCGCGGCCAGAGCCACGAGACATAGGCCTGTGAGGCGTCGGTTGGATATGCGCATGCCGAGATCTTTCGCATAGGGCCGGTGGGGCGCCTCTAGGGTGCAGCAACCGCGGCGTTCCCACTGGAGAATCCAGGAAGACTGCCCGATCGGAGGACCAGACGGACTACGGGAGGGTCACCTTGCGCCGGTAGAGGAAGCGGGAGTCGAAGCACTTCCCGGCCGGTTTCTTCATGTAGTAGACCCAGAACGACTGGCCGCTCTTGTCGCTGGCCCCGTTGAGCCCGACGATCGCCCCGTAGCCGTAGGCGACCGGAAGGCCCCTGCGGCCGCACGGCTGGTGCCAGGCGCTCTCGGTGAGCCCGGTCTTCCACGGCTGGTCCAGAAACTCCCAGTGCAAGAGGTCCGTGGACTGGTACAGGGTGATGCCTTCGATGCCCACCTCGACCGCCAACCATTTGTTGAGGTGGGAGTTGAACGAGATGCCCCGTGCCTGGCCCGAAAGTGGCTCCTTTTGACCCAGCGCGGGCGGCAGTTCGGACGAGCGGCCGCCGAGACCGGGCTCGGACCACGACGTGGCCGGCACCGGGGTCCCCGGCAACGGGGGCGTCGCCTCGAAGTACTTCTTCCACGCTCCCGGCCGGCCCAGGCTCTTAAGCGGCGCACGGGCGACGTTCATGGTCTGGTCATGGTCGGAGCGAGGGCGGTTCGTGGCCCGGAAGAAGAGGTACATGAATCCGTCGTGGACGACCAGGCGGGGGCTGCCGGCGTCGTCGGTGTTGTAGGACCAGCCACCGGCCGCTGTCTTCATCAGGCTGCGATCCTGGGTGATGACCTGGCCGCGCTTCACCCAGCTCCGACCGCCGTTGAACGTCTCCATCTTGACGATGCTCCAGCGGGTGTGCCGGTTGGAGTGGTTGCACGTTCCGTGGTCGGCCGGGGCGCCCTTCTCGGCGTGGTAGAACGTGATCCAGTGCGTGCGGGATGCCTTGTAGATGGTGCCCGCGGGGTGCACGCCGCACTGGTCGATCGCGCCACGACGGCCGCGCTGCAGCATCACGCGACGGTTCGTCAGCGACCCGTTGGCCCGTTGGTCGAACCAGTAGGCCGTGTAGTTCGAGAGGTATCCGTGGAGCCGGCCCTTGGCGTCCCGGACGGTGGAGTACACCGAATCTACGTCGCCCGACGGCCCGAAGATCTTCTGCGGCGCGCCGGCCGCCCGGGCGGTGACCACCCGTGCCGTGGTGCCCGGTTCGGCGTTGCCGATCGCCACGGTCGAACCGGGCGCGGCGAGCAGCACGAGGACCGCAGCCAGCAGGGCGGCGGAGAACTTACGCATGGACCGACTCCTCGTTTGAAATTCAGGCGCGTCTCCAAAACGGACTGCACCAACATCAATTGTTACAGGGCGTGTTGAAGGAAGGGGCCGAATCCTGAACAAGAGCACGATGTCTGTGTAAAAAACTCAGACGGCACGCGAGCCTGGTGCCGGCGTGCCCCAGGCAGGAGTCGAACCTGCGACCTTTCGCTTAGGAGGCGGCTGCTCTATCCGCTGAGCTACTGGGGCGTGCGGTGCATGCTTGCCTGCGGAGTGTAGGCGAGCACTCGGAGATGGGTACCTTGCCCTGGCGAGACCCAGGCTGGTGGACTGATGGATCCGACGACGCGAGGGTGACCATGACGACTGAGCCGAACTCGCTCGGCGCCGGCCCGGACAGCGCCCTGCGCAAGGACATCCGGGTGGTCACGACCATCCTCGGCGAGACGCTGGTGCGCGCCGAGGGCCAGCAGCTCCTCGACCTTGTGGAGCAGGTGCGGGCTCACTCAAAAGGCGACCGGCTCGAGGACCTGCCCGAGTTCGACCTGGAGACCACCATCCGGCTGGTCCGGGCGTTCACCGCCTACTTCCACCTCGCCAACGTCACCGAGCAGGTCCACCGCGGCCGGGCGCTGCTGCGGCGCGGGGAGGCCGAGGGTGGCTGGATCGAGCAGGCGCTCACGCGCATCGAGAAGGCCGGCGTCGAGGCCGAGGAGATGGCCGAGGCGCTGCGGCAGGTCGCGGTCCGCCCCGTGTTCACCGCACACCCCACCGAGGTCGCCCGGCGGTCGACGATCGACAAGCTGCGCCGGGTGGCGGCCCTGCTGGAGGAACCGGAGGGTCGACGTCGCACCAGGGGGCTGGAGGAGGCCGTCGAGCTGCTCTGGCACACCGACGAGATCCGCGCCGAACCACCCGAGCCCATCGACGAGGCCCGCAACATCGTCTACTACCTCGAGGGGCTCTCGGCCGCCGCCGTCCCCGACGTACTCGACGAGCTGCGCGACCAGTTGGCGCGCCGCGGCGTCGAGCTGTCTCCGGACACCCGGCCCCTCTCCTTCGGGAGCTGGGTCGGCGGAGACCGCGACGGCAACCCCAACGTGACCCCGGAGACCACGCGCGCCGTGCTCAAGCTCCAGACCACTCATGGCATCCAACTGCTGCAGCGGATGGTCGACGCGCTGCGGCGGGACCTGTCGATCAGTGAGCAGGTGTCGAGGATCGACCCCGAGATCCACGCGCGCGTCGACGAGCTGCTGCCCGGTCTGCCGGAGGTCGAGCCGCGCTACCGCCGGCTCAACGCCCAGGAGCCGTACCGGCTCTTCCTGACCTGCCTGCACGTCCGGCTCGGTCTCACCCAGCGGCGGATCGTCGCCGACGAGCCCCATCGCCAGGGTCGCGACTACCGCGACGACGCCGAGCTGCTCGACGACCTGCGTCTCCTGCACGGATCGGTGCTGACCCATCAGGGCGCGCTGCTGGCGGGTGGTGCACTCGAGCGCCTGGTCCGCACGGTCGCCGCAACCGGTCTGAGCCTGGCCACGCTCGACGTCCGCGAGCACGCCCAGAAGCACCACGACGCCGTCGGCCAGCTGCTCGACCGCCTGGGAGAGCTGACCGTCCCCTATGCCGAGCTCGACCGGTCCGAGCGATTCCGCGTCCTCGCCGAGGAGCTCGCGGGGCGTCGCCCGCTGGCGCCGTACCCACTGCCGCTCGACCAGGGTGGCCGGGTCACGGCGGAGACCTTCGAGGTGATCGGCTGGGCGCTCGACACGCTGGGACCGCGGACGATCGAGAGCTACATCGTCTCCATGACCCGGGACGCCGACGACGTGCTCGCAGCCGTGCTGCTGGCCCGCGAAGCCGGCCTCGTCGACCTGGCCGACGGCATCGTCCGGATCGGCTTCGTGCCGCTTCTCGAGACCGTCGAGGAGCTCGAACGCACCGAGCAGATCCTGGACGCGCTGTTCGGGGAGCCGTCCTACCGCCGGTTGCTCAGCCTGCGCGGCGACCTGCAAGAGGTCATGCTCGGCTACTCCGACTCCAACAAGTCCGGAGGCATCGCGACCTCTCAGTGGCAGATCCAGAAGGCTCAACGGCAGGCGCGGGACGTGGCCCGCCGCCATGGCGTCCGGTTGCGGTTCTTCCACGGCCGGGGCGGCTCGGTGGGTCGCGGTGGCGGGCCGACGTACGACGCGATCATGGCCCTGCCGTCCGGCACCGTGGACGGCGAGGTGAAGGTCACCGAGCAGGGGGAGGTGATCAGCGACAAGTACGCCCTGC
>JBJMIQ010000237.1:0-15741 GCA_045806805.1 Nocardioides sp. | reverse complement strand
TACCCCCGGCTGCGGGCCCCAGCTTCCCGGCGGTCCGCCGCGGCGGATACGACAAGCAGGCTGTGGACGCCCGGTTCCGGCAGCTGACGACCGAGAAGGCCGGCCTCAGCAGCAGCCTCACCGTCTCCGAGAAGCGGGTGCTCGAGCTCGAGAGCCAGCTCGAGGAGGCCCGCCAGCAGATCGCGGAGCACCAGAACCCGTCGTACGCCGGGCTGGGCGGGCGCGCCAGCGCCATGCTGCGGCTGGCCGAGGAAGAGGCGGCCGATGTCCGCGCCGTGGCCCAGCGCGAGGCCGACGAGATCCGGCAGCGGGCCACCCGGGACGCCCAGTCGATCCGTTCCGAGGCCAGCCGCGAGGCCGAGGACATGCGGTTGGTGCAGCTCAAGGAGCTCGACGAGACCCGCAACCGGATGCTTGCCGACGCCGATCAGGAGCGCGCCCTGGCCAAGGCCGAGGCCGACGACCTGATGGCCTCGGCCAAGCGCGAGTCCGACCAGCTGAGGCTGGCCGCCCAGCAGGAGGCCAACGACCTGCGCACCACCGCCAAGCGTGAGGCCGAGCAGCTGCGCGCCGCGGCCGATCGCGAGGTGCAGGAGGCGCGGCGGACGCTTGCCGTGGAGAAGGAACGGCTCGCCAAGGAGGCGACCGACCACCACTCCAACGCGACCGCCGAGACCAAGCGCCTGGTCGAGGAGGCCGAGGAGCGCGCCGCCCAGGCGGAGCAGAGGGCGCGCGAGGCGCTGAGCCAGGCGACCAGCCACCGGCAGCAGGTCCAGTCGGAGTCCGAGGCCCTCCTGGTCCGGGCGCGGCGCGAGGCCGAGCAGATCGTCGCCTCGGCCCGCACCCAGGCCGACTCGATCGTCGCCCGAGGCGACTCCGAGGCCGAGCGCGAGCTGGCCGACCTCAAGAGCGAGGTCGACCGGATGACCAAGCGTCGCGACGCCATCGCCGCCCAGCTCAGCTCACTGCGTGAAGTCGTCGCAGGGTTCGCCGAGGACGAGAGTTGAGCGACGACCCCGCCGCCGGCGCGCCCACTGGGCCGACCGGCCGGGCGGCGGGGCGGCCCGCACCAGGGGCCACTGACGAGGAGGTTGCGACGCCGGGGCCCGCGACCGGCGCCACTGCGACGGAGGAGAACGCTCCACCTCGCCCCGCACTCGGCGTCCCGGGCAAGCCCCTCGAGCGTCACTCCCCCTTCTACATCGGCTTCTTCGGCGGGCTCGGGGCGCTGCTCGCCTACTTCCTCGGCACCCAGCTGCTCGCGATCAGCTCGGTCCTGGTCCTCGTCGTGGTCGCGATGTTCCTCGCCGCCGGGCTCAACCCGGCAGTCGAGTTCTTCGTCCGGCGCGGGTTGCGGCGCTCCTACGCGGTTCTCGCCGTGATCGTGATCGTGCTCCTCGCGCTCGTCCTGTTCGTGCTCGCGATCGTTCCCGTGATCAGCGACCAGGTTGCCGCGATCACCGAGAACGCCCCCGAGTGGTTCTCCGAGCTCCAGCGCAACCGTCAGATCCAGGACCTCAACCAGAAGTACGACCTGCTCGACCGGGCGGAGTCCTACGTCGAGCAGGGCGGGTTCACCAGCAGCCTGTTCGGCGGCGTACTCGGGGTCGGCCTGGCGGTGCTCTCCACGCTGCTGAACGCGTTCATCGTCGTGGTGCTGACCCTCTACTTCCTGTCCTCGCTGCAGTCGATCAAGACCGCTCTGTACCGTCTGGCGCCGCAGTCCCGCAGGGACCGCGTCACCAAGCTCGGCGACCGCGTGCTCGGCGGCGTCAGTGGCTACGTCTCGGGCGCCTTCGTCGTGGCCACCTGTGCGGGCCTCAGCTCGCTGATCTTCCTGGTCGCGGTGGGCCTCGGGAAGTACGCCGTGGCGCTGGCCTTCGTCGTCGCGCTCCTCGACGTGATCCCGATGATCGGCGCCACGATCGGGGCGGTGATCGTCAGCGCCATCGGGTTCGCGACGGACGTCAGGATCGGCCTCGCCTGCGTGATCTTCTACGTGATCTACCAGCAGCTCGAGAACTACGTGATCTACCCGCGGGTGATGTCGAAGTCGGTCGACGTCCCCGGTGCCGTCACCGTGATCGCGGCCCTGGTTGGCGCCGCGCTGCTCGGTGTGGTCGGTGCGCTGCTGGCGATCCCCACCGCGGCCGCGATCCTGATGCTCACCCGCGAGGTGTTCATCCGCCGCCAGGACGCGCGCTGACGTCCTTCAGCCCACCGGCCCGATGAGCGCGAACAGCACCGCCGGCAGGCCCTCCACCCGCAACGCGTTCAGCACGCCCCGGTCCAGCTCGTAGGTCTGGCCGGGGCCGACCTCCACCACACCGCAGCCGATCACCATGTCCTGGGTGCCGCCAACCCCGACCGGGGCGTTCGGGTAGGAGATACCGGTCATCTGAAGCGTGATCCACTCGCTCGGCGGCTCGTCGCCACACTTCATCCGGCGCGAGTCCGCGCGGGCGACCGCCGCGCCGAAGGCTCGAGCCGCCTGGGGGCCGAGGAGCGTCCCGTAGGCGAGCCCCAGCTCGCCGGAGCCCGTGCGGCGGTAGACGCACACCTCGAGCGACTTCGGCCGGCCGTAACCCTCGATCAGCATGTCGTGCACCCTCGTGGGTCCCGGCATGCTCGACGTGCAGAGGCCGAGACCGCCGACGGAGGCCAGGATCCGTCGCCGGAGGTCAGCGTCGTCGCTGGTCACGGTCACGGTCGTGCCCGAGGCCTCCACCGTCTCGCGCACCCAGCCGTCGCCGAGGTGGTCGGTCCCGGTCTCCAGGTGCGCGCCGAGCCAGACCGACGGGACCGCGGGCGGGTCGGTGTCGGGCCCGATGAACGGGAACGTCTGGCAGAGGTCGGTCAGGACGATCGGGCGTCCGACGTACGGTGTGGAGCGCTCCTCGCCGTCGCGGACCCGGGCGCCCGCGGCCGACACCATGGCACCGGCCCAGCAGGCGACCGTGTCTCCGCCGTTGACCATGGGCGCGCCCCCGTAGGCCCACTCCGCCGGGACGTCGACGGAGATCCCGTGCCAGTACTCGGTCCGCCACTGGGTCGGGAGCGGGTCGCCGGAGTGGGCGCCTGGTCCGGGCTGCTCAGCGCATGCGGTGAGCAGCAACAGACACCCGACCAGCAAGGATCCCCAGCTACGCATGATGATCCGACGTGCGGGGACGCCGTTCGGTTGCGTCAGCCCGGCACCGGTTCGGACTTGGACACGGTCCGTTCGCCCAGCTTGACGGCCACCACCCCGGCCAGGATCAGCACGCCCCCGAGGAGCTGGACGGGGCGCGGTAGCTCGTCGAGGAGCAGCCAGGCCCACAGCACGCCGGCCAGGACCTCGGTCAGTGCCACGAATGAGGCGAGTCGGGACCCCAGCCGCCGGATCGCGGCGATGCCGGTGGTGTAGGAGACCGCCGCGGTCACCAGTGCCAGCAACGCCAGGGGCACCCACGGCGCGACCGTCGCGCCCGCGTAGGACACCGAGGCGGTTCCGCGGTCCAGGGGCAGCAGCCCTACCAGCCCGAGCAGCGCAAGCACCAGGGCGCCGACCACCAGACCACCGGCGGCAAGCGCCAGCGGGGGCAACCCCTTGCTCTCGTCGGCGGAGATGACGAAGTAGGCCGCCGCACCGACCATCGCGGCGAGCGCCCACAGCACGCCCGGCACGTTGAGGTCCGCGCCGGAGAGCAGGTCGAGGACCAGCACCAGCCCGAGCGCGGCGAGTCCGGCGCCGGCCAGGGTCACGGGTCCCGGCCGCTGCCCGTGCCGGAGCCACAGCCAGACGACGACTGCGGCCGGGGCTGTGTACTCGATCAGGAGGGAGGGACCCACCTGCATGTGGGAGACGGCCGAGAAGTAGCAGAACTGCGCGCCGGCCACCGCCAGGGCACCGTAGGTCACCACCATGCCGAGGTTGCGCCGGAGCGCGCCCCACTGCCCACGCAGGGCGACGACCCCCAGGGGAGCGACCAGGACGGCGGCCCCGGCGACCCTGACCAGCACCACCGCCCCCGCGCTCCAGCCAGACTCCATCAACGGCCGGGCGAGGGCGCCGGAGAGCCCGAAGGTGATGGCCGAGACGAGCGCGAACGCGAGGCCGGACGCGGTCCGCGAACGCGGAGCAGCCCGTCGCGTGTCATGCGTCATGATCGCCATGGGTCATGACGCTACGACTGTTTTGGTAATGTGTCAACGTGGTTTTCACGCATGACACTGAAGGCGCGTTGCTCGCCGCGGTCGGGCTGGTCAACAGCGCCGTCGATCCGGACACGATGGACACCCTCGAGCAGCTCAACGCGTTCTACGACGAGCACGGCTACACCGGCGCCCGACCCCGGAGCCGTGCGGACCTCGACGCGGTGCGGGCCATTCGCGAGCCGCTGCGTCGCCTGCTCACTGCCGACCGCGACGCGGCCGTACCCCTGGTCAACGCGATCCTGGCCGAGCATCAAGCCTTTCCCCGGCTGGTGCGGCACGACGATCTCGACTGGCACATCCACGCAGCCGACGACGACGGGCCGTTCGCCACGCGGATCTCGGTCGAGACGGCCATGGCCATGGTCGACGTGATCCGCAGTGACGAGACGTCGCGCCTCGGCATCTGTGCCGACGACGACTGCGAGGGCCTGGTGCTGGACCTGTCGCGCAACCGCTCACGCCGGTTCTGCAGCACCGCCTGCGGAAACCGGGCGGCCGTCGCGGCCTACCGCGCACGACAACGCGGTTAGCTGAGCATCCTCAGTCCTCGAGGAACCGCCTGAGCACGGCCAGGAAGGTCTCCGGCTCTTCGGAGTGCACCCAGTGTCCGGCGCCCTTGATCGTCACCCGCCGGTTGCGCGGGAACCAGCGGCCCATCGCGTCGGCGTACTCCTCGCGGACGTAGTCGGAGCGGTCGCCACCCACCCAGAGGACGCGACCTTCGTAGGGCTGAACGTCGGAGAGACGGTCCTCGGGCCAGGACCCCAGCTCTCCGAGCTCGTCACCGAGCACCTCGAGGTTGACCTGCCAGCGCCAGGAGTCACCCTCGCGCCTGAGGTTCTGCAGCAGGAAGGCGCGGACCGTGTCGTTGGGTACGGCGTCCCGCAACGCCTCGTCGGCGTCGCCGCGACGCTCGAGGGCGGCCAGGTCGAGCCCGCGCATCGCCTTGATGTAGCCGGCGAACTCCCGCGTGTTGTCGTAGGTCACCGGCGACACGTCGACGACGCAGAGGCGTTCGACCAGCTCAGGCCGTCTCAGCGCGAGGACCATCGCGATCTTGCCGCCCATCGAGTGCCCCACGAGGGTGACTGGCTCCTCGTCGGAGAACAGGCTGGCCACCCGGTCCGCGAGGTCGAGGTAGTCGAGGGTGTCGACCCACTCCGAACGGCCGTGGTTGGGCATGTCCACCAGTCGGACCCGGTGGTCCTGGGCGACCTCCTTGCCGATCTGGGTCCAGTTGCGCCCCTGCCCGAACAGGCCGTGGCAGAACACGACGGGAGAGCCGGTCTCGCCGAGCTCGGTCACGTGGAGGTCTGGGTCTGGCACCGGCCCAGTGTGTCAGCCGCGTAACCAACCACCCCGCCCCGGCGTTGTCCGGTCACGCACCTCGAGAGAAGGACACCACCCATGTCTCCGCTTCGCACCCGACTGGCCGCGCTCACCTGCGCCGCCGCCGTCGTGCTCGCCTCCGGCCCCGTCAGCGGCGCCGCCCAGGCTCAGGCCCCCGCTCCCAGCCGGGTCGGGCTCGACCGGCTGCTGGCCACCGGCACCGGCTCCGCCCGAGCCATCGCCACGTTCTCCGCCGTGCCGACCGACGCCCAGGTGAGCGCGCTGCGCGACCTCGGCCTGAAGGTCCAGCCGATGCACGAGCTTCCGCTCGCGCTCGTGCAGGGTCCGGTCGCGGCGCTCACCGAGGCCGTCAGCAGCGGCACGGCCGACGACGTCTACCCCGACGAGAGGCTGCAGTACCTCGACACCGCGTCGTCCAACGTCGTCTCCTCCTCCCTCGGCGCGGCCGAGCGGCTGCGCGCCCGGGGCTTCACCGGCAAGGGCGTCACCGTCGGCATCGTGGACTCGGGCTGCGACGGGACCCACCCCGACCTCGCCGACCACATCAAGCACAACGTGACTCTGGTCAGCGGCGAGTACGCCAACCAGCAGCCCAACGAGGGCAACACCCTCGTGGTCCCGGTCGACCAGGGGCCCTACAACAACACCGACATCGGTAGCGGCCACGGCACCCACGTCGCCGGGATCATCGCCGCAGACGGCCACACCGGCAAGAACCACCTCGGCGTGGCCCCGGACGCGCAGCTCGCCTGCTTCGCGATCGGCGCGGTGCTGACCACCACCGCCGTCGTGACCGCCTACGACTACATGATGCGCCAGCCGAAGATGCTCGGGATCGACGTCATCAACAACTCGTGGGGCAACAGCTTCCGGCAGTACGACCCGAAAGACCCGGTCAACGTCGCCACCCGGGCCGTCACCAAGAGGGGCGCGACCGTGGTGTTCTCCGCCGGCAACTCCGGTGCCGAGAACGGCGAGGCGAGCGTCAGTCCCTTCAACCAGGCACCCTGGGTGATCTCCGTGGCGGCGAGCAGCGTCAAGCGGGTGCGCGGCGACTTCTCCTCCAACGGCATCCAGTACGACAACCTGCAGGCCGAGCCGATCGGTGCGGGCGGCCACACGGTCGCGCTCGGCGACCGGACCGGTCTGACCTGGCCTGACATCTCGGCGCCGGGGGTGTCGATCTCCTCCTCCTGCGACACCACCGGGACCGTTGTCGGTCCCTGCCCGCCGGGAGAGAACGACACCGCGTCCGGCACGTCGATGTCGAGTCCGCACATCGCGGGCGCCGCCGCCGTCGTCACCCAGGCCAACCCTTCCCTGAGCCCGGCCCGCGTGCAGGACGCGCTGACGGCCACCGCGTCCCCGGTCCTCGACGGCAAGGGCAACCGGGTGCCCGAGTGGCAGGTCGGCTACGGGCACGTGAACCTCGACCGGGCGGTCGCCCTGGTCCGTGGTCCGGGCTGGTCCACCGACCTCCGGCAGGCGAGCCGGCGGGCCGAGCTGCGGCTGCTGCGGGCGGATGCCTGGCGGGTCTCGCGCAGCGACAGCTGGCAGTACGACGCCCCACCGGCCACCCTGGGCGGCTCGGACTCGGCGTCGTACACCGTCAACGTCGGGCGTGGCGTCGACCGGATGAAGGTCGTGCTGGTCTACCCGACCCCGGGCACGGTCACCAACGCCGCGAGCTACACCGCGACGGTGTCCCGAGAGGGCAAGCAGGTCGGCACCACCACGACCAACATCAACTACGCCACCGGCGTCGCGACCCTGCTCCTCAAGGGCGTGTCGGCAGGCAAGTACCTCGTCCACGTCTCCGGTGACTACGCGGTCTCCGACCCCGACACCATCGACAGCGACTCGGTCAACGGCCGCGTGGTCTACCTCCAGGTGGCCCAGCTGCTGCGCCGCTGACGGGCTGACCCGCCCGAAACTGACCGGAAATCACGCTGACCCGCCCGAAAGTTTCGGGCGGGTCGGCGTCGGTCAGAAGTCGAAGCCCCCGTCGAAGGCGTCTCCGATGCCGTCGAACGCGTCTCCGATGCCGTCGCCGATCCCGTCGCCGATGTCACCGATCGCGTCGAAGCCGCCGAACCCGCCGAACATCATGCCCATGAACATCATGTCCATCGGTCCAAAGCCGCCGAAGTAGCCCGCAGCGTACGGCTGGTAGGCGCGACCTCCCTGGTAGTAGGGCACCCGCTGGGATCCGACCATCACCATCCGCGAGTCGGGCTCGGCACCGGCGCGGACCCGCTCGGCGTCAAGGGCGCAGGCGGGTACGTCGCGGGTCGCTCCGCCGGGCGGCGTCCAGGAGACGTCGGCGACTGACAACCCGTGTCGGGGGTCGAAGAAGCACGGCGGGCGGCGCGTGGGCAGCGGCTCGCCGGCGACGCGCGCCCGGACGCAGGCGATGGCGTAGCGGCCGTCCTCCAGGATCCCGGTCACGTTCTTGATGTGCTCGGGCTCGGTGATGGCCTCACCGGCCGTCTTCGCCGACTCGTAGGCGTCGAGCGCCCGCTGGTAGTCGGCCCGCTGGCCGCCGTCCAGCTCCCGTCCGGCCAGGTCGAGGTCGAGCTCCTGGAGCTGCTCGCCGAGGGCGGTGATGTCCTCGAAGGCCAGCTTCTTGACCGGCTCGAGCTCGGCGGACTTGCGCTCCAGCGCACGCTGCTTGCTGACCTTGCTCGTGTAACCCACGACCACGAGCAACCCAGCGAGAATCAACAGGATGACGACCAGGTCCATGTCGTGAGCCTACGTGAGGGAGCCAGACCGCTCCCTCGCGAGGAACGCCTCCACCCGCCGGTCCGGCACCAGCCAGATCAACGCCACCAGTACGAACGGCACCAGGGCCAGCCAGGGTTCGACGAAGGCCAGTCCGATGCCGAGCAGGTAGAGCACGGGCGAGAGCTTGCCCTTCGTGTCCCTCCCCAGCGCCTCGCGCACCCGGTCACCCCCCGGCCGACGCATGATGGCCCTTTGGAGCACGTAGTAGGCGATCGCGGCTGCCAGCAGGTTCACGCCGTAGGTCACGGTCGGGACCAGGGCCAGGCGCGACTCGTCCATCCACGCGGTCGTGAACGGGTAGAGAGAGAGCCAGAACAACAGGTGCAGGTTGGCCCAGAGCACCCCACCCCCGAGCTCGGAGCTGAGCTGGAACAGGTGGTGGTGGTTGTTCCAGTAGATGCCGATGTAGACGAAGCTGAGGACGTAGGTCAGCAGTCCGACCCCGGTCGCGTCGAGGAGGCCCGCGAGCGTGTGCTCCTCGGGGACGCGCAGCTCCAGGACCATGATCGTGATGATGATGGCCAGCACGCCGTCGCTGAACGCCTCGAGCCGGTCGGTCTCCACCCGCCGGAGTCTAGGCCCGCGGGGCAGCTGCTGTGGTCCTCGCGAGGGGCCCGAGCCTCCCCTCTGCTGTCGGCGGGAGATGGCAGCATCACGGTCATGCGAGAGATCCAGGTGACCTTCGACGCCCACGACCCCCGTGCGCTGTCCCGCTTCTGGGCCGCCGCCATGGACTACGTCATTCCGCCGCCTCCCGGCCACGCGCTGGCCGAGGGCGAGGATCCCTTCGACGCCTGGTGGGACTTCCTGGCGAAGGCCGGAGTCCCGGAGGACCAGCGCAACTCGGCGTCGGCCGCACAGGATCCGGAGGGTCGCGGGCCGCGCCTGTTCTTCCAGCTGGTCCCCGAAGGCAAGACCGCCAAGAACCGGGTCCACCTCGACGTCCGCGCCGCCCCGGGCCTCGAGGGCGAGGAGCGCATGGCGGCCCTCGAGGCGGAGTGCGAGCGACTGGTCGGGCTCGGGGGCACGCGGATGGAGCGTCACGAGCCCGCGTCCCCGATGTCGGCGGGTCACATCATCATGCAGGACCCCGAGGGCAACGAGTTCTGCCTCGACTAGGGGCGACTGTAGTCCCGGAATCCCCGCTTGGTCTTGCGGCCGAGGTAGCCGGCCGTCACCAGGTGCTCCAGCAGCGGCGCGGGGGCGAAGCCGGGCTCGCGGAACTCCTCATAGAGCTCCCGCTGGATCGCCAGCGACACGTCGTTCCCGACCACGTCCAGCAGCTCGAAGGGGCCCATCGGCAGTGCGCAGCCCTGCTTCATGGCGGTGTCGATGTCGTCGGCGGTGGCGTAGTGCGCCTGCAGCATCTTGACCGCGTCGTTGAGGTAGGGGAACAGCAGCGCGTTGACGATGAAGCCGGCCCGGTCGCCGCATGAGACCGCGACCTTGCCGACCCGGTCGCACAGCGCGCGCGTCGTCTCGGTGACGTCGTCGGACGTGGTCACGGTGGAGACCACCTCGACCAGCTTCATGATCGGGGCCGGGTTGAAGAAGTGCATCCCGATCACGTCCTGCGGCCGCTTGGTGGCCTGCGCGCACTCGATGACCGGCAGCGAGGACGTGGTGGTGGCCAGGATCGCCCCCGGCTTGCAGATCTCGTCGAGGTTCTCGAAGAGCGTGGTCTTGATCTTGAGGTCCTCGGCGATTGCCTCGACCACGATGTCGGCGGAGGCCAGGTCGTCGAGCGAGGTGGATCCCGTCAGCCGGTCCAGCACCTCGGCCTTCACCGACTCCTCGAGCTTCCCGCGCTGGATCGCCTTGTCGAGCGAGCGCTCGATGGTCGCCCGCACCGCGTCCACCTTGTCCTGGGACCGGCCGACGTAGAGGACGTCGTACCCGGCCTTGGCGAAGACCTCGACGATGCCGGTCGCCATGGTGCCGGTGCCGACCACGCCGACCTGGCTGATCTCGTGCCGCAGCTGCGGCTTCTGGTCGGCCGACGGAGTCATGTAGTCGGCGACGACGACCGGGCTGTCCGGCCCCTCGTAGGTGTAGAAGCCGCGCCCGGTCTTGCGGCCGAGCATGCCGGCAGTGACCATCTGCTTGAGGATCGGCGCGGGGGCGTGAAGGCGGTCGCGGCCCTGTCGGTACATCGTTTCCAGGATCTCGTACGCCGTGTCGAGGCCGATCAGGTCGAGCAGCGCGAGCGGGCCCATCGGGTAGCCGCAGCCGAACCGCATCGCGGCGTCGATGTCCTCGCGGGTGGCGTAGCGCGCCTCGAACATCGACACGGCGTGGTTGAGGTAGCCGAAGAGCAGGGTGTTGGCGATGAAGCCGGCCTTGTCGCCGCAGATCACGGGGTTCTTGCCGACCCGGTCGACGAGGGTCTGGACGTCGTCGAGGACCTGCGGATCGGTGACCACCGTGCGGACGATCTCGACGAGGTTCTGGACCGGCGCTGGGTTGAAGAAGTGGACGCCGATGACCCGGCCGGGGCGGCTGTTGGCGGTGGAGATCTCGGTGACCGAGAGGGAGGAGGTGTTGGTGGCCAGGATCGACTCCGGCGCGACGATGTCGTCGAGCTGGCGGAAGATCTCCTTCTTCACCTCCAGCGACTCCACGACCGCCTCGACCACGAAGTCGGCCTCGGCGAGGTCCTTCATCGAGGTGGTGAACGAGATCCGGCCCAACAGCTCCTGCTGCTCCTCCGCGGTCATCTTTTCCCGCTTCACCGCCCGGCCGGTCGAGTGCTCGAGGTGCTGGCGACCGCGCTCCGCCCCCTCGTCGTTCAGCTCGACGCCGACCACGCTGTAGCCGTTACGGGCGAAGACCTCGGCGATGCCGGCACCCATCGTGCCGAGGCCGATCACGCCGATCGTGCCGAACTCACGGGACTCTGCGGAGGTGCTGGTCATGCCGCGCATCATGACATGGCGTCGGGGTCGCCGAGCCACGTGTCCGGGTCAGGTAGATTCCGGCCCCGTGAGACTCGTCGTTGCCCGCTGCCAGGTCGACTACGCCGGACGGTTGACGGCCCACCTGCCGATGGCGACACGGGTGCTGATGATCAAGGCCGACGGCTCCGTGCTGATCCACTCCGACGGCGGCTCCTACAAGCCCCTGAACTGGATGTCGCCCCCCTGCACCCTGCGCGAAGGCACCAACGACGACGGGCAGGTCGAGTGGACGGTCTCGAGCAAGACCGACGACACCCTGCGGATCCTGATCGACGAGGTCCACCACGACTCCTCCCACGAGCTCGGCATCGATCCGGGTCTGCAGAAGGACGGCGTCGAGAAGCACCTCCAGGAGCTCCTGGCCGAGCACCCCGGCTCGCTCGCCGACGGCCTGAGCCTGGTACGCCGCGAGTACCCCACCGCCATCGGCCCGGTCGACCTGATGTGCCGCGACGCCGCGGGGGCCTGCGTGGCGGTCGAGATCAAGCGTCGCGGCGAGATCGACGGCGTCGAGCAGCTGACCCGGTACCTCGACCTGCTCAACCGTGACCCGCTGCTGTGCACGAACGGCCCGGTCCGAGGCATCTTCGCCGCCCAGGAGATCAAGCCCCAGGCCCGCGTCCTCGCCACCGATCGCGGCATCGCCTGCGCCGTCGTCGACTACGACGCTCTGCGCGGCCTCGACGACCCGTCGCACCGGCTGTTCTGAGGGTCGTCACCCGCTGAGATCGGTTCGTGTGTCCGAGAGAGCGTTATGGCGCACCCTCAGGCACACGACCCGTGTCCGCGAGCGACACGACCTCCTCCGCCACGCCCCAGCTCAGCGTGACGCCGGCGCCGCCGTGGCCGTAACAGTGGATGACGTCCTCCTCGCGCTTCAGGCGTACGGCGGGGCGCACCGGTCGCAGCCCGACCTTCTGCCGCAGCACCCGGGCCCCGCGCAGCTCCGGCACCAGCCGTGTGCCTCGGGCCAGGATCGACCTCGCCGCCTCCGGGTCCGGGGTGCGACTCCACTCGCCCTCCTCGTCGGTGCCGCCGACGACGATGTCGCGGGCGCGCGGGACCACGTAGGTGGGGCCTTCATGGTCGAGCCACCAGCGCTCGAGGCCGACCTGCTCGACGTAGACCACCTGACCGCGAACCGGCACCACCGAGCGGTCGGCGCCGAGCAGGCGGGCGCCCAGGCCTGAGCAGTTGACGACGAGATCGGCACCCTCGGGGAGGGAACGCAGGTTCATCCGGGTCAGCGTCCCCCCCAGCGCTGCCACGCGCTCCGCCAGCCACGGCAGGTACACCGGCATCTCCACCACCGGCGTCGCGAAGGTCCACCCGTCGACGTAGCCGCCCGGGAGCGAGGTCTCCCGGTCGAGCCCGGGGATCGCGCCGGCCCACCACGGATCGGACTCGGGCTTCGTGAACACCTCGGTTCCGAGCACCATCCGCACGCCCGACTCCGGATCAGTGTCGGCCAGCGCGTCGAAGACGGCGTACGACGTCGTCGCCCAGCTCGTGACCTTGTCCCGCGGGAGTGCCCGGTAGGGGTACCAGAGCGCGGCCGCGACCGCCGACGTCGTCTCCAGCGGCAGGTCGCGGGCGACC
This sequence comes from Nocardioides sp., assembly GCA_045806805.1. Classification (GTDB taxonomy): domain Bacteria; phylum Actinomycetota; class Actinomycetes; order Propionibacteriales; family Nocardioidaceae; genus Nocardioides. Next base: position 2,851 of record JBJMIQ010000237.1, on the reverse strand, counting down.
ACGTCGACCCGGTGCCCGGCCTCGAGCAACCGGACCGCACAGGTCAGCCCGATCACACCCGCACCGACCACGATCACCCTCATGGCGTCCCCTGCATGGACCGAGTGTGGCGTACCGGCACGTCACTTGCCTCGCGCCCGCCGGGTTGAGCAGACCTGAGTCAGGAACCGGCTTCCCGCGGCGCGGTGGGGTCGTCGACCGGACCGCTCTGCTCCCGGGCGACGTACTCCTCGATGTCTTCGATGTCGTTGCGGTTGCGGTTGACCACGGCGAGCAGGTCGCTCATCGTCGCGACCTCCTCGACCTGCTCCTTGATGAACCACGACATGAACTGCTCGGACGCGAAGTCGGACTCCTCGCGGGCGATCCGGATCAGGGTGTTGATCTGGTCGGTCACCTGCCGCTCCTGGTCGAGCGCCAGGGCAACGGGCTCCACGATGTCGCCGAACTTGGGCGTCGGCGCCTCGACGCCGGGGATGATCACCTCGGCGTCGGTGTCGAGGAGGTAGCGGATCATCATCATCGCGTGGGACCGCTCCTCGAGTGCCTGGCTGTAGAAGAAGGCTGCCATCTGCGGCATCGTCTGTGCGTCGTAGTAGACCGCGCAGGCCAGGTACTGGTTGTGGGCCGCCAGCTCGTAGCCGATCTGGGTGTTGAGCTGCTCGACGAAACGGGCTGCGGGCACGGCACCTCCTGTTGACCCCGGTGCCTCCTCAGGCTGCCTGGGGGAGCTTCTTCTGCTTCTTGACCTTGACGAGCTTCCGCTTCTTGACCGTATACCCCTCGGGCAGCGTGCCTTCCTTGAGCATCCGGATGGGACAGCGCTTGCAGCGGTCCTTGCTCACGCAGCACTTCTGCTTGGGCAGGCGCTTGACCTTGTTCGCCCTGGTCTTGCTCTTGCCCTTGGACACAGCGGGATCGTACCCCGACTAAGGCGTGCCTAACCTAAATCCCGACCGCCGATCACACGGGTTCGCCGCACCAGGAAATCGCGCGCCACCCGTCCGCCCCGGCCTCCAGCTCGACGAGTCCCGTGTTCGGGAGCGGGCGCGACTCGGGGAACCGCGAGGTGAGATTGCGCGCCAGCGCTGGTACCGCGGTGCAGATCGCGCCCCCATGGCTCACCACGAGGGCGGCCTCGCCCCGGTGCTGGTCGGCCACGAGCTCCAGCTCGGTGCTCACCCGGTCGATCACCTCGGAACCCGACTCGGCGCCCTCGATCCGGGCCTCGAGGTCCCCGTCGAGCCACCGCGTGAACGTCGGTCGGAACGGATCGGGGTCGCCGGCGGTGCCCGCGTGCACACCCACTCCGAACTCGCGCAGCCCGTCCCTGACCACCACGTCGACGCCGAGCACGGCCGCCACGATCTCGGCCGTCTGGACGGCGCGGGCCATCGAGCTGGCGTAGATCCTGGACACCCGGGCTCCGCGCAGGGACTCCCCGAGCTCCCGGGACTGCTTCCGCCCCAGCTTGCTCAGGCTCCCGCCTGCGTCACTGAGCAGCTCGGACTCGTACTCCGCCTCGCCGTGCCGCGCGACGTAGATCCGGGCCGGGCAGTGCAGGTCGCTCACACGCGCAGGGTACGGGGCTTGCGAGTAGTTTTGGCGACGTGCACCCACAGCCGGATCCGCCCGGACCCGGCCAGGAGTCGGTTTGGGACTACCCCCGTCCGCCGCGAGCCGAGCTGAGCACCGCGGAGATTGAGATCCGCCTCGGTGGAGCGGTCATCGCCCACACCCGGTCGTCGTACCGGGTCTTGGAGACCAGCCATCCCCCGTCCTACTACCTGCCCGTCGCCGCCTTTGCCGGCGGGGTGCTGCGGGCGGCGGAGGGCACCTCGTTCTGCGAGTGGAAGGGACACGCTTCCTACTACGACCTCGTGACCTCGGCGCGGACGGCGCCGCGCGCGGCGTGGACCTATCCGTCTCCGACCGCCGGCTTCGAGGTGATCCGCGATCATCTGGCGGTCATGCCGGGGCCCGTGGATGAGTGCCTCGTGGACGGCGAGGGAGAGCGCGCACAGGAGGGCGGGTTCTACGGCGGTTGGATCACCAGCGAGGTAGCGGGCCCATTCAAGGGCGGGCCCGGCAGCCGCGGCTGGTGACGGCGGCCGCCCGCTCCGCGCGGACCGCTCGAGTCAAGTCACCTTGAGGTCTTGAAGAGTGACCGGACACTGACCAGACCGCTTGCCTGGGTTCGCTCGCGTGGGGAGGCGGAGGCCGTCGGCGCGGACCACGCCGACGGGGTGGTTTCATCACGGGATGCCGATCAAACCGCGCTTTCCCTGGCGAACTCATCAAGGGAAGCGTGGGTCGGCCTGCATACCGTGATGAAACTGCGGTTCGCGGCTCAGTCGAGGCCGTTGGCCTTTCGGATGGCGTCGACGATGCCGCCCATGATCTGGGTCAGACCGAAGTCCTTGGGGGTGTAGACGGCGGCGACGCCCTGCTCGATGAGCTTGCGGCCGTCGGAGTCCGGGATGATTCCGCCGACGATGACCGGGACGTCCCCGAGACCGGCTTCGCGGAGGCCGTCGAGCACGTCGGGCACCAGCTCCATGTGCGAGCCGGAGAGGATGGAGATGCCGACGCAGTGGACGTCCTCGGCGACGGCAGCGGACACGATCTGCTCGGGGGTCAGCCGGATGCCCTGGTAGACGACCTCGAAGCCGGCGTCGCGGGCCCGCACAGCCACCTGCTCGGCGCCGTTGGAGTGCCCGTCGAGACCGGGCTTGCCGACCAGCAGCCGCAGCCGTCCGCCGAGCTCCTCGCCGGTCTGGCGGACGCTGTCACGCACCCGGGTCAGCTCGTCACCGGCCTCTGCGACGCCGACCGCGCCGGCCACTCCCGT
>JBJMIQ010000236.1:0-4491 GCA_045806805.1 Nocardioides sp. | reverse complement strand
CGACATCGATGTCTGCGACCCCGGCCACGCCCCGGGCACCGGCACCCCGGAACCTGGTGGGCTGTCGTCGCGCGAGCTGCTCGACGCCGTACGCCGGATCTGCTGCGAGCTGCCCGTCGCGGGCATCGACGTGGTCGAGGTGTCGCCGCCGTACGACCACGCCGAGATCACGGCGTACCTCGCCAACCGGGTCTGCCTCGAGGCGCTGTCCGGCCTGGCTGCCCGCACGAGGGGGCTGTCCCACGACCCCGCCGGGCCGCTCCTTGAGGGACGATGAGCCGCACGGTCTTCCGGGCAGCGGCTGCCTTCGACGGCCACCGGTACCGAGGACCGACCGATGTCTGGATCGAAGGCGGTCGGATCGTGTGGGTCGACCATGGGAACGGGAATCCGCCCAGGACGACGTTCGGCCCACCGGACAACTATGTCGACGCCGCGTTCCTCAGCCCCGGTTTCGTCGATGCCCACGTGCACGCGGTGCAGGGCGGGCTGGAGCGGATCCGCTGCGACCTGTCCGGCGTGACGGGCCGCGACGGCTACCTCGCCGCGATCGCGACCTACGCCGAGGAACAGCCGGAGGTGCCGTGGATCCTCGGTGGGGGATGGGCCATGGCCGCCTTCCCCGGAGGTACGCCGACGGCCGGTGACCTTGACCGGGTGGTCGCCGACCGGCCGGTCTACCTGCCCAACCGGGACCACCATGGAGCCTGGGTGAACAGCCGCGCCCTCGAGCTCGCCGGCGTGGACGCCATGACGCCCGACCCGCCGCACGGCCGGATCGAACGCGACGCCGACGGACACCCGACCGGCACTCTTCACGAAGGCGCCATGGGGCTGGTCTCGCGCCATGCGCCGGACGGAGACCCCGACGAGTACTACCGCGGTCTCCTTGCCGGTCAGGGTTATCTCCACTCCCTCGGCGTGACTGGCTGGCAGGACGCGATCGTGGGTGACTACGCCGGCATGCAGGACCCCGGCCCGACCTACCTGGCGGCGGCTCGCCGCGGCGACCTCACGGCGTACGTCGTCGGAGCGCTCTGGTGGGATCGCGAGCTCGGCGAGGAGCAGGTCGAGTCGCTCGTCGAGCGTCGCAAGGATTACAGCCACGGCCGGTTCCGGGCCACGAGCGTCAAGATCATGCAGGACGGCGTCGCCGAGAACTTCACCGCCGCGATGACTTCGCCCTACCTCGACGCCTCCGGCGAGGCCACCGCCAACGCCGGCCTCTCCTTCGTCAACCCCGTGGCGCTACGGCACTACGTGGCGCGACTCTCGGCCGAGGACTTTCAGGTCCACGTGCACGCCATCGGGGACCGCGCGGCCCGCGAGGCCCTCGACGCATTCGCCGCCGCCGACCGCCCCGACCTGCGCCACCACATCGCCCACCTCCAGGTGGTGCACCCCGACGACGTGCCCCGCTTCGCGACGGTCGGGGTGGCCGCCAACATCCAGGCGCTGTGGGCCTGTCTGGACGACCAGATGGTCGACCTCACCCTGCCGTTCCTGGGCGGGCCGCGCGGGACGTGGCAGTACCCGTTTGGCGACCTGCACCGCTCCGGCGCCCGGCTGGTGGCGGGGAGCGACTGGCCGGTCAGCACGCCCGACCCGCTGGCCGCGATCCACACCGCCGTCAACCGACTCGCCCACGGTGCCAAGGGCCGGGAGGGCCAGGAGCCGTTCCTCCCGGAGCAGGCGATCTCGCTGGAGGCCGCGTTCGCGGCGTACACCTCGGGCTCGGCGTGGGTCAACCACCGCGACGACGCCGGCGTACTGACACCCGGCGCCGTCGCCGACCTGGTGGTGCTGGATCGTGACCCGTTCACCGATGACCGGGGCGCGATCGGGGACACGAAGGTGGTCTCGACGTGGGTGGACGGAGTGCCGGTCTTCGAAGTCTGAGGGCCTCACCACGACGAAATGGGGACAAAGCAGCGGTCCGGCCTACAGATTCCGCACCACCGTCGCTAGGCTCGCCTCACCTCAATTCGAGCCCGGGAGGGCAGCGCCATGGCTGACAAGAAGTTCCAGAACGTCGTTGACGGGAAGCTCGTCGACTCGGTCTCGGGGGAGACCTACGACGTGATCGACCCGACCACCGGAGAGGTCTACGCCACCGCGCCGATGTCGCGCGCCGAGGACCTCGACCTGGCATACGCCGCGGCCGACCGGGCCTTCGACTCGTGGGGCAACGCGACCCCGCAGGACCGCGCTTCCGCGCTGCTCAAGATCGCCGACGCGATCGAGGGGAGGGTCGAGGAGCTCAACGCCGTGGAGTCCAGGGACACCGGCAAGCCGCTCGGTCTCACGATGTCGGAGGAAATGCCCTACGCCTCGGACCACTTCCGCTTCTTTGCCGGCGCTGCGCGGGTGCTCGAGGGTAGGTCAGCCGGTGAGTACATGGCCGACCACACGTCCTTCGTCCGCCGGGAACCGATCGGCGTGGTCGGCCAGGTCACGCCCTGGAACTACCCGCTGATGATGATGATCTGGAAGATCGCTCCCGCCCTGGCGGCGGGCAACACGGTCGTGCTGAAACCGTCCGACACCACCCCCGCATCGTCGACGCTGCTCGCGGAGATCGCGCAGGAGTTCCTGCCGCCGGGCGTCCTCAACGTGGTGTGTGGGGACCGTGACACCGGCCGCGCCCTGGTGGAGCACAAGATTCCGCAGATGGTCGCGATCACCGGATCGGTCCGCGCGGGGATGGAGGTCGCCGGATCGGCCGCCGCCGACCTGAAGAAGGTCCACCTCGAGCTTGGGGGCAAGGCGCCGGTGATCGTCTTCGACGACGCCGACGTCGAGTCCGCCGCGTCGTCGATCTCCGAGGCGGGCTACTTCAACGCGGGCCAGGACTGCACGGCGGCCACCCGCGTGCTCGCCGGCCCGGGCGTCCACAGTGACTTCGTCGCGGCCCTGACCGAGGCCGCCAAGGGCATCCGCACCGGCATGCCCGACGACGAGGACGTGCTCTACGGCCCGCTCAACAACCCGAACCAGCTCGACCGCGTGAGCGGCATGGTCGACCGCCTGCCCGACCACGCCAACCTCGAGACCGGCGGCCGCCGTCAGGGCGAGAAGGGCTACTTCTACGAGCCCACCGTGGTGTCGGGTCTCAAGCAGGACGACGAGCAGATCCAGACCGAGATCTTCGGCCCCGTCATCACCGTGCAGCAGTTCAGCGACGAGTCCGAGGCCCTGGCCTGGGCCAACGGTGTGCAGTACGGCCTGGCCTCCAGCGTCTGGACCAGGGACCACGGCAGGGCGATGCGGATGGCCAAGAAGCTCGACTTCGGCTGTGTGTGGATCAACACCCACATCCCCTTCGTCTCCGAGATGCCGCACGGCGGCTTCAAGCACTCGGGCTACGGCAAGGACCTGTCCATGTACGGGCTGGAGGACTACACGCGCCTCAAGCATGTGATGAGCGCGATCGGTGAGTGACCACGACCGGGAGGGGCTGCCGGACTGGGTCCGGTGGCTCCCTCCCGCCGCCGTCGAGGCCATCGACCGGTACTGGAAGCCGGTCTGGGACCAGCTGCGGCTCCTCCCCCCGCACCGCGGGCACGGGGAGGAGCTCGAGCTCGAGGCGGTCGAGGAGCTCCAGCCGGGCGACAAGTGGCGCGAGCGGTTCGAGCGGATGTGGCCGGGCTACCGCGCGTGGTATTTGCGCGAGGGCGAGGATGCACGGCCCTCCCTGGCGATGTGCACGGCGGCGCTCGAGCGCCACATGCCCGAGCTGGTGCCGGTCTACGAGCGGCTGGTCGCGCTGGCGGGGGGCGATGAGCTCGCCGCCCGCATGCTGACGCTATACCGGCCGCCGGGGTTCGTGGTCGGCTGCTCGCAGGGCGCCTGGACGCGGGACGAGCCGGTGCTCGTGCGCAACTACGACTACCCGGCGGACCGGCTCGAGGGGATCGTCTACCTCACCGAGTGGGCGGGCCGCCGGGTGCTCGGGATGAGCGACTGCCTGTGGGGGCTGCTGGACGGCGTCAACGACGACGGGCTCGCGATCTCGCTGACATTCGGCGGCCGCCCCGACGTCGGCGACGGGTTCGCGATCCCGATCGTGGTGCGGTACGTGCTGGAGACGTGCGCCACGGTCGGCGAGGCCCGGGCCGCGCTGGAGCGCATCCCCGTGCACGCGCCACAGAACCTCACGCTGCTCGACCGCTCGGGTGACTTCCTGACCGCGTACGTCGGACCGGGGCGTCCGCCCTCCTTCCATGCGGTCGCCGCGACGACCAACCACCAGGGCCGGGTGGAGTGGCCCGAGTACGCCGCCGCGATCCGCTCAGAGGAGCGCGAGCAGTGCGTGCTCGACCTGCTCGCCGACCCCGAGATGTCGCGCGAGCAGTTCATCGCCGCGTTCCGCGAGCCACCGCTGCGCAGTACGCAGTACGCGGCGGGGTTCGGGACGCTCTACACCGCCGCCTATCACCCGGCCGCCGGCAGGGCCGAGTTCTCCTGGCCCGGGTCCTCGTGGGAGCTGTC
>JBJMIQ010000235.1:0-5445 GCA_045806805.1 Nocardioides sp. | reverse complement strand
GCTCGCGTCGGGGTCGGGGGCGTAGGTCTGCTCGATCTCCCGGTGGCCTGCCATGTTCTAGGTTTTACCCTGCCTGGGTGAACGGGCCGGGCTCTCACCTTCGGGGTGCCCGCCGGGGATCGGCGCGGCCGGGTCGTAGGGCTCTCTCGTGTAGACGAAGGTGGCGCACTCGAGGTGGTTGATCGAACCGTCACCGTTGCGCAGGACCTGCAGCTCCTCCCCGCGGTGGTAACCGTCCGTCCCGAGGATCCGGGCGCCGCTCAGCTCGAAGCGCTCAACGTCCTCCGGTCGCACCAGGCTCCGCAGCTCGAGACACCCGCTGCTCCAGCGCAGGTCGGTGGCGGTGTTGCCCCAGAACCACAGCCCGAGGAGCTCGCGTACCGGTTCGGGGACGGCCTCGGTCGGCACCCAGGGGTCTGTTGCTGACACCGGATCCTCGGAGAGAAGCGCCTGCGGCACGCCGACGGTGTCCAGCCCCACGGTCGCGTTGGCCATCGCAACCGTCCCGTCGCCGGTATGTGGGTCGACGAACAGGCTCGCCAGGAAGCCAGGCATCGACCCGGTGTGGCCGACCAGCGGGCGCCCGCGAGCCGCCAGCACCCGGAGGCCGAGGCCGTAGTCGGTCGCAGGCGAGACCGGACGTGCCGCCTCCTGCACGGTGGCGACGTCGAGCACGGCGGGGTGTCCAGAGGACAGGAACCGGCCCCACCGGGCGAGATCGGTCACCGTGCTCCACGCCTGGCCGGCGGGCGCCATCGCGCCGGTGTCCTGATGCGGCTCGGGCGTCAGCGTCCCCGCGAAGTGCCCGACACTGTAGCCCTGGGCGTGCGGTGAGGCCGGGTGGAAGGTCGTCCGCGCCATCCCGAGGGGCCCGAGGATCTCGGTCGCCACCACGTCCCACCATGTCGAACCGGCGATCCGGGCCACGACCTCCCCGAGAAGGGCGAAGCCCAGGTTGCTGTAGTGGAAGAAGTCTCCTGGCCCTGCCACCGCCCCGGAGCCGTCATTGCGGGCGACCAGCGTCGCGAAGTCGCCACCCGGTGAGCGCTCCCACCACGGACCGGCAGGCTCGCTCTGCATGCCCGCGGTGTGGGAGAGCAAGGAGCGGATCGTCGACAGCGCGTAGCCCGTCTCAGGGACGAACCGGCCGATCGGGTCGTCGAGGGTCAGCAATCCGGCGTCGCGCAAGCGCAGGACGGCGACGGCGACGAAGGTCTTGGTGATCGAGCCGATCCGGTACTGCCGGTCGCCCGGATCCCCGGGGACGTCCCCGGCCGCGCCGGTCCACGCCAGCTCGCCGTCGCGGAGCACTCCACCGACGATCGAGGGAAGCCTCCCGTGGGACTGCAGGGCATCGAGGCGAGCCTGCCAGTGCGCTGGCTCATTTCGTGGGCTGATCATTCCTCGGCGAAGGCCTCGGGTGCCGGACAGGCGCAGACGAGGTTGCGGTCGCCGTAGGCCTGGTCGACCCGGGCGACCGGTGGCCAGTACTTGTCCGGGTCGATCCCGGTCGGGAACACCGCCAGGTCGCGCGGGTAGGCACGGTCCCACTCACCCACGAGGGCGCGGGCGGTGTGCGGTGCGCCGCGGAGCGGGGAGGCCTCGGCGCTCCACTCGCCTTCCCCGACCCTGTCGATCTCGCGCCGGATCGCGATCATCGCCTCGCAGAAGCGGTCCAGCTCAGCGAGGTCCTCGGACTCGGTCGGCTCGACCATCAGTGTGCCGGCGACGGGGAACGACATCGTGGGCGCGTGGAAGCCGTAGTCGATCAGTCGCTTCGCCACGTCCTCGACGCTGACACCGGTCTGCTTGGTGAGGCCCCGCAGATCGACGATGCACTCGTGGGCCACCAGCCCGTTGTGGCCGCGGTAGAGCACGGGGAAGTGCTCCTCGAGGCGCTGTGCGACGTAATTGGCGGAGAGCACGGCCGCCGCGGTGGCCCTGGTCAGACCCGGGGCACCCATGAGCCGGATGTAGGCCCACGAGATCGGCAGCACGCCGGCCGAACCATAGGGTGCCGCGCTGATCGGGCCGATCCCGTCACGTCGATCAGCGTCGGGGTGCTGGGCGTGCGACGGCAGGTACGGCGCGAGGTGAGCTCGCACCGCGACCGGCCCGACGCCGGGCCCGCCGCCGCCGTGTGGGATGCAGAAGGTCTTGTGCAGGTTCAGGTGGGAGACGTCGCCGCCGAACTCCCCCGGCTGGGCATAGCCGAGCAGGGCGTTGAGGTTGGCCCCGTCGAGGTACACCTGACCGCCGTGGTCGTGGACGGTCGAGCAGAGCTCACCGATGGTGTCCTCGTAGGCACCGTGGGTGCTGGGGTAGGTCACCATGATCGCGGCCAGGTCGTCGCTGTGCTCCTCGCATTTCGCCCGCAGGTCGGCCAGGTCGACGGCGCCGTCGGCGGCTGCCTTGACCACGACCACCTTCATCCCGGCCATGACTGCGGAGGCCGCATTGGTGCCGTGGGCCGAAGACGGGATGAGGCAGACGTTGCGGGCCTCTTCGCCCCGGTCGCGGTGGTAGGCCCGGATGGCGAGCAGGCCGGCCAGCTCCCCCTGCGAACCCGCGTTGGGCTGGATCGAGACGTGGTCGTAGCCGGTGACCTCGGCGAGCCACTCCTCCAGCTGCTCCACCATCTGCCGGTAGCCGGCGGCGTCCTCGGCGGGCGCGAAGGGGTGCAGGTCGGCGAAACCGGGAAGCGACACCGGCTCCATCTCGGTGGTGGCGTTCAGCTTCATCGTGCAGGAGCCGAGCGGGATCATCCCGCGGTCCAGGGCGTAGTCGCGCGCCGACAGGCGGCGCAGGTAGCGCAGCATCGCGGTCTCGCTGTGGTGGGTCGAGAACACCTCATGGGTGAGGTACGGCGACTCGCGGCGCAGCCCCTCCGGAAGCGCCTCTCCGGTGGCCTGGTCGAGCGCGGCCAGGTCGGCCGACACACCGAACGCCTCCAGCACCCGGGCCAGGGTGGATCCGGTGGTGGCCTCCGACGTCGAGATGCCCACGGTGTCGGTGCCGATCAGCCGCAGGTGCACGCCTCGCTCGCGGGCCGCCGCGACCACCTCGGACGCCCGCCCGGGGACCGAGACGGTCAGGGTGTCGAAGAACTCCTCCGACGCCACGGGCACCCCGCCGTCCACGAGCGCGCGGGCCAGTACGGCGGCGTAGCGGTGCGTCCTGGTCGCGATCGAGCGCAACCCCTCGGGCCCGTGGTAGACGGCGTACATGGAGGCCACGACGGCGAGCAGGACCTGGGCAGTGCAGATGTTGGACGTCGCCTTGTCCCGCCGGATGTGCTGCTCCCGGGTCTGCAGGGCCAGCCGGTAGGCCGGGCGCCCTTCGGCGTCGATCGAGACGCCCACCAGGCGCCCCGGGAGGTGCCGCTCCAGCCCCTGGGCCACGGCCATGTAGCCGGCGTGCGGCCCGCCGTAGAACAGGGGTACCCCGAACCGCTGGGAGGACCCGACCACCACGTCGGCGCCCATCTCTCCGGGAGACTCCAGGAGGGTCAGCGCCAGCAGGTCCGCCGCAACGACGGTCAGGGCGTTGCGCTCGTGGGCCGCCTCGATCACCGGGCGGGGATCGAGGACCCGTCCCGACGCGCCGGGGTACTGCACCAGGACTCCGGACAGATCACCCTCCGGCAGGCCCTCGCGCAGGTCGGCAACCCGGACCTCGATCCCCATCGCCTCGGCGCGGGTCCGGACCACCTCGATGGTCTGGGGCAGGGCGTCGGCATCGACGACGAACGGGCCGGAGGCCGTCCGGTTGCCGCGACGGACCAGGGTCATCGCCTCCGCCGCGGCGGTCCCCTCGTCGAGAAGGGACGCGTTGGCGGTGGGGAGGCCGGTCAGGTCGCCGATCATCGTCTGGAAGTTGAGCAACGCCTCCAGACGCCCCTGGGAGATCTCGGGCTGGTACGGCGTGTAGGCGGTGTACCAGCTGGGGTCCTCGAGCACGTTGCGCCGGATCACCGGCGGGGTCAGTGTCGGGTGGTAGCCCAGCCCGATCATCGCCTCGGCAGGCCGGTTGGCCGAGGCCAGGGCTCGCAGCTCGCGGGCGACCACGTCCTCGGTGGCCGGGTCGGGCAGCTGGAGATTGGCCTCGGAGCGGATGCCGCCCGGGACTGCTGCGTCCATCAGCTCCTCGAGCGAGCCGAAGCCGACGGTCTCGAGCATCGTCTCGATGTCCGTGGGCCGCAGCCCGATGTGGCGCTCGACGAACGGCAGGGCGGCGTCGAGCTCGGCGAGGGTGGGGTGGTCCGACACGGGGGCTCCTGAAGCTTGAGTCGATCAGGTCGCCTCCCCCTCTGTCACCCGGCGGTCCCGAGCTCCAGAGTTGCCTGATCCGCACGGTCCTGGGCGCCTGAGAGGTTCCGGGGAGGGGTTGCCCCTTCGGCGCTCCACCGGTGACCAACCAACGGCTACGGCGGAGACTCTCCCGTGCGGGATTGTCGGCGACCCCAATCTAGCCGATCTTGCGAGCGGCGCGGCGAGCGGCAAGCTCGTCGGCGGCCGAGGGCCCTGACTGTGACCCGTCCTCGGGCTCCGCGGTGCGCTCGCTCGGCAGCTCGGCCAGTGTGCCCTCGATCTCGCGCCAGACGCCTCCGATCGCGATGCCGAAGACTCCCTGGCCGCCCGCGAGCAGGTCGATGACCTCGTCGTTGCTGGTGCACTCGTAGACCGAGACGCCGTCGCTCATCAGGGTCACGCGGGTCAGGTCGTCGGTGCCGCGGGTGCGCAGGTGCTGGACCGCGCTGCGGATCTGCTGCAGCGAGATGCCCGCGTCGAGCAGCCGCTTGATGACCTTGAGGATCAGGATGTCGCGGAAGGAGTAGAGCCGCTGCGAGCCGGAACCCGAGGCGCCGCGGACCGTGGGCTCCACGAGTCCGGTGCGGGCCCAGTAGTCGAGCTGGCGGTAGGTGATGCCTGCCGCGCTGCACGCGGTCGGGCCGCGATAGCCGAGGTCGCTCGGCATCGTCGACACATCGTCGGTGAACAGCAGCCCCTGCGCCTCGGCCGCCTCGGCGGCCAGCTTGGCGTCGACGGTGTCACGCAGCTCGGCGGGTGTGTCCTGCTCGTTCACGCGATGCTCCTCAGCGGGGTCCGGTCTCGTTCAGCGTAGTCCGCCTGGGCCGGCCATGAGGCCACAACCACAACGGTGGAGTTACAACGAGGACAGTTCAAGGTACGGCGACCCCGGTGGTGGGTCAACGACCAACACCCGGTGTGTCTCACCCTCAAGCACAGCCTGAGGGTTGGTTGGACGTGACCCGTCGTTACTGAAAGGGAGTAGCCACGGCTCGGCACGGCAAACAGCACCCGGGGTTCGGCGCGCCGAGCACGCGCGGACGGAGTCCGCGCCATCCAACTCAGCGCGATTCGAAGTCCTCGGGCGTGACCTGGTCGAGGAACTCGCGGAACTTCTCGACCTCGTCCTCCTGCT
>JBJMIQ010000234.1:0-6984 GCA_045806805.1 Nocardioides sp. | reverse complement strand
CGATGGCGATCCGGGTGCTGGAGGAGACCGGGCTGCTGCCGCACCTCAACCCTGGCGTCATGTCGTGGGAGGAGATGAACCGACTCAAGCCCGTCGCCCCGTCGATGGGGATGATGCTCGAGACCACCTCGCGGCGGCTGTTCGAGGAGAAGGGGCACGCCCACTTCGGCTCGCCCGACAAGGATCCGGCGGTCCGGCTGCGGGTGCTCGACGACGCGGGTCGGCTCTCCGTACCGTTCACGACCGGGCTGCTGGTCGGCATCGGTGAGACCCTCGCCGAGCGCGCCGACACGATCTTCGCCATCCGCGCCACGGCGCGACGGTTCGGCGCGGTGCAGGAGGTGATCGTCCAGAACTTCCGGGCCAAGCCGGAGACGGCGATGCGGCACACCGACGACCTCGGGCTCGAGGAGTTCCGCGCCGCGATCGCGGTCACCCGGCTGGTGCTGGGCCCGAAGATGCGGGTCCAGGCGCCGCCCAACCTCGTCGACCTCTCCGAGTGTCGGGCGCTGCTCGCCGCCGGCATCGACGACTGGGGCGGGGTCTCGCCACTCACCCCGGACCACGTGAACCCCGAGCGCCCGTGGCCCTCGCTCGAGCGCCTGGCGACGGTCACGGCGGAGTGCGGCTTCGAGCTGAGGCCGCGGCTCACCGTTCATCCCCAGTACGTCGTCGCGGGTGAACCGTGGCTGGACCCGCGGGTCTCCGGTCACGTGGCCGCCCTGGCGTCCACGGATCCTGCGACGGCCGGCCTGGCGCGCCCCGGCGTACGGCCGTCGGGCCTGCCCTGGCAGGAACCCGACGGCGGCTCACTGTCCCACCACGAAGGGGTCGGTCGAACCGACCTGCACGCTGCCATCGACACCTCCGGCCGCACCGACGACCGGCGCAGTGACTTCGATGCCGTCTACGGCGACTGGGACGCCCTCCGGGAGCAGATAGTCCCGGACGAAACGGCTGCCGGACGGTCGGTTTCGCCACCACTTCGTGCGGGACTATCGGCGTTGGCGGCTGCGGAGAAGGACCCGGGGGGCATCACCGACGAGCAGGCGCTCATCTTGATGACGGCCGACGGGGAGCTGCTCGACCAGGTGTGCCGGCTGGCGGACGACCTGCGGAGGGACGCCGTCGGCGACGAGGTGACCTACGTCGTCAACCGCAACATCAACTTCACCAACGTCTGTTACGTCGGCTGCCGGTTCTGCGCGTTCGCCCAGCGGCGCACCGACGCGGACGCCTTCTCGCTGTCGCTGGAGCAGGTGGCCGACCGGGCGCAGGAGGCCTGGGACCTCGGCGCGACCGAGGTGTGCATGCAGGGCGGGATCGACCCGGAGCTGCCCGGCAGCGCCTACTTCGACCTCGCGGCCGCGGTGAAGCGACGGGTTCCCGGCATGCACGTGCACGCCTTCTCCCCGATGGAGATCGTCAACGGCGCGTCGCGCACGGGTCTGAGCATCGAGGACTTCCTGATCAAGGCCCGCGAGTCGGGCCTCGACACCATCCCCGGCACCGCCGCCGAGATCCTCGACGACGACGTCCGCTGGGTGCTGACCAAGGGCAAGCTGCCGACCCGAACCTGGATCGACGTGGTGACCACCGCTCACCGGGTCGGCCTGCGCTCGAGCTCCACGATGATGTACGGCCACGTCGACAATCCGCGCCACTGGGTGCAGCACCTGCGCGTGCTGCGCCGCGTCCAGGACGAGACCGGCGGCTTCACCGAGTTCGTGCCGTTGCCGTTCGTCCACCACTCCTCACCGATCTACCTCGCCGGGGTCGCGCGACCCGGGCCGACCCTGCGCGACAACCTCGCGGTGCACGCCCTGGCGCGGATCCTGCTGCACGGCCGGATCGACAACATCCAGACCAGCTGGGTCAAGCTGGGCACCGACGGCACCCGCGCGATGCTCCGGGCCGGCGCCAACGACCTCGGCGGCACGTTGATGGAGGAGACCATCTCCCGGATGGCCGGCTCCGAGCACGGCTCTGCCAAGACGGTCGCCGAGCTCACAGAGATCGCCGCGGGGGTGGGTCGCCCGGTGCGCGAGCGCACGACGACGTACGACGTGCCGCGTCACTCCGAGAGTGCCGCGACCGCGACCCGCAGGTCGGAGACCAGCTCTTCGTAGGCCCGTTCCCGGTCATCGGCACGAAGCACCGCCGAGGGATGCGTCGTCGTCAGCACCCACGCCGGCGGCTTGCCCACCTCGAAAGCGTCCGGCCAGTCGATCAGACGGCCGCGGGTCTCCCCCACCCGGAACGACGAGCCGTACAGCGCCTTGCCCGCCGTTCCCCCGAGCACGATCACACCCGTGGGCCGCACGACCGCGAGCTCGGCCACCAGCCACGGTCCGCAGGCGGTCACGTGCCAGCGACTCGGTGACTTGTGGATGCGCTGCTTCCCGCGGGTGCCCGAGAACCGGAAGTGCTTGACCACGTTGGTCCGGAAGACGTCCTCCGGCGGCAGCCCCGACTCGGCCAACGCCCGGTCCAGGACCTTCCCCGCGGGCCCCACGAACGGCTCGCCCGCCAGGTCCTCCTTGTCACCTGGTTGCTCCCCGAGGACCATCACCTCGGCCGAGGCCGGGCCCTCGCCCATCACCGCCTGGGTCGCGTCGCGGTAGAGCTCACATCCCCGGCACTCCTGGACCGCCTCGCGAAGTCGTTTGAGGCTGGGCCGGTCCGGTACCCACTGCTGGGCTCCCGGGTGATCGTCGGTGGCCATGTCCCGCACGTGCCCGATCGGGCCCCGACCATTCCCTCCCCGGAGTTGGACGGGTGTCAGCGGGCTGGGAGCCCGTCCACGAAGTCGGAGATCTCGCGCAGCGTGGTCGGATCACCCTCGAAGTGCGGGAGGTGGGCCACACCTTCGAGCCACACCAGCCGCGCATCGGGGAGACGCTCGGCCAGGCCCTCGTCGACGGCACGGATGTCCTCGACATCCAGCCGGCCGACCAGCACCAGGGCCGGCACCTCGATCTCGCCGAGCCGCGGCCACGTGGGGTCGGGCTGCGCGCGATCGCCGGGGTCGGTCGCGCGGAGGGCGTGGCCGTTCATCTCGAGGAACAGCTCACGCACCGGACCCTCGACCCGCCCCTCGTCGACAGTGGGACCGTCGAGCCAGATCCAGGATTCGAGCCGGTTGAGCTCGTCCCAGGCCTCGGCTTCCTCGGCTGCCTCCGCGCGGGCCACCAGCTCGGCGGTCTGCGGCTCGGCGATCTCCGGGTACGGCGCACCCCGCACCGCGGCTCCGATCAGCACCAGCGCCCGGACCCGCTCCGGATGCGCGAGCGCCAGGTCAAGGGCGACGGCGCCACCCATGGAGCCGGCCACCACCACCGCCGACTCGAGGCCGGCCGCGTCGAGGACCGCTACAGCGTCCTCCACGGGGGACCACCCGGCTTCGGGCTGGTAGGTCGTCTCGCCGTAGCCGCGGGCGTCGTACCGCACGCAACGGTGTCGGCCTCCCAGCGTGTCGACGAGGGGTTGCCAGCTGCGGCGGTCGGTGACGCCGGCGTGGAGGAGGAGCAGGTCGTGGATCGGGTCGTCGGGGCCGGAGACGTCGTAGGCCAGGCGCGCAGCGCCTGAGTCGGTGAACATGTCAGGCCACGCTAGCCACCGCCGACGGGGACAGCCATCCAGTTTTCGGCGTTACGGTGACCCCCATGGGAGACATCGAGGTCCACGGCCCGTCGGTCGAGCGCGCCGAGGAGATCCTGACCCCCGAGGCGCTGGAGTTCGTGGCCGACCTGCACCGGCGGTTCGGTCCGCGGCGCGAGGAGCTGCTGGAGGCACGGCAGGAGCGGCGCAGGGCGATCGCGAAGGCGGGCACGCTCGACTTCCTGGCCGAGACCACCGACGTCCGCGCCGGTGACTGGACGGTGGCGCCCGTGCCGGCCGACCTCCGGGACCGCAGGGTCGAGATCACCGGACCGACGACCCGGAAGATGTCGATCAATGCGCTCAACTCCGGTGCCCGGGTGTGGCTGGCGGACCTCGAGGACGCCAACACCCCCCACTGGGAGAACGTGGTCGGCGGCCAGGTCAACCTCTACGACGCCGTACGCCGCGAGCTGTCCTTCACCTCCCCGGAGGGCAAGGAGTACGCGATCGCCGACCCCGACCGGATCCCGGTGATCGTGCCTCGGCCGCGAGGGTGGCATCTCGACGAGGCCCACCTCACCGTGGACGGTGCCCGGGTCCCGGGCGGGCTCGTCGACTTCGGCCTGTACTTCTTCCACAACGCCACGGAGCTGCTGGCGCGCGGTTCCGGGCCCTACTTCTACCTGCCGAAGATGGAGTCCCACCTCGAGGCCCGGCTGTGGAACGACGTGTTCGCCCACGCGCAGTCGGCCCTGCAGGTCCCGCACGGCACGATCCGGGCGACGGTGCTGATCGAGACGATCACCGCCGCGTTCGAGATGGACGAGATCCTCTTCGAGCTGCGCGACCACATGGCGGGCCTCAATGCCGGCCGATGGGACTACCTGTTCAGCATCATCAAGAACTTCCGCGACGCCGGGCCGTCGTTCACTCTTCCCGACCGCAACGCGGTGACGATGAATGCGCCGATGATGAAGGCCTACAGCGACCTCCTGGTCCGGTCCTGCCATCGCCGGGGTGCGTTCGCCATCGGCGGCATGGCGGCGTTCATCCCGAGCCGGCGGGATGCGGAGGTCAACGAGCGCGCTTTCGCGAAGGTGCGGGAGGACAAGAACCGCGAGGCCGAGGCGGGTTTCGACGGCTCCTGGGTGGCGCACCCCGACCTGGTGCCGGTGTGCCAGGAGATCTTCGACGCGGCGTTCGGCGACCGGACCAACCAGGTCGATGTGCTCCGCGAGGACGTCGACGTCTCCGCAGCCGACCTGCTGGCGGTGGACCGGACGCCCGGGGAGCGCACCGAGGCCGGCCTGCGCGGCAACGTTCGGATCGGCATCCAGTACCTCCAGGCGTGGCTCTCCGGCAACGGTGCCGCCGCGATCAACAACCTGATGGAGGACGCCGCCACCGCAGAGATCTCCCGATCCCAGGTCTGGCAGTGGATCTACAACGGCACGACCCTCGACACCGGTGACACCGTCACCCACGAGCTGGTTGAGCGAGTCGTCGCCGAGGAGCTCGAAGCCCTCCGGACCGAGGTCGGCGACGCCTTCGCCGCCGGTCACTGGGAGCTCGCCCGCGACCTGTTCGTCGACTCGGCGCTGGCCGAGGAGTACCCCGACTTCCTCACCCTCCCCGCCTACGAAGCCCTCCTGCAGGCAGAGCGCTGACCCGTCCGAAGCTGACGCGCAAAACGCGCTGACCTGTCATTAATTGACGACGGGTCAGCCCTTGATCCGGTCGCCACCGACCCAGACGCCGGCGAGGTCAGAGTCGCCGCCGAGGGCGAAGATCTTGCTCACCGCATCCTCGGCGGTCGCGGCGTGGCGGAGGCAGACGTCGAGGGGGTCGTCGTCGAGCGGCCGTACCCAGACCGCGTCGAACTGCTTGCCGACCGAGAGGTCACCAACGATGTCGCCCAGACCGAGCGCAAGTGCGCCCGCCCGGGTGGCGAGGTGGAGCAGGTGGGCGGCCGTCAGCGACATACCTTCCGACCCGAGCAGGGACTGCATGAAATAGGCCTGCAGTCCTTCCTTGAACAGCGAGAAGCCGGTGCCGGCGCCCACGTCGGAGCCGAGGGCCACGCGAACGCCGTGCTCGACGTGCCGGCGTAGCGGGAACAGTCCACTGCCGAGCGCGGAGTTGCTGGTCGGGCAGTGCGCCACGCTCGCACCCCGGGCGGCCAGCACCGCGAGCTCCTGGTCGCTGGCATGAACGTTGTGGGCGAGCACCGACCGCTCACCGACGAGACCGTGCCGGTCGTAGGTGTCGACGTAGTGCAGGGCGCCCACGAACAACCGGGCGACTTCGGCCACCTCGGCGGTGTTCTCGTTGACGTGGGTGGTGAACCAGGTGCCGGCCACGTCCTTGGTCACCGAGGCGCAGGCATCGAGCATCTCGTCGGCGGTGGAGAAGGAGAACCGCGGAGTCACGGCGTACCTCGCGCGCCCGGTGCCGTGCCAGCGCCTGGCCAGCGCCATCGCCTCGTCGTAGGCACGTTCGGGGGTCGTGAGCAGCGGTTCGGGGAGCCCGCGGTCACTCACCACGAGGCCGGAGGTGACGCGGACGCCGACCCGGGCGGCCTCGGTGAACAGCGCGTCGACCGCGGGCGCGAAGTGGGAGCCGAAGACCAGCGAGGTCGTGGTGCCGGCGGAGACCAGCCCGAACACGAACTCCGCGGCCACCTCGCGCGCGTAGTCGACCGACCCGAGCCTGAGCTCTTCAGGGAGCGCGCACCGCTCCAGCCACTCGAGGAGCGGCATTCCGAGAGCGCCGATCGCTCGCACCTGGGGGTAGTGGACGTGGGCGTCGACCAGGCCCGGCAGGAGCACGCCGCCCCGCAGGTCCACGACCTCGGCGTCCGGGTGGTCCGCCCGCACCGCCGCGAAGTCGCCGCGCGCCCTGATCACCCCATCGGTCACCGTCAGCCCTGCGTCGTCGGCGCTGCGCAGTCTCCCGCCGGTGAACGGGTCGTCGGGGGTGTCGACCACCCGGGCCCGGTAGATCGTGGACGTCACGGCCCGACCCCGACCCGGACCGTGCGCAGCAGCTGGGTCGCGACGCTGAGCGCGATCATGGCGGGGTCCTTGCCGGGGAGGTCGGACGCGCCGATCGGCGACTGGATCCGGGCGATGACGGGCTCCGGGTGGCCCTCGACGCGCAGCCCTTGCTCGAACCGGCGCCACTTGGCCGCCGAGCCGATCAGGCCTATGGAGCCGAGGTGGGAGGTGCGCAGCGCGGCGTCACAGAGCGCGAAGTCCTCGGCGTGGTCGTGGGTGAGGACCAGAACGTGGGTGCCGCTGGGGATCTCACCGAGAGCCAGCTCAGGAAGAGGGGCATGGTGGACCACCACCTGCGCGGGACCGTCCTCGAGGCAGGCCAGCC
>JBJMIQ010000233.1:0-16466 GCA_045806805.1 Nocardioides sp. | reverse complement strand
GGCAAGCAGCCCAAGGACCAGTTCGACTTCTTCCCGCTCACGATCGACGTCGAGGAGCGGATGTACGCCGCGGGTCGCATCCCCGGCTCGTTCTTCCGCAGCGAGGGTCGGCCGGGCGAGGACGCGATCCTCACCTGCCGGCTGATCGACCGCCCGCTGCGCCCGACCTTCAAGAAGGGCCTGCGCAACGAGGTCCAGGTCGTCATCACCGTGCTGGCGCTCAACCCCGACGCGCCGTACGACGTGCTCGCGATCAACGCCGCGTCCGCGTCCACCCAGCTCTCCGGCCTGCCGTTCAGCGGCCCGGTCGGTGGCACCCGCGTCGCCCTGATCGACGGCCAGTGGGTCGCGTTCCCGACGCACAGCCAGCTCGAGGAGGCCGTGTTCGACATGGTCGTCGCCGGCCGGGTCACCGAGACCGGTGACGTCGCGATCATGATGGTCGAGGCCGAGGCCACGGAGACCACCTGGGACCTGGTGCAGAACCAGGGCAAGCAGGCTCCGACCGAGGAGGTCGTCGCCGGCGGTCTCGAGGCCGCCAAGCCGTTCATCAAGCAGCTCTGCGAGGCGCAGGTCGAGCTGGCCAAGCAGGCCGCCAAGCCGGTCGAGGAGTTCCCGATCTTCCTGGACTACCAGGACGACGTGTACGCCGCCGTCGAGGCCGCCGTGAAGGACGAGACCGCTTCGGCGCTCACCATCGGCGGCAAGCACGAGCGCGAGGACCGGCTCGACGAGATCAAGGCCAGCGTGCTGGAGAAGGTCGCGCCGCAGTTCGAGGGCCGCGAGAAGGAGATCGGCGCCGCGTTCCGCGCGCTCAACAAGCAGCTCGTCCGCGAGCGGGTCCTGCGCGACAAGGTCCGGATCGACGGCCGCGGCCTGGCCGACATCCGCCCACTCCACGCCGAGGTCGGTGTGATCCCGCGGGTCCACGGCTCCGCGCTGTTCGAGCGTGGCGAGACCCAGATCCTCGGCGTGAGCACGCTCAACATGCTCACCCTCGAGCAGAAGCTGGACACCCTCTCCCCGGAGAAGACCCGGCGCTACATGCACAAGTACGTCTTCCCGCCGTTCTCCACCGGCGAGACCGGCCGGGTGGGCTCGCCGAAGCGTCGCGAGGTCGGCCACGGCGCGCTGGCCCGCCGGGCGCTGCTGCCGGTGCTGCCGACGCGCGAGGAGTTCCCCTACGCGATCCGGCAGCTCTCGGAGGCCATGGGGTCCAACGGCTCCACCTCGATGGGGTCGGTCTGCGCCTCCACGATGTCGCTCCTGCAGGCCGGGGTGCCGCTGCGCGCCGCCGTGGCCGGTATCGCCATGGGCCTGATCTCCGGCGAGGTCGACGGTGAGACGCAGTACGTCGCCCTTACCGACATCCTCGGTGCGGAGGACGCGTTCGGTGACATGGACTTCAAGGTCGCCGGCACCCGCGAGTTCGTCACGGCGCTGCAGCTCGACACCAAGCTCGACGGCATCCCGGCCGAGGTCCTAGCCGCCGCCCTCGACCAGGCCAAGGATGCCCGGATCGCGATCCTCGACGTGATGGCCGAGGCCATCGACGAGCCCGAGGAGATGTCGGTCCACGCTCCGCGGATCATCACGGTCCGCGTCCCCGTCGACAAGATCGGCGAGGTCATCGGGCCCAAGGGCAAGATCATCAACCAGATCCAGGACGACACCGGCGCGTCGCTGTCCATCGAGGACGATGGCACGATCTACATCGGTGCCACCAACGGCGAGGCTGCCGAGGCGGCCAAGGCCGCGGTCAACGCGATCGCCAACCCGACCATGCCCGAGGTCGGCGAGCGCTACCTCGGCACGGTCGTGAAGACGACCAACTTCGGCGCCTTCGTCTCGCTGATGCCCGGGAAGGACGGCCTGCTGCACATCAGCAAGCTGCGCTCCCTGGCCGGAGGCAAGCGCGTCGAGGCCGTCGAGGACGTCGTCTCGGTGGGCCAGAAGCTCCAGGTCCAGATCGCCGAGATCGACGACCGGGGCAAGCTCTCCCTGGTTCCGGTGGTCGACGAGGACGGCTCCTCCGAGGACACCGAGGACTCGGACCAGGAGTGACCGACCCCTCTTCGAGGCTGACCCGCCCGTTGTCGGTGGTTGAGGAGGGCGCTCAGCGCCCGTCTCGAAACCAGGGCGGGTCAGCGTCTTCGGGGCGACTGTCGGGCCCTCAGAAGGTGGGCTCCACCCGGACGCTGGAGACGGTCAAGGACGACGGCGGCCTGGTGACCTCGCGGGTTCGCCGCACCGTGCTGCCCGGCGGCCTGCGGGTGATCAGCGAGCAGATGGCCGGGGTCCGGTCCACCAGCATCGGCGTCTGGGTGGGCGTCGGCTCCCGCGACGAGACACCCGCGTTGCACGGCTGCTCGCACTTCCTCGAGCACCTGCTCTTCCGAGGCACGAAGTCCCGGTCGGCGATGGACATCTCGGTGGCCCTGGACTCGGTGGGCGGTGAGTTCAACGCGTTCACCGCCAAGGAGTACACCTGCTTCCACGCCCGCGTGCTCGAGGACGACCTGCCGCTGGCGGTCGACGTCCTCGGCGACATGGTCACCGACTCGCTCCTCTCGGCCGCCGACGTCGAGGCCGAGCGCAACGTGATCCTCGACGAGATCGCCATGCACGACGACGATCCCGACGACGTGGTCCACAACCTGTTCGCAGCCCAGGCGTGGGGAACCGGGCCGCTCGGTCGGCCGATCGCGGGCACCGCGGAGTCGATCGGCGGTCTCACCCGTTCCCAGGTGCGGCGGTTCTATCGCCGCAACTACCGGCCGGCCAACATGGTGGTCGCGGTCGCCGGCGCCGTCGATCACGCCAAGCTGGTCCGGCAGGTGCGACGCGCGTTCTCGCGCAACGACTTCCTCGCCGGTGACGAGAGCCCGGTGGTGCCGCGCGCCGAGGAGCACGCCCGACGGGTCCGGGCCGGGACCGTCAGCGCCCGCCGGCCCTTCGAGCAGGTGAACGTCGTTCTCGGTGTCAACGGCATCACCCGCACCGACGACCGGCGGTTCGCGCTGGGCGTCCTCAACACGGCATTGGGCGGAGGCACGTCCTCGCGGCTGTTCCAGGAGGTTCGGGAACGGCGCGGGCTCGCCTACTCGGTGTTCTCGTTCGCCAGCCACCACGCGGACGCCGGCCTGGTCGGCGTCTCGGTCGGCTGCCTGCCGGGCAAGCTCGACGACGTGCTGGCCACGGTCCGGGCCGAGCTGGCCAAGGTCGCTGCCGACGGCATCACTCAGGAGGAGCTCGACCGCGGCAAAGGCCAGCTGAAGGGTGGCCTGGTGCTCGGACTCGAGGACTCCGGCGCCCGCATGTCCCGGCTCGGCAAGGCGGAGCTGGTCTACGACGAGCTGCTGAGCATCGACGAGGTCATCGACCGCGTCGACGCCGTGACGCTCGAGGACGTCTTGGCGGTGGGCTCGGAGCTGTTCTCGCAGCCCGAGATCCTCGCCATCGTCGGGCCGGGTACGGGCACGCCATAAGGCTTGCTTTCGTCTCACCGGGTCTCGACACGCCGGTCGCGACCTCGCAGGCTCGGTCGGCGCGGCTCGCTCGACCACCATCCAAGCGGTGCCCGGAGCTCCGCTCCGGTCACCGCTTGCCGATGATCCCGACGACTGAGGGTGCCTTCTGGTCGACGACCGACACGCGGAACCCGCCTGCGGTCAGGGCCGCGGAGGCCTTCTGGACGATGTGGGGGACCATGTCCGACCGGCTGGCGTCGTAGAACAGGTAGACAGCGCCACCGGGGAGCACCCGCTCGTGCAACAGGGCCACCTCGTCGGTGCACGCGCGCACCCAGAACAGGTTGACGTTGAACGCGAACACCTTGTGCAGCCGCCGGACGGGGACCCGCAGGGTGGCCAGGTCGATCTGGCGGACCGTGAGCCGTCCGGCCTCGATGTACTTGCGACAGCGTCGCTTGGTGCGGTCGACCCCCGACTCGGAACGGTCGATGGCGAAGAGCTTCCCGGTCTCCAGTCGCTGGCAGATCAGCTCTGCTCCGGCGCCCGGGCCGCAGCCGATCTCCAGGATGTTGTCGGCCGGCCCGACGTCCATGAGGTCGACCGCCCACCGGATCCGCGCCGGAATCGTCTGCGCCCGCATGGCACCAGCCTGCCAGATATCGATGATGGCCTAGGTTGGGCCACGTGACCGACGCGATCAGGGTGGGTGTGCTCGGGGCGCTCGGCAAGGTTGGGTCCGAGGTCTGCCGTGCCGTCGAGGAGGCCGACGACACCGAGCTGGTGGCGCGCATCGACGCCGACGACGAGCTGGACGGACTGGTCGGCTCCGACGCCCAGGTCGTCGTCGACTTCACCCACCCGGACGTGGTCATGGACAACCTCGAGTTCTGCCTCGACCACGGAATCCACGCCGTCGTCGGTACCACCGGCTTCGACGACGAGCGGCTGGAGACGCTCCGGCGCTGGCTCGATGACGCTCCCGGTGTGGGCGTCCTCGTCGCACCGAACTTCTCCATCGGCGCCCTGCTGATGATGCGCTTTGCCGCGACCGCTGCCCCCTTCTACGAGTCCGTGGAGGTGGTCGAGCTGCATCACCCCGACAAGGCGGACGCGCCGTCTGGCACCGCGCGTCGTACGGCCCAGCTGATCGCGGCCGCCCGGCGCGAGGCCGGTTCGGGGCCGGTCCCCGACGCGACGTCATCCGCCCTCGAAGGCGCGCGGGGCGCGGACGTCGAGGGGATCCGGGTCCATGGCTTGCGGATCCGGGGACTGGTCGCCCACCAGGAGGTCGTGCTCGGCGGCCTGGGGGAGACCCTCACGATCCGGCACGACTCGCTGGACCGGGCCTCCTTCACCCCAGGCGTGCTGGTCGGGGTCCGGGCGGTCGGCTCGCACCCGGGGCTCACGGTCGGGCTCGAGCAGTTCCTCGATCTGGACTGAGTTGGATCTGGACTGAGCCTCGATCTCGGCCAAGTCCTGGTCGGGTCCGGACCAGGATCTGCATGTTCCTGCGGTGCAGGAATATGCACCACGATCGTTCTTCCCGCGCCACCGCGGGTTGTGGAACGCTTTCGGTCGCAAACCCCATTGAGCAGGAAGGCTTCTACATGCGCAGGATCTCGGGCCTGGCGATCGCGGCCGCACTGGCTGTCACGGTCGTCGGTGTGCAGACGGGCGGAGCCAGCGGCAACACCGCTGACCGCGCCAACGCCGCACGGGCAGCACTCGGCGCCCTGGCGGATCACCCCGCGGCGGCACGCGCCGCCGGAGGACAGGACTTCAGGGTCACCCACATCCTGACCGACCGTGACGGCAGTACCCACGTGAGGATGGAGCGCACGTACCACGGCCTGCGCGTCATCGGCGGCGACCTCGTTGTCCACCGCGGCCCGCAGGGGGCGTGGAAAGGTGTCAGCCAGACGTTGGCGCGACCGCTGGAGCTCTCGGTCAACCCGGCGCTCACCCCCGCCGCGGCCAGCACCAAGGCGCTCGGCAACGCCCGCGCCACCACGGCGATCTCCGGTCTCACCTCGCGCGGCAACCCGACGCTGGTGGTGGACGCCACTGGCGTCACACCCCGACTGGCCTGGGAGGTCCTCAGCGGTGGCACTCGGGCCGACGGCACCCCCAGCCGCCTGTCGACCTACGTCGACGCCGTGTCCGGCAAGGTGATCCGCAGCGAGGACCACATCATGACCGTCGACGGCTCCGGCCAGTCGCTGTACTCCGGCACGGTGCCGCTCTCGACCACGCTCTCCGGCTCGACGTACCAGCTCAAGGACGCGACGCGCGGCGGCACCTACACGACCGACATGAACAACAAGTCGGACAGCATCTTCTGCCAGTACTTCGGCTCCGGCTGCCAGGCGGGCACGCTGTTCACCGACGCCGACAACGCATGGGGCACCGGCACCACCGCCAACCGCCAGTCGGCCGCCGTCGACGCGCAGTACGGCACGAACATGACGTGGGACTACTACAAGAACGTCCACGGCCGGAACGGCATCTTCGGCACCGGCAAGGGCTCGTTCAACCGTGTCCACTACGGCAACGGCTACGTCAACGCGTTCTGGGACGGCACCAAGATGACCTACGGCGACGGCGACGGCGCCGACTTCGGTCCGTTGGTCTCCCAGGACGTGGCCGGTCACGAGATGTCGCACGGCGACACCGAGAACTCCGCCAACCTGACCTACTCCGGCGAGTCCGGCGGTCTCAACGAGTCGACCTCCGACATCTTCGGCACCCTGGTGGAGTTCTACGCCGCCAACGCCAACGACCCGGGCGACTACCTGATCGGCGAAGAGTTCGACCTCAAGCAACACCTTGGGTTCCGCCGGATGGACAAGCCGAGCAGCGACGGTTCGTCGTTCGACTGCTACAGCCCCACCGTCGGTCAGGCCGACGTCCACTACTCCTCGGGGGTGGGCAACCACTTCTTCTACCTGCTCGCCGAGGGCTCCGGGGCCAAGACGATCGGCGGCGTCGCTCACAACTCGCCGACCTGCAACGGCTCCACGGTCACCGGGATTGGCCGGGACGCCGCCGGCAAGATCTGGTACCGCGCGCTGACGGTCTACATGACCAGCAGCACCAACTACGCCGGGGCCCGCACGGCGTCGCTGAATGCCGCGCGTGACTTGTACGGCGCCGGCAGCACGCAGTGGAACGCCGTTGCCGCCGCGTGGAGTGCTGTCAGCGTGAACTAGCGCAAGCGCTCTGGACAGGCCCGCACCGGGGAGACCCGGTGCGGGCCTACACCAGCCGGACCACCGCCGCCACGAGGGCCGCGCCGAACACCACCACGAGGAAGGGCGCCCGGACGAGCAGGAGCAGCACGGCGGCGCCGAGCCCGACCGCGCGCGCATCCACGACCAGCGTGGTCCCGGAAGCGAACACCTGCACCGCCACCAGCGCCGCCAGCAGGGCGACCGGGATCAGGTCGGCGATCCGCTCCACGAGCGGGCGCTCCAGAACCCGCGCGGGCACCGAGAGCCCGGCCAGCTTCAGGAGGTAGCAGGCCACGCCCGCGCCCAGCACCGCCCACCAGATCATCGGTTGACCTCCGGCCACTCGGTCTTGTCCTGGCCGGTCCAGAGCACGCCGGCCAGCAGCGCGACCCCGGCCGACGCCAGCACCGGGACGCCGGCGGCCGTGAACGGGACCAGACCGAGCGCGACGAGCGCGGCGGCGAGAGCCGTGGCCCGGTTGCGGCGGTCGCGCAGCCTGGGCCAGAGGAGGGCCAGGAACGCGGCGCCGACCGCGGCGTCGAGTCCGTAGGTGCGCGGGTCACCCAGTGCCCGCCCACCGAGGGCGCCGACCAGGGTCGCGACGTTCCACAGGACGAAGATCGTGATGCCGGTGGTCAGGAAGCCGACCCGGGCGGCCGGAGTCGACGGACGCGTCACCGACATCGCGGTGGACTCGTCGATGACCAGGTGCGCAGCAGCCACGCGCCGGGCCCCGGACCAGTTGAGGAGCGGGGCGAGACGCAGTCCGTACAGGGTGTTGCGGGTGCCGAGCAGCAGCGCGGTCAGCGCGCCGGACAGGGGAGTGCCGCCCGCGGCGAGGACGCCCACCATCGCGAACTGGCTGGCGCCGGTGAACATCAGCAGGGACAGGGCGCACGTCTGGGCGACGGACAGACCGGCCCCGACGGCGACGGCGCCGAAGGAAATGCCGTAGGTGCCCGTGGCGATGCCGACACCCAGTCCGTCCCGGATGATCCCACTGCGCTCGCGGGGGTCCAGGGCCGCGCCGCTCACGCGGAGGAGATCCCGGTGTGCAGCCGCACCTGCTTGACCAGCGTGGTGCCGTCGCCCTCGAGGTCAAGCTCGCGGTGCGCTGTGTCCGGTGCCCAGCCGGCGCCCGACAGGAATTCCCGCAGATCGTCGTCACCGGCGACCGCCCACAGGACGGCTCGGGTGAACCGGTCCGCAGCCATCGTCTCGACGGCGGCCTGCACCAGCCGCGATCCGTGGCCGTGCCCGCGTTCGCCGGGGTCGACCGTCAGCTCCATCAGCTCCGCGTCTGACCCGGGGTCGCAGTCGGGGTCGGTGGCCGGGGTGGTGATGGCGAAGCCGACGACCCGGTTGCGCTCGAGGGCCACCAGGACGCGGGTCCGGGCGTCCAACGGCTTGGCGAGGGTGCTCCGCCACACCTGCGCCGCCCGCTCCGGGTCGATCTCGAAGGCTGCGGCGGGCAGCAGGCCGTCGTACGACGACCGCCAGGCGCGCGCCTGGACGGCGGCGATCGCCTCGGCGTCGTCGGCCCAGGCGACCCTGACCGAGACATCCGCTGTGGGTCCGCTCATACCCCTCAGTCTGGCTCATGGGTCCTGTTACAAATCGGTTGCATGGATGCGTCATTGTGTAACAACGCTGGTATCCTCGGAGCCGTGTACGGCAACGACTTCGGCGGCCCCAAGACCGATGACCAGTCCAGGAACCAGGGCGGGGATCCCCCTGCGTTCACCCGGCTCCTCGAGGACGAAGGACGCATCGAGCCCCGCGACGACATGCCCGAGGGCTACCGCAAGACCCTGATCCGCCAGATCGCCCAGCACGCACACTCCGAGATCATCGGGATGCAGCCCGAGGGCAACTGGATCAGCCGGGCGCCCAGCCTGCGCCGCAAGGCGATCCTGATGGCCAAGGTCCAGGACGAGGCCGGCCACGGCCTCTACCTCTACGCCGCCGCGGAGACCCTCGGCGCCGACCGCGCCGACCTGCTCGACCAGTTGCACTCCGGACGCCAGAAGTACTCCTCGATCTTCAACTACCCCACCCTCACCTGGGCCGATGTCGGCGCGATCGGCTGGCTGGTCGACGGGGCCGCCATTGTCAACCAGGTGCCGCTGTGCCGGTGCTCCTACGGTCCCTACGCCCGGGCGATGGTCCGGGTCTGCAAGGAGGAGTCCTTCCACCAGCGGCAGGGCTTCGAGATCCTGCACACGCTGTCCCACGGGACCCCCGCCCAGAAGGAGATGGCCCAGGACGCCGTCAACCGCTACTGGTGGCCCTCGCTGATGATGTTCGGGCCACCCGACGACGACTCGCCGAACTCCGCACAGTCGATGGCCTGGGGGATCAAGCGGTTCTCCAACGACGCCCTGCGCCAGCGGTTCGTCGACATGACCGTGCCCCAGTCCGAGGCGCTCGGGCTCACCCTTCCCGATCCGGAGATCTCCTGGAACGAGGAGCGGGGCCACTACGACTACGGCGAGATCGACTTCACCGAGCTGTTCGAGGTGATCCAGGGCAACGGGCCCTGCAACGCCCAGCGGATGGCCCACCGGGTCAGCGCCCACGAGGACGGCGCCTGGGTTCGCGAGGCCGCGTCGGCCTACGCTGCCAAGCACGAGCCCCATGAGAGCGTGGCATGAAGGACTGGCCGCTCTGGGAGGTCTTCGTCCGCTCGCGGCGCGGGCTGTCCCACGTGCACGCGGGCTCGCTGCACGCCCCCGACGCCGAGATGGCGCTGCGCAACGCCCGCGATCTCTACACCCGCCGGCAGGAGGGTGTCTCGATCTGGGTGGTCCGCTCCGCCGACATCGAGGCCAGCACACCCGACGAGCGGGACTCGTTCTTCGACCCGGCCGCCGACAAGATCTACCGGCACCCGACCTTCTACGACGTGCCCGAGGGGGTGGAACATCTATGAACGCCCCTCCGAGCGCGCCACTCTTTGACTACGTTCTCGGCCTCGCCGATGACGCCTTGATCTCCGCCCAGCGGATGGGCTGGTGGATCAGCCGTTCTCCCCAGCTCGAGGAGGACGTCGCGATGGCCAACATCGGCCTCGATCAGCTCGGCCAGGCACGGTCGCTTCTCGCCTACGCCGGGCAGGTCGAGGGCGCTGGCCGGAGCGAGGACTGCCTCGCCTACCTCCGCGACGAACGCGACTTCCGCAACGTCAAGCTGGTCGAGCGCGACCAGCGCGACTTCGGGGTGGCCATGGCCCGGTTGCTGATCTTCTCCGCGTGGCAATGCGAGCTCTACTCCGCCCTCGCCCACAGCACCGACCCGACGCTGGCCGGCGTCGCCGGCAAGGCTGTCAAGGAGGTGGCCTACCACCTCGACCACGCCCGGCACTGGGTCGTCCGGCTCGGCGACGGGACGGAGGAGTCACACGCCCGCATGCAGGTCGCCCTCGACGCCGAGTGGCCCTGGATGGAGGAGCTCTTCGACGGCTCGACCGTGGACGCCGGCCTCGTCGCCGACGGCGTCGCGGTCGACCCGGCCCGCCTGCGCGACGGCGTACTCACCCGGGTCGAGGCAGTCGTCGCCGAGGCCACCCTGAGCTCACCCACAGCCGAGGCTGGCGTTGTACCGACACCTGGAGGGGCAACCGGGCGATTGGGTGTCCATACCGAGGAGATGGGCTACCTCCTCGCGGAGATGCAGCACCTCGCCCGTTCCCACCCGGAGGCAGCATGGTGACAGGGACCCCCACGCGCAGCCGGGCCTGGGACATTGCCGCCGAGGTGCTCGACCCCGAGCTCCCCGTGGTCACGATCGACGACCTCGGCATCCTGCGCGACGTCACCGAGGACGACCAGGGACGCGTGCACGTCCAGATCACGCCCACCTACTCCGGTTGCCCGGCGATGGAGACGATCCGCACCGACCTGGTCGACGTCCTCTCCCAGGCGGGCTATCGGCAGGTCTGCGTGGAGTTCGTGCTTGCCCCGGCGTGGACCACCGACTGGATGACCGAGGCCGGCCGCGAGAAGCTCGCCGCCTACGGCGTCGCCCCACCGGAGCGTCGGCGTGACGACGGACCTGTGTCGCTCCAGCTCTCCGTGCGCTGCCCCCAGTGCGGCAGCCTCGACACCCGGGAGTCCAGCAGGTTCGGCTCGACGGCCTGCAAGTCGCTCTGGGTGTGCCGCTCCTGCCGGGAGCCTTTCGACCACTTCAAGGCCCTCTAGAGTGCCGACGACCACCCAGCACGCGGCGTTCCACCACCTGCGGGTCGCCGCCATCGACGAGCTGACCGACGACTCCGTCGCGATCACGTTCGACGTGCCCGAGGAGCTGCGGACCGACTACGCCTTCGCCCACGGCCAGCACCTCAACATCCGGGGCGGCGACGACGTACGCCGTTCCTACTCCATCTGCACCCCGCCCTCCTCCGGCGCTCTCCGGATCGGGGTGAAGCGGCTCCCGGGCGGCGCGTTCAGCCAGGACGTCGTCGGTCGCCTCCGGATCGGCGACGAGCTCGAGGTCTCCACCCCGGCGGGCCGGTTCACGACCGAGCTCGACCCCGCCTCGGCGCGCCACTACGTCGCCATCGCCGCCGGGTCCGGCATCACACCGGTGCTCTCGATCCTCGCGGCGATCCTCGAAGGTGAGCCGGGGGCCTTCGTGACGTTGATCTACGCCAACCGGACCAGCCGCTCGGTGATGTTCCTCGACGAGGTGCACGACCTCAAGGACCGCCACCCGGAGCGCCTCCAGATCATCCACGTCCTCTCGCGGGAGCCGCAGGACGTCGAGCTCCTCTCCGGACGACTCGACGCCGACCGGCTGCGGGGGATCCTCGAGGCGCTGATCCCGGCCAAGGAGGTCGACGACTGGTTCCTCTGCGGACCGCAGCAGATGGTCGATGAGCTCCGCGGAGTGCTCACCGACGCGGGTGCCACCCGCATCCATAGCGAGCTGTTCCACGCCGACCCGGTTCCGCGGGCGCCGGTGGCCAGCCTCGTCGACGGCGCCGAAGGGGCCGCCTCGGTCACCATCCGCCTCGACGGCCGGGCGTCGGAGTTCCCGCTGCGACCCGACGACGTGGGCGTGCTCGAGGCCGGCCTCCGGGTCCGCTCCGACCTGCCTTTTGCCTGCCGGGGCGGGGTGTGTGGCACCTGCCGGGCCCGGCTGCTGGAGGGCACCGTCCAGATGGACGCCAACTACGCGCTCGAGCCCGACGAGATCGAGAAGGGCTACGTGCTCACCTGCCAGTCCCACCCGACCTCGGCGAAGGTCGTCCTGGACTATGACGGGTGAGGCTCAGCGGTAGTGCTCGGGCAGCTTCTGCCCGATCTTGACCTTGGCCTTGGGCATGCGCATGAACTTCATCTGCAACGAGCGCATCACCGCGTAGTACGTCGTTCCCTTGGTGCTCTCGTCAGGGAAGCGCCGGGCCAGCTCGCGGCGCATCCGAAACCGCATGACGAGCAGGTCGACGACCACGAGGACCATCGTCCCCAGCAGGATCGTGTTGCCGATGCTGGCCAGGTTGGGGTTGCCGGAGTAGCCGAGCGCCAGGGTGAGGAGCAGCAGCGGGATCATCATCTCGACGAACGAGAAGCGGCTGTCGACGAAGTCGCGGATGAACGAGCGGACCGGTCCCTTGTCGCGCGCCAGGAAGTAGCGCTCGTCGCCAGACTTCATCGCCGAGCGCACCCGCTGGCTGGACTCGAAGCGCGCCGCACGCTGGGCCTTCGCGAGCTCCTTGCGGGTGCGCGGCACCTTGGCCCGGGCCCGGGCCGCAGCCTCGGCCTCCTTGCGGCTGGGCGTCGGGCGACCCTTGCCGCCCTCCTTGACGACCGTGCCGGAGGGCTGGGTCTCTGAGTCGGACTTGTGGCGTCGGAACAACGGGGGAACCTTGGAGGATCAGGGGGTGGGATCGCGACGATCCTACCTGCGGGGGTGGCGCTCCCCGAGGCGCGTGGCGGGGCTCGCCGCACCTTGGGTGGGACACTAGGGTGAACGCACCAAGTTCGATTCACCGGCGAGGAGGGGGCGTAATCCCCATGAGCATCATGAAGCGCATCAGCCTGATCTTCAGATCCAAGGCGAACAAGGCGCTCGACAAGGCGGAGGACCCTCGCGAGACGCTCGACTACAGCTACCAGCGCCAGCTCGACCTCCTCTCAAAGGTACGCCGCGGCGTGGCCGACGTGGCCACCAGCCGGAAGCGGGTCGAGCTCCAGGTGAACCAGCTCGAGGCGCAGTCGACCAAGCTGCAGGGCCAGGCCGAGAAGGCCATCTCGGTCGGACGGGAAGACCTCGCCCGCGAGGCCCTCACCCGCAAGTCCGGCCTCACCTCGCAGATCGCCGATCTCAAGGCCCAGCACGCTCAGCTCCAGGGGGAGGAGGAGAAGCTCACCCTGGCCCAGCAACGACTGCAGGCCAAGGTCGAGTCCTTCCGCACCCGCAAGGAGACGATCAAGGCCACCTACACCGCGGCCGAGGCGCAGACCCGGATCAACGAAGCAATGTCCGGCATCGGCGAGGAGATGGGCGACGTCGGTCTGGCCATCCAGC
The DNA here is from genome assembly GCA_045806805.1 of Nocardioides sp. Lineage (GTDB taxonomy): Bacteria > Actinomycetota > Actinomycetes > Propionibacteriales > Nocardioidaceae > Nocardioides. Next base: position 3,229 of record JBJMIQ010000233.1, on the reverse strand, counting down.
GGGCCGAGGACAAGACCGCCCAGATGCAGGCCCGCGCCGGTGCCATCGACGAGCTGATCGCCTCCGGCGCCCTGGACGACGTCAGCCAGGTCGGCGCCGGCGACGACATCGCCCGCGAGCTCGATGCCATGAGCTCCGAGAGCGATGTGGAGTCCGAGCTGGCCCGGCTCAAGGCCTCCAGCCAGCCGCAGGCCATCGAGGGCGGCGACATCCTGTCGGAGTCGCCGGAGAAGACCACGACGGAGGATGAACAAAAGTGATCGTCCGGATCCTCGGCGAGGGTCAGTACGACGTCGGCGAGGACGCCCTCGAACGGCTCAACCAGTACGACTCCGCCGTCGAGGCTGCGGTCGAGGCCGACGACCCGAAGGCCTTCGCCGCCGCCCTCACCAGGCTGCTCGACGGAGTCCGTAGGGTCGGCGTGCCCCATGAGGTGGAGAGTCTCGACGAGTCCGACCTGATCCTGCCGCCCGCCGACGCGAGCATCGACGAGGTCCGCGCCCTCCTCAGCGACGACGGCCTGATTCCGGGCTGACGCATGCCTCGCTCGCGGTTCATCAAGGACACCGGTCTCACCGTCCGGATGTCGACGGTCATGTTCCTGCTCGGTGGGCTCTTCGTCGCGCTCATCGTGGGCATGATGTACCTGCTTCCGAGTTACGCACCCTTCATCGGCGTGATCGGCATCGGCATCGCCTTCTGGCAGTGGTGGAACTCCGACAAGGCGGCGATGCGGGCGATGCGGGCCTACGAGGTCACGCCGGAGGAGTACCCCGAGCTCCACGGCATCATCGACCGGCTCTGCGCGATGGCCGAGATGCCCAAGCCCCGGGTCGGCATCGCCGAGATGGACATCCCCAACGCGTTCGCCACCGGGCGCTCGCCGGACCGGGCGGTGGTCTGCGTGACCACGGGCATCATGGGCAAGCTGACGCCCGAGGAGCTCGAGGCGGTGCTTGCCCACGAGCTCTCCCACGTTGCCCACCGCGACGTGCTGGTGATGACGGTGGCGGCCTCCGCAGGCATCGTCGCGGGGATGATGGCACGCGGGGCCCAGTACGGCGCACTGTTCGGCCGTTCGCGCAGCCGCGAAGGGGCCATCGGGGTCGTCGGCGCCCTGGTGATCAGCCTGGTCGTCTACGCGATCAGCTTCTTCCTGCTCCGGCTGCTGAGCCGCTACCGCGAGCTCTGCGCCGACCGGGCGGGCGCCTACCTCACCCTCAAGCCCGCAGCGTTGGCCTCGGCGCTGCAGAAGATCACCGGCGAGATGGCCACGATCCCTCAGGGCGACCTTCGGGCCAGCAAGTCGATGAACGCCTTCTTCATCGCGCCGGCGATCAGTGGCGCCACCCTCAAGACCCTCACCTCGACCCACCCATCCCTCGAGCAGCGACTCGAGCAGCTGGCCCGGATCCAGGCGGAGCTGGGCCGCACCGAGCGCTGATGGGACTGTGGGACGCCCTGCGCGGGCGTCGTACGACGTCCGGGCCCAACCTCGACGCGCTGTTCCTGGTGCCCAGCGCCGCGGTGACGCTGCAGACCGGCATCGGCCTCGATCCGGCGGGGACCGGCTCGGTCTGCTTCCGGGCCGCGGAGGGAGCGGCATTCCGGGAGATGCAGTCGGAGGTCGTCGAGCTCCTCAATGCCGACCCGGAGGCACCCGACGTCCAGTCGAGCACCGACGACTTCGGGTTCACGTGGCTCACCGTGGCCCGCGACGACACCAGCGACGTCGCCGGCATCTGCACGGACCTTCACGCCGTGAACACCGCTCTTGAGGAGCAGGGGTTCGGGTCCGGACTCCTGTGCACGTTGGTCCCCTTCGGCGACACCGGCGGGCGCCGGGCCGGCCTCGTCTACCTCTACCGCCGAGGCACCTTCTACCCCTTCGCCCCCAAGGGCCCCCAGCAGCGCGACAACCTGCTCGAGATCCAGGTCCGTGATGCCCTGGCCGCGGAGCTGCCCCTCGAGAAGGACCTGCAGCGCTGGCTGGCAGTCTGGGGCGCGCCCGGACTGTAGCCGCCGCCTCAGTCCTTGTGCGACTTGCCGGGGAGCTCGAGCATCCGCTGGAGGGCGACCTTGGCCTGCTGCTCGGTGTCGGGGTCGACCTGGATCTGGTTGACCACGGCGCCGGCGGCGAGCGACTCCATCGCCCACACGAAGTGGGGGAGATCGATCCGGTTCATCGTCGAGCAGTAGCACACGGTCCGGTCGAGGAAGGAGATGTTCTTGTCGGGGTGCTGGTCGGCCAGCCGCTTCACCAGGTTGAGCTCGGTGCCGATCGCCCAGCTCGAGCCCGACGCCGCGGCCTCGATCGTCTTGATGATGAACTCGGTGGACCCGACCAGGTCGGCCTTGAGGACCACCTCGTGGCGGCACTCGGGGTGCACCAGGATCTGGATGCCGGGGACGCTGGCGCGCAGCTCGTCCACGACATCGGGGGAGAACCGGCCGTGCACCGAGCAGTGGCCCTTCCACAGGATCATCCGGGCGTTGCGCAGCTGCTCCTCGGTGAGCCCGCCGCCCGGCAGGTGCGGATTCCACACCACGCAGTCGTCGAGCGACATACCCATCTTGAGGACGGCGGTGTTGCGTCCGAGGTGCTGGTCGGGGAGGAACAGCACCTTCGCGTCCGGCTTCTGGTCGAACGCCCACTCCAGCGCCACCTCGGCGTTGGAAGACGTACAGACCACGCCGCCGTTGCGGCCGCAGAAGGCCTTGATGTCGGCGGAGGAGTTCATGTACGTGACCGGGACGACCGACTCCGCGACCCCGGCAGCGACCATCGCGTCCCACGCGGCCTCGACCTGGGTGAGCCGGGCCATGTCCGCCATCGAGCAGCCGGCCGCGAGGTCCGGCAGCACCACCGTCTGGTCAGGGCCGGTCAGGATGTCGGCCGACTCGGCCATGAAGTGCACGCCGCAGAACACGATGAACTCCGCGTCCGGGCGCGCCGCCGCCTCCCGGGCCAGCTTGAACGAGTCACCGGTGACGTCGGCGAACTGGATGACCTCGTCGCGCTGGTAGTGGTGGCCCAGCACGAAGACGCGGTCGCCGAGCGCGGCCTTCGCCGCGCGGGCCCGCTCGACGAGAGCGGGGTCCGACGGCGCCGGGAGGTCGCCGGGGCACTCACCGCCCCGCTCGGAGTCGCGCTCGCGCTGTCGCACGAGGAGCAGCAGCGCCTGCGGCGAGGGCTCGACGCCGGGCAGCAGGTCGAGGGGTGTCGAGG
>JBJMIQ010000232.1:0-4097 GCA_045806805.1 Nocardioides sp. | reverse complement strand
GGCAGTCGTCATGAAGGGAGGTTATGCGCGCGGATGGGACAGGGCGCGGTCGGACCGGTCAGACTGTGCCCATGACCCGCGCGACCCTCCGCACCAGCGATGAGCTGGCGGCTCACATGGACCATCTTCGGGCCGCACCTGCCGAGCTGGGCACGCTCGACCTGGTCGTACGACGTCCGGCCAACGCTGAGCGGGAGGTCCTGGACCAGGGCGTCCTGGACGAGGCGGAGGGCCTCATCGGCGACAACTGGCTCGCCCGCGCCAGGTCACGGGCGATCGCCGAGGGCCGGCACCTGAAGGCGCAGGTGACCGTGATGAGCTCGCGGATGATCGGCCTGCTCGCCGACACCGACGAGGAGCGCGCCCTCGCCGGCGACCAGCTCTACGTCGACCTGGACATCTCCTACACCAACCTCCCCGCAGGCAGCCGGATCGCCCTGGGAGACCCCGACAACGGCGGAGCGGTGATCGAGGTGTCGGACAAGCCGCACACCGGGTGCGCCAAGTTCGTGCGCCGCTTCGGCCACGAGGCCGTCAGCTTCATCAACTCCGATGTCGGCAAGCAGATGCGGCTCCGCGGCCTCAACGCCCGGGTGGTGGCCGGCGGGACGGTCCGTCCGGGCGATCCAGTCCGCAAGCTGTGAGCGGCGCGTCCCACCGGTAACTCCAGGCCCACGCCCAGGTCATTCCCTGCACTTCCAGGGCAACGCACTGCCTTGGAAGTGCAGGATTCCCCGGCTCACCGGGGATCCCAACGTCTTCTTGAGCGCTCCCTAGCAACATCTCAGGGTGATCACAGGGTCCCCGGGCACCGTGGGAGTCGTGACCGACTACAACGAGACCCGACCGATCATCCCCCCACCAACTCCTTACGGCGAGCATCCCCCGCGCAGCCGTGGACGCGGTGTGATCGTGGGGTCGGTGCTCGTCGGCGCCCTCTTGCTGGGGGGCGGTGCCGGCGTCGCCGGCGCCGCCGCCTGGCAGGAGTGGGGACCCGACGAGGCGCCGACCTCGGGTGGCACCAGCTCCACCAGCTCGATTCCCGTCGTCGACTCCGGCGATGCCCCTGCCAAGGACGGCTCGGTCGAGCAGGTCGCCGCAGAGGTCCTGCCGTCGGTCGTCAAGATCAACGTGGTCGGCGAGTCCGAGGGGCAGTCGGTCAGCGGGTCCGGCTCGGGGATCATCCTCAGCGAGGACGGCGACATCCTGACCAACAACCACGTGGTCGAGCTGGCTGGCGACACCGGGCGCATCTCGGTGTCCTTCGAGAACGGTGACGAAGCCCCAGCGAAGGTCCTCGGCACCGACCCACTCACCGACACTGCCGTGATCAAGGCCGAGGACGTCAACGGTCTGACCAAGGCGACGATCGGCAAGTCCGCAAACCTCGACATCGGCCAGCAGGTCGTGGCTGTGGGCTCGCCGTTCGGGCTCGACTCCACCGTGACGAGCGGCATCGTCTCGGCGCTCGACCGGCCGGTCAGCGTCGGCACGGACGCCGAGGGCAACAGCACGACGTACCCGGCCATCCAGACCGACGCCGCGATCAACCCCGGCAACAGCGGTGGGCCGCTGGTCGACATGAACGGCGCAGTCGTCGGCATCGACTCCGCCATCCGGACCAGTGGGGACTCCGGGGGCCAGGGTGGCTCGATCGGCCTCGGTTTCGCGATCCCGATCGATGAGGCGATGCCGGTCATCCAGCAGATGCTCGCCGGCGAGACCCCGACGCACGCCCGACTGGGCATCACGGTCTCCGACGTCCAGCAGCAAGCCGGCGAGCTCCCTGCCGAGGGCGCGCAGGTCCAGGAAGTCACCAACGGCTCGACCGCCGACGAGGCCGGGCTCGAGAAGGGCGACGTGATCACCCGGCTCGATGACACGCTCATCACCGATTCCGACTCACTCGTGGCGACGATCAGGGCCTATCGCCCAGGTGACGAGGTGACGGTCACCTACCGCCGTGGGGACAACGAGGAGCACGCGACCCTGGTGCTCGACTCGGACGCCTCCTAGGCACGGGTTCCCCAACTCGCCGGCCCCGGTCCTCTTGGATCCGGGGCCGGCGAGCGTCTGGAGAGATCCAGCGCCGCCGGGGGGACCGGCGTGAACCGCTGCAGATGCGATCCGTACGCTGCCAACGACCATGCCCGGGCGGGGTCACGGCCGCGATCGCCGCAGTAGAACAAATGGCCCGTTCGGACTAGTCATCCCCGATCCCCGGGTTTAGGGTTCTCGACAATCGGACGCTTGTGGGGGCGCCCATTCGCTTGGGGACGATCATGAACGGCTTCCTCCGCTTCGCGTCATGCCTCTCGATGCTGCTTGCCGGTCTGGTGCTCGCCGGAGCCGCGCCAGCCGCCGCGGACACGATGCTGGAGAAGGGCGACACGCTGCCGCTCTCGTCGTATGCGGCCCACGTCGTGGACGAGTCGCGCGGACGGATCTACATCACCGCCGGCCCCGGCGACGATCGCCTCGCGGTCACCGACCTGACAGGCCATCCGGTCCAGACAGTCGACGGCCTCCCCGGCGCCTCCTCGATGGCCCTGAGCGCCGACGGGACCTCGCTGTTCGTTGCTCTGGAGACACATCGTGTGGTCAGGCTCGACGCCGACAGTCTCGCAATGGAGAAGACCTACGACCTGCCCGACTTCCAGGAGGTGGCCGATCTGGCGTGGGCCGGCGGCCGGCTATGGGTAGTGGGACGTTCCTGCTGCGCAGACGACACCATCTTCTCGCTCGACCCGGCGACGGGTGGTCCGTCACCCACAGACCTTCGGGGATACAACCCCCGACTGACCTCCACCACGGGTGGTCATCTGCTGGTGCTGATGCCCTCCACCGAAAAGGTGTCCTTGGTCGACACCGGCAGTGGCGTGGTCTCCGCAACCCGAGGGTTTGTTGACCGCGTGGCTGGCCTGGGGACCTCCAGCACCGGTCTGCCCTACGTGCTCACCTACGGCAGCAGCAGCTTCTCGGACAGACTGGTGCTACTCGATCCAGACACGCTCGAGACGGTCCGCAGCACTCAGGTCACCTCGCTCGCGGCGATCGACACGGACGGCACCATCGTGACAAGCTCCACCCGGCCCGGATGGGACGCCAGCGGTGTGGACGTGCGGGAGGCCGACACCAGCACCACGCTCAACCGCTTCCGGGTGGCCTCCGTACCTGGCGAGGAATACCCCGTGGTGCTCGCGACGGCACTGACGAGTGCCGGACTGGTCGTGATCCACAGGGAAGCACAGTCCGTCGCAGCCTCGCTCGTCACCGATCCTTCCGTGGTCAGCACCACCCTCAGCGTCGACCCCTCGTCGCTTGACGGGTTCGTGGGGCGCGAGACCACGCTCACAGGCACGCTGACCGATCGGGGCAATCCCATCGCCGGCGCCCAGGTCCACATCGAAGACGAGCCCGGCGCGACCGACTCCGGACAGCCCGTGCGCACGCGGGTGGTCACCACCGCTGAGGACGGAACGTTCTCGTTCCCCTACACGCCCAGATCGTGGAACGACATCATTACCTTCGACTACGCCGGCGATGAGGTTCACCCTGCGGCCTGGCAGCAGGTATACGGCGACTTCTCACTGCAGCCGACCAACCTGTCGCTCGACTACCCCACCACACCGGCGCCGAGTGAGCCGATCACCTTCTCGGGAACGCTCACCGCACTTGGCGAGCCGCTCCAGGGGGCCGAGATCGAGGTGGACCAGGACTGCACGAGCGATCTGCCGATCACAGTCCGCACCGACGAGACAGGTCGCTTCGACCTCACGGTCACACCGGGTCGCTGCCGCGACAACCGGTTCAGCTTCTTCTACCAGAACACCGCAACGTACGAGGGCCGGTGGACCTATGCGCTGGTACAGCCGACGTGGCAAACGTCGACCACCACCCTCGTCCAGCCCGTCGAGGACGCCGTGGTCGGCAGCACCTTCGTCTGGACCGGAACGGTCACCCGCGGGGGCTCGGCTGCGCCAGACGTGCCGGTCACCTACACGATCACACGCGACTCCACAGGTTCGACGGTAGCCGCGGGCACGACCCGTACCGATGCTTCGGGGGAATTCAGAATTGCCGAGACGATCGGCCAG
>JBJMIQ010000231.1:0-7038 GCA_045806805.1 Nocardioides sp. | reverse complement strand
ACGTCCGGTCGCCGAGCGGCACGTCGTCCCCGGGCACCGGTGTCGTCGACTTCCCGACCGGGAGGCTCTCCCCGGTCAGCGCCGCTTCCTCGATCTCCAGGGTGGCGGCGACGCAGATCCGGCCGTCTGCGGGCACCCGGTTGCCGGCCTCGACCAGTACGACGTCACCGACCACGAGCTCCTCGGCGTCGATCTCGAACGCCTGCCCGTCGCGCCGGACCCGGGCGACGGTCTTCATCATCTGGGCGAGTGCCTTGACGCTCTCCTCCGCCTTGGACTCCTGGCGGAGACCGATCACGGCGTTGAAGAGGGTCAGCCCGGCCAGCACGAGCGACGTGCCGACGTCCCCGGTCACGATCAGGTTGACCGTCGCGGCCACCAGCAACACGATCTGCATGAAGTCGCGGTACTGGCGTACGAACGCCTGGAAGCCGGACTCCTTCTTGCCGCCGGCGAGGCGATTGGGCCCGTGGGCCTCCAGGCGGCTCGCCGCCTCCGCCCGACTCAGCCCCATGGCCACGGCGACGCCCAGCGACTTCGCGACCTCGGCCGCCTCGATCCCCGCGACCGACCCTTTCGTTCGCACGTCCGTTTGCGGCATCGACGCCTCCAACCCTTCACACAGCTGCTGGCTCGGGCTCGGTCCACTCACCACCTGACTGCCGGCCCTGCCGGGACGCTAATGAATCGTCTAGTCCGCAGGCCTCCCCTGATTTGGGCGAGCGCCCGGACGCCCGGTTTGCTTCAATCACGGGTGTGGACGCGAAGGCCTGGGACGAGCGGTACGCCGCCAGCGAGCTGGTGTGGTCGGTGGGACCGAACCAATTCGTCGAGGCCGAGTGCGCGGACCTGCCGCCCGGACGGGCGCTGGACCTGGCGGCCGGTGAGGGCCGCAACGCGATCTGGCTGGCCCGGCGCGGCTGGGACGTGACCGCGGTGGACTTCTCGCAGGTCGCGCTCGACAAGGGCCGCACCCTGGCGCGAGAGGTGGCCGTGGAGTGGGTCTGTGCCGACGCCACCACCTGGACGCGCACCGACGCCTACGATCTGGTGGTGATCGCCTACCTCCAGCTCCCCGCGGCGGAGCGTCGCGAGGCCGTACGCCGCGGCTTCGCCGCCGTGCGCTCGGGCGGGACGTTCCTGCTGGTGGGTCACGACACCACCAACCTCACCGAGGGCACCGGCGGCCCGCAGGACGCGAGCGTCTTGCTCACCGCCGAGGACGTGTTGGGCGACCTGACCGGCGAGGAGCTCGAGGTGGTGCGGGCGGAGCGGGTCGAGCGGATCGTGTCCGGCGCCGACGAGCACGGGGGCGAGTCGACGCGGACGGCGTACGACTGCCTGGTGCGGCTACGGCGTCCCTGACCTGATCGGGTCCAGCTGGGCGGGCCAACCTCCCGCCCCGACCGGTCGGATCTCACTGGGTCGCACCAGTCACACCGCTCAGCCGATCCATGCACTTCCAAGGCATCGCAACAGCTGAGATGTGTCGGTTTCCCCGGTGAGCCGGGGAAACCGCGGCGGGAGGGACCTACGGCGTCCCTGAGTCCTTCTCGGCCTGGTCGGGCTCGTCGTAGACCCCGGCGTCCTTGGCTGCCTGTGCCTTGCGCAGCTGCTTGACCAGGCTGAACCCGAGGAACACCACGGCCGCGATCAGCAGCAGGAACACCAGCAGCCCGGTCCACCCCGCGGTGACGTCCTCGGGCTCGGGAGTCTCGTCGGCGAGGAGCGCCAGCGACGCGAGCAGGTCAGGGAAGGCCATGCCGGCATCCTCTCAGGCAGGTCCCTGACCGTCCGGACGGGGGATGCCGGCGAAGAGGTCGTCCTCCGGGATCGGGGAGTCGACATGACTGACCACGAGCTCGAAGTCCTCCGTGGGCCAAACCGCAGCCTGGATCTCGTGGGGAATCGCGAACCACGGCCCGTCGGGGTCGATCTGCGTGGCGTGCGCCATCAGCGCCTGGTCGCGCACCCCGAAGTAGTCCGAGCACGGCACCCTCGTCGTGATCCGGGCGTCCCACTCCGGCTCCGGCTCCCACTTCTCGAGCCGTTCGGCATATGGCGACTCCAGTCCGTGGCGCAACATCTCGTCGTGCAGCGCCTGGGTCCGGGGACGGTTGAAGCCGTGGTGGTAGTAGAGCTTCAGCGGCTGCCACGGCTCGCCCGCCTCGGGGTAGCGCGAGGGATCCCCGGCGGCCTCGAACGCCGCCACGGACACCTTGTGGCACATGACGTGATCGGGGTGCGGGTAGCCACCGCGCTCGTCGTAGGTGGTGACGACGTGCGGCCGAAAGCTGCGCATGAGCCGCACCAGTGGAGCGGCCGCCTCCTCGACCGGAAGGGTCGCGAAGCACCCCTCCGGTAGCGGCGGCTTGGGGTCGCCCTCCGGCCAGCCCGAGTCGACGAAGCCCAGCCAGTCCTGCCGGATCCCCAGAATGTCGCGGGCCCGCTCCATCTCCTGGCGGCGCACCTCGCTGATGTTGGCCAGGATGTCGGGGCGCTCCATCTTCGGGTTGAGGATCGACCCCCGCTCCCCGCCCGTGCAGGTGGCGACGTGGACGTCGACGCCCTCGGCGACGTACATCGCGGTCGACGCGGCCCCCTTGCTGGACTCGTCGTCAGGGTGGGCGTGGACGTGCATCAGGCGGTAGCCCGCCCGCGGGCGGTCGGAGCGGGGGCGCTGCGGCATGGCGCGAGTCTAGGAGCAACGATGGGGCCATGAGCCAGCAGGACAGCCTCGCCGAGCGGTACGGCGCCCCCTCACCGCTGGCGCGCCGCGCGCTGGTGACGGTGGTCGTCGTGGTAGCTGCGGCCTTCCTCGGCTGGCTGGGCTGGACGGCGTTCTTCCATGGTGACCCGCAGGTCTCCTCCGAGCTCGTGACGTTCACCGTCGACGACGAGCACCAGGTGACGGCGCGGGTCGACGTGCGCATCGACGACGAGGATGTCCTCGCGACCTGCCTGCTCCGCGCGATCGCGGAGGACCACACGGTCGTCGGCGAGCTGCGATTCGAGGTGAGACGGTCCGACCTGGCGGAAGGGAACGTGCTCGAGCGGACGATCCGCACCGAACGCCAAGCGACCAGCGTGGAAGCAGTCGGCTGCACCACGGCGGACCAGCCGCGTCCCCGGTGACGGGTTCCACCTGAATTCCGTCGATCTGCATCGGCGGGCCCGAGTTGTTAGGGTGGTGGGATACCCGGCCCGCCAGGCCGACCGGTCGTACCCGGTCGAGAGCCGGCAACGGACCACCCGAAACCCCAACGAGCACGATGGGTGTGACACGTCATACCCATTGGCACCGCAGGAGAAGCAATGACGCAGTCGAGCGAGCAGAGCACGGTCTGGCTGACCCAGGACGCCTACGACAAGCTGCAGGCCGAGCTCGCGGAGCTCAAGGGCCCCCGCAGCCAGGAGGTCATCGACCGGATCAGCTCCGCGCGCGACGAGGGCGACCTCAAGGAGAACGGCGCCTACCACGCCGCGAAGGACGAGCAGGGCAAGATCCATGCCCGGATTCGTCAGCTCGAGAGCATGCTGCGCAACGCCGAGGTCGGCGAGACGCCTCCTGACGACGGCATCGTCGAGCCCGGCATGGTGGTGACCTACAAGTTCGTCGGTGACGATGACGACGAGGCCGAGCGGTTCCTGCTCGGCGCCCGCGAGATCGACCCCGAGGGGCTGACGGTCTACTCGCCGCAGTCCGCCATGGGCTCGGCCATCCTCGGGTCGCGCAAGGGGGACACCGTCAGCTACACCGCGCCCAACGGCAAGGAGCAACAGGTCGAGATCCTGGACGCGGTGCCCTTCACGGGCTGATCGGTCACCCTGCTCGGTTACGTCACCGGGTTTCCAGACGGCTCACTCGAAGATGCGGTAGCCCCGCTCGCGCAGCCGGGCGAGGACCTGCTCGGCGTGCGGTTCGCCACGGGTCTCCATCTGGATCCGGACCTCGACCTCATCGAGGTGGAGCAGCGGCGAGGTCCGCTCGTGCGTCACGTCGAGCACGTTGGCCCCGGCCTCGCCGACCTCGCTGAGCAGCCTGGCCAGCCCTCCGGGCAGGTCGGGGATGCAGACCCGCAGATAGAGGTAGCGCCCCGCCGCGGCGAGGCCGTGCCGGATCACCTTGCCCAGGAGCAACGGGTCGATGTTGCCGCCCGACAGCACCGCGACCGAGGGTGTGGAGTACGCCGTCGGGTCGTCGAGCAGGGCCGCGACCGCGGCCGCCCCCGCGGGTTCGACGATCATCTTCGCCCGCTCGACCAGCGCCAGAAGCGCCCGTGACAGCGACTCCTCGGAGACGGTGATGATGTCGTCGACGTGGTCACGGACGGCCGCGAAGGTGATCTCCCCCGGCTGGCCCACCGCGATCCCGTCGGCCATCGTCTTCATCGACTCCAGACGGACCGGCGCTCCGGACTCCAGTGACGCCGGATAGGCGGCGGCACCCTCGGCCTGCACACCGATCACCCGGACCTCCGGCCTCTTTGCCTTGACCGCGATCGCGATCCCGGCCAGCAGCCCGCCGCCGCCGGTCGGGACGAGCAGGGTCTCGACGTCCGGCGCCTGCTCCAGGATCTCGAGGCCGGCGGTGCCCTGCCCGGCCACGATGTCGGCGTGGTCGAAGGGGTGGATCAGCACCGCACCGGTCTCCTCGGCGAACGCGTGGGCGGCGACCAGCGCGTGCTCGAGGTGTCCGGGCTCGAAGACCACGTCGGCCCCGTAGGCCCGGGTCGCCTTCTCCTTGGGGATCGGCGCCCCTTCGGGCATGAACACGGTGGCCTTGATGCCCAGTAGCTGGGCGGCCAGCGCGACGCCCTGCGCGTGGTTGCCCGCCGAGGCTGCGACGACGCCGTTGGCCCGCTCTGCCTCGGACAACCGGGAGATGCGGAGGTAGGCCCCGCGGATCTTGAAGGACCCCGTGCGCTGGAGGTTCTCGCACTTGAGCCGAACCGGGCCGCCCGCGTGGGAGGACAGCCATCGTGAGTCCTCCATCGGAGTCCGGATGGCGACACCCTGGAGCAGCTCGGCCGCGACCTCGATGTCGGCGAGCGTCACGCGCGGCACCTCAGTCACGGCGCCCCCCTTCCGGCGGGACCGGTGGCGCATCGGCATCGACCTCGTCGATGTCCTCCTCGAGCTCCTCCTCCGGTTCCTCCTCGCCGATGTCGGTGTCGCTGGACAGGTGTTGTACGACGGCGTTGCCGGCCGCGGCCAGGGGAACGGCGACCAGCGCGCCCGCGATCCCCGCGACCAGCACTCCGCAGCCGATGGCCACGATGACGCCGAGCGGGTGCAGCGACACGAAGCGGCCCATCAGGAACGGCTGCAGGACGTGCCCCTCGAGCTGCTGGACGGCGATCACGCCAGCGAGCATCAGGAGAGCGGTGATCGGGCCCTGGGCAACCAGGGCGACGAGGATCGCCACGATGCCGGCGATCGTCGCGCCGATCATCGGGACGAAGGCGCCGAGGAAGACCAGCACGCCGATCGCCGCGACGAACGGCACCCCGAGTACCGCGGCCACAATCATGATGCCGAGCGCGTCGGTGGCGGCAACGATCACGGTGGCCCGGACGAACTGGGTGAGCGAGACCCAGGCAACCCGTCCGGAGCCGTCGACGTGCTCCCGAGCGGCGCGCGGGGCGAGGCGGACCAGCCACGCCCAGATGCGCTCACCGTCGGCGAGGAAGAAGAAGGTGGCGAACAGGACGATGAAGAACCCGGCGACCACGTGCCCGATCGCCGTGCCGAACTCGCTGACCCGGCTGAGCGCTCCGCCCTCCTGGGACTGCCGGGCGATCGCGTCCTGGGTGCTCTGGATGACGTCGTTGATCTGCGAGTCGGTGGCGTTGAGGGGCCCGGTTTGCAGCCAGTTCCGCACCTCCTCCAGTCCCTCGACCACCTGGTCGGCGAGGTCGCTGGCACCCTGCGCCACTTGCTGGCCGGCGAAGGTGAGCAGCAGGGCGACGAACGCGATGCCTCCGATGACAACGAGGCCAGCTGCCAGCCGGTGCGGCACCCCGATGCGGTTCATGCTGCGCACCACCGGGCTGACCAGGGCGGCGATCAACAGCGCCACGGCGAGCGGCAGCGCGATGACGGCGAAGAACCCGAGGGCGCGAAAGACGACGTAGCCGGCCGCGACGATCACGAGGAACCGCCACGCCCAGGCGGCGGCCAGGTCGACGCCCCAGGGGACCTGCGCCGGCGCGAGGTTCGACGGGCCGGTCGGGATGACGGGAACGGGTTCGGGGCCGGGCCGGCGGTCCGCGCGCGCCGCCGCCCACTGCTGGGCGAACTGCCGGGTCAGCCGTTCGCGGAGACGCCCCTCGTTGCTCACGGCGACAGGCTATGTGAGTCCCGTCACCAGTCGGTACGCCGCCTCGGGGTGGCGGCCCGCGAGCAGCCCGGCGGCGGCCAGCACGTAGTCGTGGTCGATCACGACCCTGGGTTGTCTCGGGAGCTGCCAGCCACCCTCGACGCCGGCACCGGTGCTGCCCTCGATGACGCGTTCCGCGACGCCGGCTCGGCCGTTGCGGAAGACCCCGCCCGAGCAGACGAGCAGGTCCACCTCGCGCAGGTCCTTGCCGGATCGCTCGACCACCCGTCCCTCCGGGCTGACCACGACCCGGGAGCGGCCGGCGTGCCGGCGCAGCGCGAGCCCCGCGGCGGCCGCGGCGATGGACTCGTCGATCTCGGTCTCGTGGTCGGAGTCGGGCAGGTAGCCAGGGTCGGCATGCCGTCGTTCTGCTGCCTGCTGCAGCTCGGTCCGGCCCGCCTCCGCCACGGTGGACGGCGCCGACCACCGCATGCCGAGATCTCCCTCCACAGTCCGGGTCACCGGCGTGTTGGCCACCACTTCCCGGGACAGGCCGGCGTCCTCCGGGTCCGGCTCAACGACGCTGTGCACGTCGGTGGTTGCTCCCCCGACGTCGACGACCACCACGTCACCGGCGCCCGGGTGCTCGGCGTCGAGGCCGCGGGCGAGCAGCTCGACCGCGGTGAGGACCACGTCGGGGGTGGCGCCCCGGACCA
>JBJMIQ010000230.1:0-15263 GCA_045806805.1 Nocardioides sp. | reverse complement strand
TCGGGCGTGGTCATCGCGGCGACCTCGTTGACGAAGTCGAGGATGCCTTGGTGGGTCGTCGGCGCTGCGCTGACGGCCGGGCTCCCCTCGTCGCTGCGCTGTGCGGTGGTCTCGGCCGTGTCGGCGGTCATGCGTTCTGCTTCCCTCTCGCGCATTCGCGGTGGTCGCCCCGTTGGTACGTCGGCGCCCCCGGCCGTCGAGCGAGTCGACGGAGGAATCGTGGAGTTGTCATGGATCGCTCGGCGTCGTTGTCGGCGACTGGTGGTGCCGGGACGTCCGGGATCAAGCTCCTCGCGCCCCCGCGATGGGCAGAGGCTACTCGGGCTCATCGATGCCACATATTGGAACGATCCACCGTGGAACAGACCGGGACGCCGTCACTGATTTCGGTGGTCTCCGACCGTTCGGCTATCCTCGTGCAGTCGTTCAGGCCGGCTCGCCGTCAGGCTTGGGCGACAGGCGCCCGTAGCTCAACGGATAGAGCATCTGACTACGGATCAGAAGGTTTGGGGTTCGAATCCCTACGGGCGCGCCAAACGAAACCGCAGGCAGTTCCCCCGCTGACCTGCGGTTTCGCGCTTCATCTCGTCGACGATGGCGACCTCATACTTGTTGAGGACGGGTCATCCGCTGTGGGCCTGACGAAGGTGCACGAGGCTCCAGACACGTGAAAGGCGCCGGACCGTCCGGCCGGCGGGTGCGGCGGTGGTTGGCTGCTCTTGTCGGGTGACCGCCCGGGCCAGGCGGTGCTGGTTCGCTTCGCGGATGCGGTCCTCCATGACCGCTCGGGCGAGAATGTATTCCAAGCTGTACATGTCGGGCTCCTGGTGTGGGATCGAGTCGGTTCGAATTGAATGAGTCGATCCTGTGGCGGCGCCAAGGAATCTTCTGTTCGCCTGCCGACACTTCGAGCGACCGATGCAAGACGGTCGCCCGCGCTAGCGCACTAGATCATCGGCGGCAACGCCGTTCCAGGGCCGCTAGATCCAAGACCTCGATTCGCGACCGGCTCAGCCTGACCACGCCGAGCTCGGCGAGTCGTTGCAGGACCTGGTTGACCGACGGCCTGGTCGCCCCCACGAGGCCTGCGAGCTGGGTCTGGCTCAATGGAATCGTGGCTGTGCCGCCCGAACCTCGGTATGAGTGGGCAAGCTCCACGAGACGCAAGTACACGCGGCGATCCAGGCTTTCGTACAGGGTCTCCAGAAGCCGCCGGCTCAAGATGTCGATCCGATCTGCCAGGACGGTGGAAACGATGCGCTCGATGCCCGGGTTGCGG
Source organism: Nocardioides sp. (assembly GCA_045806805.1). Taxonomy (GTDB): domain Bacteria; phylum Actinomycetota; class Actinomycetes; order Propionibacteriales; family Nocardioidaceae; genus Nocardioides. The sequence goes on along the minus strand of JBJMIQ010000230.1, from coordinate 13,984 downwards.
CTGCACAGCGCGTCGAAGGCCGAGGCCGCGACCGCCAACGTGCTGCTCGGCTCGAGCGCTGTCACACTCGCCGTGCGCCGACGGTCGGCACGCAGCAACGCGAGCTCCCCGAAGTAGTCACCCGAAGACAGGATCGTGAAGGTCGCTGTGGCACCGGACGCGAGGCCGCCGTGGACTGCGAGGTGGCCCCGTTCGACCAGGTGCAGTGAGTCAGCTGGGTCGCCCTCGTGACAGAGAACCTCGTTGCGTGCGAACCGCCGACGGCGGGCGAGCGCGAGGAAGGCCTCGCGATCGTCGGCCCGCAGCGGTTCCAGCAGCCGCCACACGCTGCCAGTGAAACACACCTACCGGGTTCAGGTTGGACCAGCCACCCGCGGCATCGGCAGCCGTCCGGGGGGCGAGCAGGCCGCGCACCGCGGCTGTCGGTGGTCCGTCACTCGGAGTGTCGGCTGGCGGACAGAAGAAAGCTCGGCTCAGGCACAGGATCGACTCATCCAAATCAACCGCTCGATCCCACACCAGGAGCCCGAAATGCTCGAATACCTTGTCGCCCGTGCCGTCATCGAGGACCGCATGCGCGAAGTGAGCCAGCAGCACCAGGCCCGCGAGGCCCGCCGAGGCGAGCAGCCCGCCACCGCCACACCCGGCGTCCGGAAGCCCCGGCGACTTCCGCGACTCTGGAACCTCGTCCACCTCCGCCACAAGACAGCCGAGGCGGCATCGGGGGTCTGAGACAGGCAACCCGGTCCCGGCACCAGTCATCGCACGTGACTTGTGCCGGGATTCGGCTTGCCGGGGTCAGGCAGTCACCTGCCTTCCGTTCAGAGATCGGATGGCATGCACCCGGACTGGTCGGGAGAAGCCCTTCAACCGGATGTCACCGATGAGGTCGGACTCGACCTGGTGGTCGAGCTCGGAGAGCACCCGGTCGGTCACCCGCACTTCCCAGTCGGCGGCGTCGGCGCACAGCCGGGCGGCGAGGTTGGTGACGCTGCCGATGGCGGCGTAGTCGAATCGGCCGGGAAAACCGATTCTTCCGAGGGTCGCGAAGCCCTGGGCAATGCCGCTCCGGTGCGTCAGGTCATGACCGTGTCGTCGCCACCGCTCGGCGAGATGCTGCACCTCGGAATCGATCTCGAGCGCCATTCGGACGGCGCGTTCGGCCGCGTCGTCACAGGGCACTGGATCGTTGAAGAACACCATGATCCCGTCGCCGGTGAACCGCTCCAACGTCCCCGCGTGCTGGTGCGCCCGACGTCCGACGACGCCGTGGTAGTCGCTGAGAACTCCCATCACTTCCTCGGGCTCGCTGGTCTCCGCGAAGGAGGTGAAGCCGTGGAAGTCGCAGAAGACCACGACGATCTCGCGGCGATGACTTGCCAGGAGCTCCTGGTCGCCGACCACCACGTCCGCGAGCTGCGGGGAGAGGAAGTGCCGAAGCCGGTTGGTGCGATCGAGCTCGGCGACGCCCTGGGCCACCCTTCGCTCGAGCTCGGCGTTCCACGACGCCAGCTCGGTCGCCTGTCGCTCGATCGTGTCCTGGTAACGCTTGATGCGCCCGAGCGACGCTACCCTGGCCAGGAGCTCGTTCTGGTCGAACGGCTTGGTCACGAAGTCGTCGGCGCCGGCCTCCAGCGCGGCAAGGCGCTGTTGGCTGCCGCTCGCCGTGATCATGACGACGGGAAGGTACGCCGTCCGCTCCCCGGCGCGAATCCGGCGGCAGACCTCGTACCCGTCGAGCTCGGGCATCACGACGTCGAGGAGCACCAGGTCGACGTCGAGGTCCTCGAGCATCGCGAGCGCCTCCTGCCCGGAGCTAGCCGTGACGACCCGGTATCCGCGCGGGCCGAGTACCGCGTCGAGCAGGCGGAGGTTGGGCGGTTGGTCATCGACCGCGAGGACCGTCAGCGGGTTCTCGTTCATGGCCGACCGCCTTGGAGGAAGCCTTGCACCTCGCCGACCAACCCCCGCACGCTGATCGGTTTCTCGAGGTATCCGTCGAAGCCCGCACGCGTCGCGTTCGCCTGGTCCTCGGCCATCGCGAACGCCGTCACCGCGACCACCGGGACGTAGTCGGCGAGCAACCCGTCGCGCATCCGGCGCATGGTCTCGGCACCGTCGATACCAGGCAGCTGGAGGTCCATCAGGACAAGGTCAGGCGGATGCTCCATGGCCATCAGGAGCCCGTCCTCGCCGGAGGTTGCGGACACGACGTCGTATCCCGCCGCCCCGAGGACATCGCGGACCAGCTTGAGGTTGAGCGCGTTGTCCTCGACCACGAGGATGCGCGCGCCACTCACGCCGGCTCCCTGCCGACCGACCGTACGCCGACGCCCACCTCTGTCAGCGCTGACAACAGGTCGTCGCGGCTGACCGGCTTCTGGAGGTACGCCACCGCCCCCAGCGCAAGACCACGCGCGCGGTCGTCGACCACCGAGGCGACGACGATCGGGATGCCGGCGGTGTCCGGGTCGTCGCGGAGCCGGTCGAGCACCTGCCAGCCGTCGAGCCGGGGCATCCTGATGTCGAGGACCAGGGCCGCTGGCCGCAGCTGGCGAGTCAGCCGCAGAGCCTCGACTCCGTCCGCGGCCCGCTCGAGGCGCAGGCCGGAGCCCTCGAGGTAGGCAGACATCAGGTCGAGGGATGCGCGGTCGTCGTCAACGAGCAGGATCATCGGCCGCGCCGACTCTCCCGCCGGCTCGGCTGCTTCGGCTGCCCGCCGCCGGGCAGGGATGGCGAAGCCGAAGGTGCTGCCCACTCCGACCTCCGACTCGAGCCACAAACGGCCGCCGAAGAGCTCGATGATGCGCCGAGTCAGGGTGAGCCCGAGCCCCGTCCCTTCCTCCCGCGCCACCCCTCGGCCACCCTGCTGGAAGGACTCGAAGATCCGCTCTCGGTCCTCCGGCGGGACACCGAACCCGGTGTCCGACACCGTGACCACCAGCTCGTCACCCGACCGCGCGGCACGCACCTCCACGCTGCCACCGTCGGGGGTGAACTTGACGGCGTTGGACAGCAGGTTGAGGAGCACCTGCTTGAACCGCAGCTCGTCGGCGTCGAGCATGTCCACGTCCTCATCGACCGCGACGTTGACCGAGATCCCGTGCCGGGCGGCGCGCTCGCGCACCAGCGACACGGCCGACTCGATGGCCTGCTCGACGCTGAAGGTCCTGGGTTCGAGGACCATCTGGCCGGCCTCGACCTTGGAGAGGTCGAGGATCTCGTTCAGGAGCTCGAGGAGGTGTCGGCCGGAGTTCCAGATGTCGCGTACGTACTCGTCCTGGCGTTCGTTGAGCTCCCCGAACATCCGGTCGATGAGGACCTCGGAAAACCCGATGACCGCGTTCAGCGGTGTTCGCAGCTCGTGGGACATGCTGGCCAGGAACTCCGACTTGTGTCGACTGGCCACCTCCAGCTCCGCGGACTTCGTCTCGAGCTCGCGGAACAGACGGGCGTTCAGGAGGGCGATGGAGGACTGCGCCGCGAAGGTCTGCAGGAACTCGACCATGTCGTTGGGAAACGCTCCCGCGGTCCGGCGACGGATCACCACCACACCGACGATGAGATCCCCGCGGAGCATCGGGATGGCGAGCATGGACTGCCAGCCATCGTGGTGGAGAGCCTCGAGGTGCGGGTCGAGCGGCACCTGGGAGAGATCGGCGACCTGGAGCGGCCGCTGCTCGGTGGCGGCCCGACCCACGAGCGTGGCGTCCCGTCGGATGGTGATGTCCCGGAGGCGGTTCAGGAGGGCCTGGCCGCTCCCGTAAGCCGCCCTGACGACGAAGGCGTCCGTACGCTCGTCGTACTCCATGATCGAACCGCCGTCGGCGTTGGTGAACCGGACGGCATTGCTGACGATGGTGTTCAGTACCGCATCTGGGTCGAGGCTGGAGCCCACCGCTTCGCCCACGTCTCGCAACGCCTCGAGCTGTGACACCTTGCCGGCGAGCTCGGTGCTGCGAGCCTCGAGAGACTTCATCAGGTCGAACTGCCGCAGAGCGATCGCGCCCTGCGCCGCGAACTCGTCCAACACGGTCATGTCCCGCTCGCTGAATGGGGCCACCCGAGTCCGCCACATCAGTAGAACGCCCACCACCTCGTCACCGAGCAGCAGTGGCGCCGACATCAGGACGCGGAAGCCGGCCAGGCGCTGGAGGTCTTGCCGGCCGTAGTCCGGGTCAGCGAGGACGTCTTCGATCTGCTGCGTGCGGCGGTCCAGTGCGACTCGGCCCATCAGCGTGGCCCGGCTCAGCCGGACGGGGTGGTCGGGGAGGTACCGGCGGTACTCCTCCGGAATCTCGCCGAACATCCGGGATACCCGGAAGACGTCCCCGTCGAGGAGATAGAGGTGCGCGGCGTCCGCATGGCACAGCCGCGCTGCCCGCTCGACAATGGTGTCGAGAATCTGCTCGGACCCACCGCGCTCGCGGCCCAGCGCCAGCAGGATCTCGCGACTGGCCAGCGACTGCTCCCGGACGTCCTGGAGGGCCTGACTGGGGGCGGCATCCGGTGCAGCGTGCTCCGCGTGCTCGGACGCGGCGCCCACCGGCGTCGGAAAGGTTTCCTTCTCCTCGGCCACGGTCTCCCCCCTCGATCGTTCCATGATGAGTTCGCAGGTCCCCGAAGGCAATGCCGGCCACGCCCCGCCGTGACCGCCGAGCGCCGTGAGCGCGTACAGCCGGTGTCGCCCGAGCTGACCGCAAGGGCCAATCGCAACCTGGTCAGTCGCTGACAACCCGTTGTGCGGCTGCTGACACCAGTTGGGGTCGCCCTGCTCCTAGCTGAGCCGAGCCAGCAGGTGGTCGCCGACCCGCAGGGCGTTCGCCATGGCGGTGAGAGCGGGGTTCACGGCGCCGATGCTGGGGAAGAAGCTGGTGTCGACGACGTAGAGGTTGTCGAGTTCATGTGCCTTGCAGTCGGTGTCGAGGACCGAGGTGGCGGGGTCGTTCCCGAACCGGACGGTGCCGGCCTGGTGGGCGCAGCCGGCCACTGGAATGTCGTTCTTCATGTAGGCGTCGCGGGGGATCAGGTGGTGGGGGTGCATGCCGAGGTGGCTGAGGTGCTTCTTGACCCGGTGGTAGAGCTGCTCGAGCGGCTCCCGGTTGTTGGGCGTGTAGCTGAGCACGACATTGCCGTCCTTGGCCAGGGTGACCCGGTTGTCGGGATCGGGTAGGTCCTCCGCCGAGAGCCAGAAGTCGACTGCGTGCTCGGCGACCTCGTCGAGGGCGAGCAGGGGCGCAAGCTTGGCGATGTGCTTCTCGCCCCGGTACATGGGCGCGGAGGACTTGCCGACCATCTGCACGTTGCCCATGGGGTACTCGAAGTCGAGGTCGCCCAGGTACCAGTCGTTGATGCCGAGGGTCTTCTGGAAGCGGGTGTCGTTCTTCTCCTTCGATACGGCGAGGAAGGCCCGGCTGTTGTGGAAGAGGTAGTTGCGTCCGACCTGGTCGGACCCGTTGGCCAGACCGTTCGGGTGCTGGTCGTTGGCGCTGGCCAGGAGAAGCTTCGCGGAGTTGGCAGCCCCGGCAGAGAGGACCACCACAGAGCCGGTGAAGCGGCGCTCCTCGCCGTCGATGTCGGCGACCACCGAGGCGACGGATCGACCCGAGGGGCCGGTCTCCAGCTTGCGCACCGTGGCGTTGCGTAACAAGGTGACGTTGTCGTGCACGAGAGACGGACGGACGGCGATCACGTCGGCATCGGCCTTTGCATGCACCAGGCAGGCGAAGCCGTCGCAGGTTGCGCAGCGGATGCACGTGCTGAAGGCGGGATTGTGCTCGTCGAGCATGATGCCGTTGGGGGTGTGGAAGGGGTGCAGGTCGACCTCGGCGAGATTGTCGAAAAGCTCCTGGATGCGTGGCTCGTGCGACACCGGCGGGTACGGGTACGGCGCGCCTGGTGGATCTGTCGGGTCCTCGCCGCGTACGCCGTGCACCTGGTAGAGGTCTTCGGCCTGGGCGTAGTACGGCGCGAGGACGTCGTAGTCGATCGGCCACGCGGGCGAGATCCCGCCATGGTGCTTGAGCTCTCCGAAGTCCTGCTCCCGCAACCGGTACAACGCGGCACCGTAGAACTTGGTCGCCCCACCCACGAAGTAGTGGACCTGTGGCTGGAAGGCGCTCCCGTCCTTGTCGTACCAGGTGTCGGCAGACACGTAGCGGTTGTCGACGAAGACCGCGGTGGCGTCCCAGTTCTCGATCTCCCGGGGCAGCCAGTCCCCGCGCTCGAGGATCAGCACCCGCTTGCCGGACGGGGCCAAGCGATGCGCCAGCGTGCCTCCACCGGCTCCCGACCCCACGATGATCACGTCGTACTCATCCGACATGGCTGCCTCCTCAGGTGGTTTCCGTGCTGGTGGCCCGGGCCTCGGACCGGTCCAGGACGATGTGCGGAACGTCCTCGGAATGGTCGGCCCAGGCCAGTCGTTCCGGCGTTCCATAGGCTTCGAGGGTGGCGGCGTGGTCCCTGTCGAAGTAGTCCCAGGCCCACTCGAGGAAGGCGTCGGTCCGGCTGTGCACGCCGCTGAGCAGCATTGCGTGAACCCCGATCCAGGCGGCGAACGCGAGCGGGCCTTCCACCTGATGACGGTGCTTGCCGACCTCGGCGACGGCCGCGTTTCGGCCGATCATCGCCATGATGCCCTTGTCCTTGTAGACGAAGCCTTTGGCGGCTTGCCCGCGCAGCTCTCGGAGAATGTTCTGTGCCGCCCACTTGCCGGACTGCTGGGCCACGGACCCCAGTTGTGGCAGCGCCGCCCCCGGCGTCGTCGCGTCCGGAATGTTCGCCGCGTCGCCCACGGCGTAGCACCCCGGATAGTCAGGGACCGACAGGTCCGGGCGCACATCTATGCGCCCGCCCCGACCAGGCGTGGGAACCGCGGTCTGCGCGACCGCCGAGGCTGACTCGCCGCCGCCCCAGATCACGGTCCGGGTCGCGACCGTGCCGCCGTCGTCGAACTCCACCCGGTCGGGCTGCACTGCGGTGACACCGACTCCCAACCTGACCTCTGCACCGGCCTTGGTCAGTCTTTCGAGGGCGTACGCATGCGCCTTGTCTGAGAACTGGCCCAGCAGCGCGTTTCCCCGATCAACCAGGATGATCTGACCCGGCCTGGCGAGGCGTCCGGCCTTGTGCAGCGCGTGCATCAGCTGGGCCAGTGCTCCAGTCGTCTCCACGCCGGTCGGGCCACCGCCGACCACGACGACGTCGAGCTGGTCCGGTCGCATCGCCGCCTGGTCGTCGATCGCGGCGCGCAGCAGTTGCTGCACATGGAGCCGCAGGCGTTCGGCGTCGGCCACCGAGTACAGCGGGAAGGCGTGCTCGGCGGCGCCAGGCACTCCGAAGAAGTTGGGCTGGGCGCCGGCGGCCATGACCAGGTGCGACCCATGCAGCGTCGTACCGTCGTCGAGGGTGAGGGTGCGGGCGGACAGGTCGGCCGCGGTCACCGGCGCCGTGACGACCTCGACCGTCGTGTGGTCCCGGAAGATGGTCCGGTGCGGCCGGGCGATGTCCTCCGCCGGGAGCTGGGAGCAGGCCACCTGGTACAGGAGCGGCTGGAACTGGTGGTAGTCGTTGCGGTCCACGAGCATCACGTTGAGCCCCTCGTCGGCCAGCTCGCGGGCGCACGCCACCCCGGCGAGTCCACCCCCGAGGACCAGGACCCGATCAGGCATCGCCGACGCAGGAAAAACCTCGTCCCAGTTCATGATGTCTCCTCCGTACTACGCAGTTCCCTCGTTTAGAGCGACAGCTCCTCGAGCCGGTCGGCCAGGATGAGCCGGGAGCCGGCCTCGATGAGTGCCAGGTGGGAGAAGGCCTGGGGGAAGTTACCGAGGTGGCGGGAGCGTTCGGTCTCGAACTCCTCTGCGTAGAGGCCGAGCGGGGAACGGATCCGCAGCAGCCTCTCCAGCAGGTCGGTGGCCTGCTCCCTCTCCCCGACGATGGCCAGCGCGGAGACCAGCCAGAAGGAACAGATCAGGAACGTCCCTTCCTTGCCAGACAGCCCGTCGTCGGTCTCGCCGGTGACATACCGCAGCACGAAGCCGTGCTCGGTCAGTTCCGAGGAGATCGCGTCGACCGTGTTCTTCAGGCGTTCGTCGCTGCCCGGCAGGAAACCGAAAATGGCGGCGAGCAGAGTGGACGCGTCCAGCGCGTCGGTGTCGTAGTGCTGACGCAGCACGCCACGCTTGCTCACGCCGTGTTTTAGGATGTCGGCCCGGATCTCGTCTGCGGCCTCGGACCAGGACTTCTCCAGCCCCAGGTCCTCGCGGATGCCTGCCAGCTTGGCCGCGCGGTCCAGCGCCACCCACTCCATCAGCTTCGAGGACACGTAGTGTTGCGGGGCGCCGCGGGCCTCCCAGATGCCCTGGTCCGGCTCCCGCCACGAGTTCAGCGCCCCCTCGGCCTGGGACTTCACCAGCGGCCACAGGCGCCGGGGAAGATGCTTGCTCCGACGCGTGTGCAGCAGGATCGAGTCGAGGACCGCGCCGTACACATCGTTCTGACGCTGGTCGAAGGCACCGTTCCCGATCCGCACGGGCTGCGCCCCCTCGTAGCCGGACAGCTCGTCCCGGGTCGACTCGCTCAGGTCACGGCGACCGTCGATCCCGTACATGATCTGCAGGCCGCCGTCCTGGTTCGGCTCGAGATCGGCCATGAACTGCATGAACTCGTCGGCCTCCCAGTCCAGGTCCAGAAAGTGCAGGGCCTGGAGCGTGAAGGTGCTGTCCCGCATCCAGGTGTAGCGGTAGTCCCAGTTCCGCTCTCCCCCGGGGGTTTCCGGGAGCGAGGTGGTGAGCGCCGCCACTGTTGCACCGGTCGGCATGTAGGTCAGACCCTTGATAGTCAGAGCAGACCGTTCCAGCGGATGGCGCAGCGGGTGGTCGGGGATACGCGCCCGGGCCAGCCAACGGCGCCAGAAACCGACGGTACGTTCCACTCGCGCAGCCGCGTCCTCCACGCCCGTGGGCGACTCGAGGTTTTCCGCCCACGACAAGGCACAGAACGCGGTCTCACCCTTCCTCAGCATGTGCCGTGCCCGAGCCGAGCTGCCCTCGAGCCCGATGTACAGGTCGGTGCTCAGCCGGAACTTCTGATCTCCGCCCACAGCGTCGGCGGCGTGCCCTTCCTCGTCGACCAGCGTCCAGGCGCCAGTCTCGCGGCCGTAGTCGAAGGCGGGTTCGCACACGAGTTCGACCTCGACCGCACCGGTCAGGCACTCGACGGTGCGGACGAGCAGATGCTCGGCGTCGTCGTCGGTCGGCGGGCGGGTATGGGGAGTGACGCGGTCCGGGCCGTGGCGCGGCCCTATTGTCAAGGCGTCGCGCACCAACAGCCATCCGTCGGGCGTGTGCCAGGTGGTGGTGAGCACGTTGGTCCCGGGCACGTAGGACCGCTGTGTGGGCACGTTGATCCCGTACGGGCCGAAACGGAAGGACCCGGCCCCGCGGTCCAGGAGATTCCCGAAGCAGCTCGGTGAGTCGAAGGCGGGGACACACAGCCAGTCGACCGACCCGTCCGGAGCGATCAAGGCCCCCGTGTGGCAGTTGGAGAGGAACGCATACTCGGCAATCGGTGGGAACGGCGACGAGAGGCTCACGTTCCGACCTCCTTCGGTGCTGGGCTCGACTCGAACTTCGATGAAACTTCGCCCGCGCCCCGGACAGCATCCCCTCAAGAGGGTGAATGCGAGCCCTGTCCACTGGGTTCGGGCATGCCCTCTTCGGGAAGAAGCGTTCTCTGGTCGAGCACGTAGAGGAGGACGAACGAAGGGACGATCAGGATCACGGCCAGTCCGGCGGCCACCAGCACCGCAGTGATGGTCCCCGACGGTGCGGCCGCCGACGAGACCGTCAGGCTCACGGGCAGCAGATAGTCCCACTGCGCCACCCCCCAGGCCAGGATCACGCTCCCCACCGCAATCACGGCGGCCAGCCGCGCTCCGCGCCGAGCCCGCCGGAGGAGCAGGAAGAGGGCGCCCAAGCCGGAGACCGCCGAGAGGACCACCAGCGGCAAGGCTCTCGAGGTGAGACCGTCGAACAGGTAGTCCGCGTCCTTGGAGAGCACGAAGATGCCGGCCAGGGACACCAGTCCGGCAGCCACCGCGGCTCCGGCGGCGCGGCCCCGGAAGTAGGCCACCATCGCCTCGTCCGACAGCCGGTCCGCGTCGCGCACCAGGAAGAACGCGGCCAAGTACGCCGTCACGCACACCGCCAGCACACCGCCGACCACGGAGGACGGGTTGATCCAGCTCTCCCAGGGATCGCCCGCCTGGCCTCCCGTCGGGACCCTGCCCGAGGCGATGCCGCCGACAATGGCGCCGAGGCAGTAGGGCACGAGGATCGATGCCAGCGCGAACGCGGCGCCGAAGTTGCGCCGGTCGCGGGTTCGAAACACCACCTTGCGGAACGCGAAGCTGGCACCACGGAACACAATGCCCAGGGCGGCCAGCGTCAACGGGACGAACATCGTCAGGGTGATGGAGGCGTAGGCCACCGGGAAACAGGTCCACAGCACGACGAAGACGAAGATCAGCCAGACGTGGTTGGCTTCCCAGACCGGGGCGATGGCGTGGTCGATGACCTCACGCGGTCGTTCTCCACGCCTGGCGCCGCCGGCGACGAGGTCCCAGAAACCGGCGCCGAAGTCGGCACCTCCGAAGATCGCGTACACGATGATCCCCGCGAACAGGATGACTGCGGCGATGTCGTCCATCAGCGGGACACCTTCCGCTCGTCCTCGGACGGGAACACCGGCTCGGAGGGCCCGTACGGGACGTCGGCCTCCTCGAACCGGTCGGTGTCGCGGAATCGGCGCGCCATCCCGCGCAGGACCAGGATCGTGGTGACCCCAAGTCCGACGTAGAGGCAGACGACGACGATGAAGGTGATCCAGATCCCTGTATTTGCAGTGGCGGCGTCCTCGACCTTCATCTTTTCGTAGACGATCCACGGCTGACGTCCGACCTCGCTGACCGTCCACCCCGCTTCCAGGGTCACCACTGCCAGAAAACCCGAGGTCGCGGCTAGCCGGAGGAACCAGCGACTTTGCGGCATGTCTCGCCGGAAGATCCACGCCGCCCAGTACCACAGGCTGAGCAGGAAGAGCAGCGTTCCGAGGCCGACCATGATGTCCCAGGCGAGATGGACCACGTTCACCTCGCGGTTCGTTGGTCGATCCTCCGCCGGCACCTCATCGAGGCCCTCGACGACGGTGGACCTGCCGGTGCTCGGGTCTGACAACCACGACGCCAGGCCTGGGATCGGAATTCCGCCCTCCACCTCTCCTTGCGAGTTGAGGTGGCCGAGAAGGGTCTCCGGTACGTCACCGCTGGTCTCGGGCACGATCTCGATCGCGGCGAACTTGGTTGGCTGCTCGTCGTAGACCCACCGCGCCAGCGTGTCGCCGACCCCCATCTGGACCGGCGTGGCGATCGCAGCCACGGTGAACCCGATGATGAAACCCATCCGGTGGTAGCGGTCGGTGCGTCCCCTGAGCATCCCGACCGCGTAGACGGAGGCGATCAGGAATCCGCCGACCAGGTACGCCGCGACCACCATGTGGGCCGCCATCAGCGGCATCGCGTCATTGAAGATCACGCCGACGGGGTCGACGTCGGTCACCGTGCCTGACGAGTCCAGGGTGACGCCCTGGGGGGAGTTCATCCAGGCGTTGGCCGCCACCACCGAGATGCTGCCGAAGATGCCCGCGACTGCGATGGGGACTCCGGTCCAGAAGTGGGTCCAGGGCCTGAGGCGGCGCCAGCCGAAGATGTAGATCGAAATGAAGACGGCTTCGGTGAAGAAGAAGATCCCTTCGAACGCGAATGGGACACCGAACGCCGCCCCCCACTGGCCCATGAACCTGGGCCACAGCAGGCCGAACTCGAAGGAGAGCACGGTCCCGGTCACCGCGCCCACGGCGAACGTGACCGCCATGTACTTCGACCAGCGATGCGCCAGGAGCATCGCGTCCTGGTCGCCGTGCCTGATGCCGCGGTAGTTGGCGATGAGGGTCATCACTGCCCACGACACGCCCAGCGGCACCAGGATGATGTGGAAGGCGAGGGTGAAAGCCATCTGGGCCCGCGCCCATGGCACTGGATCGACCGCTTGCATGCTTGCCAAGGCATCAGCCCACATGGTCGCCCACTGGGTGAGCATTTCCGCGGAAATGGTTTCGGTGCTCGTCCACGTCCTTGCTCCTGCGTCGACCGGGCTGATGAACACGAATCCCGACAGTCTTTGAGTACGGCTCATTCGGCACATCACCCGGATGGGATGAAGCCGACTCCCCCGTGTGGGGACCTGCAGACGAGCCCGGGGATCGTCACCGTGCGGCCAGTTCACCCATCTCGGGTGTGGGCACCCAGGCAGGCCCCTGATGTGCTGGTCGATCCGAGCGCTCAAACAGGGTAGGGAGACTGCGATGACATTGGCTGCGCCCACCACCTCCGAAGCTTCCGACCGCCGGTCGGCAGTCGCCGACGTTCTGGTGGTCTTCGGGATCACCGGCGACCTGGCCAGAGTGATGACCTTCCGGTCGCTGTACCGGCTCGAAGCCCGGGGTCTCCTCGACTGCCCGATCGTGGGGGTGGCCGGCGACGACTGGTCGCTGGAGCGACTGGTCCAGCGGGCTCGCGACTCGATCGTGGCCACCGGCGAGGAGCTCGACGAGGCTGTCTTCGGAAGACTGAGCGACAGGCTCGACTACGTGCAGGGAGACTTCGCCGACGCCTCGACCTATGACCGGGTCGGCGAGGCCATCGGGAGCGCGGAGCACCGGGTGTTCTACCTGGAGATCCCGCCGTTTCTCTTCGCGACCGTGGTCAAGGGCCTGGCCGAGGCCAAGCTGACCGATTCGGCCCGGATCGTGGTGGAGAAGCCGTTCGGCCACGACCTCGAGTCGGCCAGGGCGCTGGCCGCGGACCTGCACGAATACATCGACGAGTCGCAGCTGTACCGGATCGACCACTACCTGGGAAAGATGGGGTATGAGGAGATCCTCTACCTCCGATTCGCGAACACTGTCCTCGAGCCGGTGTGGAACCGCGGCTTTGTCGAGTGCGTGGAGATCACCATGGCCGAGGACTTCGGCGTCGACGACCGCGGCCACTTCTATGATCCGGTCGGCGCCCTGCGAGACGTGGTGGTCAACCACCTGATGCAGGTCGTTGCGGCGGCCGCGATGGAGCCGCCGTCCGGGCATGGGCTCGATGCCCTGCGGGACGCTCAGGTGAGTCTGTTGCGCTCGGTGCGCACCGCCGACCCTGCCGGCTACGTGCGTGGGCAGGTCGATGGTTACCTGGACGTCGACGGGGTGGCCGAGGATTCCAGCACCGAGACGTTCATCGCGCTGCGGCTCTACATCGACAACTGGCGCTGGACCGGTGTTCCGTTCTACATCCGAGCGGGGAAGAAGCTCCCGACCACCCAGACCGAGTTGAGGGTGGTCTTCCGGGAGCCACCGCCGGTCAGCCTGGCCCTCGGCGCCAGCCCCGACCAACGACCCACCCGCAACGAGTTCGTGATCAAGCTCGACCCCACGACGGGTGCTCGGCTGGTGGTCGACGCGCGGCGCGGGGACGCCCAGGGACCGCAGCCGGTGACGCTGGACGTGGAGTTCGCCGCGGAGGGTGGCGAGGGAGCCACGCCGTACGAGGTGCTTCTGCACGCCGCGATGACCGGGGAGTCCAGTCGCTTCAAGCGGCAGGACGCAGTCGAGGAGTGCTGGCGGATCATGCAACCTCTGATCGACCAGCCGCCGTCCGTGCACCGCTACGCCCCGGGAACGTGGGGTCCGGAGGCCGCGAATACGTTGGTGGCCGATCACGGTGGGTGGAAGGGTCCCTGGATCGCCGACCCGCCCGCGCCGCAGACCTGAGGAGCCGTGACGGCAACGGGCCTGCAGGTAGTTGCATCAGGTCGGGTCGTTGAAGGGCGGGGGCTGGGGGTCGTTGCCGGCCACGGCCTTGACGAGGTCGGCG
>JBJMIQ010000229.1:0-4065 GCA_045806805.1 Nocardioides sp. | reverse complement strand
TTGGTGAACTCCGCCGACACGTAGAGCGGCGCGGAGTAGGTGAAGTCCTTCTCCTTGCACTCGTCGACGGTGTACTTCGGGTCGTAGAAGACCGGGTTCTCGAACGAGAGCGACATCGTCTCGGAGAAGTCCTCGATCGGAGAGATCTCCTCGAAGATCTCCTGGAGACCGGACTTGTCGGAGACGTCCTCGCCCTCGCCGCGGCGACGCTCGACGGCGGCGTTCCAGCTCTCGTTGCCGATCAGCCAGTCGAAGCTGCTGGTCTGGAGGGAGAGGAGCTGCGGAACTTCGAGAGGTTCCTTGATCTTTGCGAAAGAGATGCGGTGGTTCTTCACCTTGGAAGGGGCAGTGGCGGTGCGCGCGGCCAAGAGGTGTCCTTCTGAGGGTCGCTCTGGGAGTGGCGCCAGCCCACCACCATCCGGCCACCGGGCAGGCCGAGAAGGCATTTGAGGAGAGGCGCAAAGATGAAGACTACCGGATGCGTGGGCGCACGACAAACTGGCCACTGGATCCGGAGACCCGGACCCGCCGTCCTGATGATGAACTCTGCAGGCGCCCCTAGTCAAGCACCCGAGCCGGGTACGAGCGGCGCCGGTTACGGGGCCACGGGCGAGGTCTGCAGGTCGTCGACCAGCCAGTCGCCACCCACCCGCTGCATGGTGACCGTCACCTGGTCCCGGAACACCACCGGCTCCGGGCTCGCCTTGTTGGTCCTTGTCCGGTTGACGAACAGCAGGATCTGCACCCGGTCCTCGCCCGAGCGGACGATCCCGGACGCAAGTGGCGGTTCGGCGATGACCACGGTCCCGGTCCGGGGGGCGTTCTCCTTGACGGACTCGAAGAGGTTGTCGTACTTCTTCCGGTATTCCGACGTCATCTGCGCATCGGCGGACGCCTGGTCCTCGTCGAGCGTCTTCGCGTCGTAGGAGAGGACCGGCACGATGGCCCGCTCGGCCGCGCTCTGCGCCGCCCGGGTCGACTCCTCGATCTCGGTGTCGGAGGGCTGGTTGGCGAAGTAGACGACCCCGGCGACCAGAGCGGCCACCACGACGGCCAGGCCGACGAGCAGCCAGGTCGGCACCGGCCAGCGAGTCACGCCCGCGGAGGTGCCGCTGGTGGCCCCGGCCGGCCTGGGCCGGGCGAGCCTGGCCTTGAAACCGTTGAGGCGCGCGCCCAGCCCGGCCCCGTCCGTACCTGCGTCGCTGGAGACCGCCGTTGACGCTCCCGCCGGCGCGGCCGGCGGGAGCCCGTGGCCCTCGGCGACGGCAGGCTCGGGCACGTTGTCGCCGGTCGTCGTGAGCTCGGCGTCGTAGACGGCCCGTCGGTCCGGGTCGAGCAGCACCTCCGCGGCCTGGTTGTAGGCGCGGAACCGGCGGTCGCTCGGGTCCAGGTCGGCGATCGCGGCCTTCCAGGCGGCCCGTATCTCCTCGCCGGAGGCGGTGCTGTCGACGTCGAGCAGGTCGTAGAGGCTCGGGCTGGAGGTGGGAGTCACTGTGGTTCGTCCCCCGTGATCGGGGTGAAGTCGTCGACCAGCCACTTCCCGCCGGTCTTGACCAGGTCGACCTCCATGCGGAACGGGACCGGCTCGCCCGCCACGGGCTTGCCGCTCTTGCCCTGGGGGAAGGAGTCGGTGAAGGAGCCAGCGACGAGCGCGGTCGCGGAGTCCTCGTCCATCACCGACACGCCGGTCGCGAAGACCTCTGCCTCGCGCGAGACCTGCCCCTGTGCGACCAGCTGCTCGGCGGCGACGACCTGCTTGTCGAAGGAGGTCTCGAACTTGGGCGTGATCACTTCCTTGACCTGTTTGCGGTACTCCGGCATCTCGTTCTGGTCGTCGAGCATGTCGGGACCGAAGGTGCCCATGCGCAGCATGAACTGCTCGGTCTGGGCCATGACGGTCTCGCGCTGGGACTGGAGGTCGTCGGCCTCCCCGGTCCGGTCGGACAACAGCCAGATCAGCACGCCCGCGGAGGCGAGCAGGGCAACCACGAGCACACCGAGCAAGGCCAGCCGGCGGGCCGGGGACTGGGGGCGGTCGTGGGGGTTGCTGCTCGTCACTCCTGGGTCTTCATCAGGGGCTGGAGGAACAGCCACTTCCACGACTCCTCTCCGAGTGTCCTGGGGGCCAACGTACCGGGGGAGCTCAACTCGCCCGGAACCTTGCTGCCCCAGTGCAGCCGGCTGGTGGCCGGGTCGTAGGAAGCCACGACCGGTGCACGGTAGGCCGCGCCGGCGCGCTGCGGTGCGTTCTGGGCTCCACGGGCGTTGCTCTGGGCCGGGGGCTCCGCGCAGTGGGCGTTCATGTTCATCGGGGCGTTGCTGCCGTCGTTGGGGTCCCGCCGGTTGGTGCTCTCGTAGCCGTGGTTGCAGACGTGGGGCTCCTGCGTGAGGATCATGCCGAAGTGGGCGTCGTAGAGGCCGTTCGGCGACTTCGAGACGACCGTGAAGCCGCCCTCGACGACGTAGGGATAGAGCACGAGGATCTGCTCGACGCCGTCGAGGTGCTTGACCACGACCTCGCCGGTGGTCACCAGCCGGCTCACGAGCTCGCCGAGCTGGACCTTGTTGTCCTCGATGAAGGTGCGCAGCTGGTTGGCAGTCACCGAGCCGCTGTCGATGACCTTGCGCAGGTCGGCGTCGGATCCGGCCAACGTGCTGCTGAACAGCTGGAGGTTGCGGGCGAAGGTGCGGATCGCACTCTCCTTGGCGATCTGCCCCCTGAGGACCGTGTTGCTGTCACGGATCAGCGCCGTGGTGACGTCGAAGTTCTCGTTGGCCTTCTCGATGAACGAGTTGCCGGAGTCGATGATGCGGCCCAGGTCCTGTCCGGTGCCACCGAAGGCCTTCCCCATCTCGTCGACCGTCGTCTTCAAGGCGCCCTTGTCAACCGACTCGACGGTGTCGGAGAGGTGGGTCAACAGGGTCTCGACCTTGATCGGGGTCCGGGTGTTCTCGGTGGCGATCTCCGAGTCGTCGGTCAGGTAGGGCTTGCTGTCAGCCTGCGGTTGCAGCTCGACGTACTGCTCGCCGACCGCGGAGCGGTTGCCGACGACCGCCAGGGTGTCCGACGGGATGGTGTCGAACTCCTTGTCGATGTCGAGGTTGAGGTCGACGCCCTCATTGGTGAGCTTGAGCGAGGTGACCTCGCCCACCCGGACGCCGCGGTAGGTGACCTCGCCGCCGGCGAAGATGCCCCCGGAGTCGGGGAAGTGGGCGACCACGGTGTAGGTGTCGTCGATGACCAGCCGGTCGAGGCGCGCATAGCGCGCACCGACGTAGCTGACGCCGAGCAGCGTGATCAGGACGAAGATCATCAGCTGGATCTTGGTGCGGCTCGTGATCATCGGGTCACCATCCCCGGAATCAGGAGGGCCACGAGGTCGGGGTCGTAGGCCCGCGACAGATCACGCATGGTGGGGCCCCGCTTCGTCGACCAGCTCGCGGTCGGGCCGTAGCCGGCACGGGGCACGCCCGGGATGGACGGGACACCCGGACCTGGGACAGGCGGGTTGCCACCGCCACCGGGCAGCGGGTTGGGGAGAGGCGGGAGGTCACACAGCGGATTGTTGGGCCGATCCTTGCAGAAGGCCCTGCGAGCCGACTTGATGATGGCCGTTGGCACGCCTTGGCAATTCTTCTTCGAGGGCTTGTTCAGGCACTTCTGGATCTTGGCAGCAGCCTTCTTGCACAGGTTCTTGGGCAGCTTCCCGATCGGGGTGTTGTCGGGCAGGTCCTTGAGCTTCTTGCACAGCTTCGCTGGCGTGGTCGGGACCGGCACGTCCGGTCCACCCCCGCCACCACCCACGGGCAGGGCGACGTCCAGCTTGACCGAGAGGTTGGTGTAGTCGCCCATGTGGAGGTTGCGGGCGACCTGCGGGTCCCGGCCGACCACGTCGTCGACGAACGGGTAGGTCAGGAAGACGTTGAAGGACTTCGCGAAGTTGTCGCCGGTGTTGCTCAGCTCGGTGAGGACCGGCACGAGCTGGCGGAACGACTCGATCGTCGAGTCCTTCGATGCCTTGATCACCCGGATCCCGACGTTGCTGAGATGGTCGAGGGCCTTGA
>JBJMIQ010000228.1:0-12660 GCA_045806805.1 Nocardioides sp. | reverse complement strand
GTCGCCTGGCGGGGCGTGGTCGACGACCTGCAGCCCAACCAGCGGGCGTGGCTCCGCGCCAGCGAGCCGGTCACGCTCCACGAGAGCACCGCGATCGTGGCGGTGCCCAACGACTTCACCCGGAACCAGCTGGAGGGCCGGCTGCGCGGCCAGCTCGAGGACGCGCTCACCCTGCGCTTCGGCCGGGAGATCCGGATCGCGGTCACGGTGAACCCCCAGCTCGAGGAGTCCGCGCCCCCGAGCCGCGACCCCGTGCCGCCGAGACGAGAAGACGACATGTCGACAAATCGTCATTTCGACTCGGCTCTGGCCGGTCTCGCCGCGCCGCCCGAGCCCCTCGACACCGGCGCCCGCCCGACCGTGCTCGAGACGCGGCTAAACCCGAAGTACTCGTTCGTGACCTTCGTCATCGGCTCCTCAAACCGTTTCCCCCACGCGGCCGCGGTCGCGGTGGCCGAGGCACCGGGCAAGGCGTACAACCCCCTTCTCGTCTACGGCGACTCCGGGCTCGGCAAGACCCACCTGCTGCACGCGATCGGCCACTACGTCCGCAGCCTCTACAGCGGGGCCAAGGTCCGTTATGTCTCGAGCGAGGAGTTCACCAACGAGTTCATCAACGCGATCCGCGACGACCGGCAGGATCGGTTCAAGCGCCGCTACCGCGATGTCGACGTGCTCCTGATCGACGACATCCAGTTCCTGGAGGGGAAGACCCAGACCCAGGAGGAGTTCTTCCACACCTTCAACACCCTCCACAACGCCAACAAGCAGATCGTGCTGACCTCCGACCGCCCACCCAAGCGGCTCGAGCGGCTCGAGGACCGCCTGCGCAACCGGTTCGAGTGGGGCCTGATCACCGACGTGCAGCCCCCTGACCTCGAGACCCGGATCGCCATCCTTCGCAAGAAGGCGGCCATGGACCGGATGACCGCTCCCCCCGACGTGCTGGAGTTCATCGCCTCCAAGATCCAGACCAACATCCGTGAGCTCGAGGGCGCCCTGATCCGGGTGACCGCCTTCGCCAACCTCAACCGCCAGGAGGTCGACATGACCCTGGCCGAGATCGTGCTCAAGGACCTGATCCCCGAGGGCGGCGAGCCCGAGATCACCGCCGGGCTGATCATCGCCCAGACCGCGGCCTACTTCGGGCTCGCGATCGAGGAGCTGACCGGCCCCAGCCGCGGGCGGCACCTGGTCATGGCCCGCCAGATCGCGATGTACCTGTGTCGGGAGCTCACCTCACTCTCGTTGCCCAAGATCGGGGCGCAGTTCGGCAACCGCGACCACACGACCGTGATGTACGCCGACCGCAAGATCAACCAGCTCCTCGCCGAGCGCCGGGCGGTCTTCAACCAGGTCAGCGAGCTGACCAACCGGATCAAGATGCAGGCGCGTCAGTCCTGAGGGGCTGTCCGAGGTGCGGCAGGTTCCTGTGGACAGGGTGTGCGCCGATCCCGGTCGACGCTGGACGACCTGTGCACAGGCAGGGCGGCGGCACATCGCACCCGGTCCTCGTCCACAACGGGTGCCTGGTTGCCCCAGCACTCCTCCACACCCGTTGTGCACTCGGAATCGGCACCTGACCTGCGCCGATCGGCCCTCTCCACAGGATCCACCGCTGCTACGACTCCCACGAACCGACACTCTTGATAGATCTCCGGGGAACAACTACCCGGCCCGTCTCCTGGGGACGAACCCTCCGATCCGTGCCATCCCTCCCGCCACGGCCGACCGCATGGCAGGATGCTCAATCCAGAAGCCGCCCGAAGTCGTAAGGACACCAACACCGTGAAGTTCCGCGTCGAACGCGACGTGCTCGCCGATGCCGTCGCCTGGGCTGCCCGCAGCCTTCCGGTCCGTCCGAGCGCGCCGGTGCTCTCCGGTCTCCTCATCGACGCCGGCGACGAAGGCCTGGTCCTGTCGACCTTCGACTACGAGACCTCGGCCCGCGCGACCTTGTCCGCCGAGGTGTCGGGCGAGGGCCGGGCGCTGGTCAGCGGCCGCCTGCTCGCCGACATCTGCCGCAGCCTGCCGGCCAAGCCGGTCGAGATGGTGCTCGACGGTCCCCGGGTGTCGCTCACCTGCGGCTCCGCGCGGTTCACCCTGCAGACGATGCCGGTCGAGGACTACCCCACGCTGCCTGACATGCCCACCGCGACCGGCACCGTCCAGAGCGACGAGTTCGCCCATGCGGTCGCCCAGGCGGTCACGGCCGCTGGCCGCGACGACATGCTCCCGGTGCTGACCGGCGTCCGGATCGAGATCGACGGCTCCACGATCTCGTTGCTCGCGACCGACCGGTTCCGGCTGTCTCACCGCGAGCTCGGCTGGGATCCCCGCACCCCCGACGAGTCGCTGGCAGCGCTGGTCCCGGCACGAGTGCTCGGCGACACCGCCAAGTCGCTCACCTCCGGCAGCGAGGTCACCATCGCCCTGGCAGCGAGCGGCCGCGGCGAGGGCATCATCGGATTCGAGGGAGCGGGCCCCGGCGGCGTACGTCGTACGACCACCCGGTTGCTGGACGGGGAGTTCCCCAAGGTGCGCAGTCTCTTCCCCAGCGAGCACCAGACGGTGGCCAGGATCGACAAGGCCACCCTGATCGAGTCGGTGAAGCGCGTGGCCCTCGTGGCCGAGCGCAACACCGCGGTGCAGCTGGCCTTCAGCGACGGCGTGCTCACCCTCGACGCCGGCTCCGGCGACGAGGCTCAGGCCTCGGAGTCGATCGAGGCCCAGATCGAGGGCGAGGACATCACCACGGGCTTCAACCCCCAGTTCCTGCTCGATGGGCTCACCGCGATCGACGAGGAGGTCGTCGAGCTGGCGTTCACGCAGGCCTCGAAGCCGGTGGTGATCTCGGGGTCACGGAGCGAGACGAACGCGGATTCGGGTTTCCGCTACCTGCTGATGCCCCGGCGCCTTCTCTCGTAAGCAACTCGAACCCCAGCCCTGTGCGAGTCGATCGGCACGGGTCTAGGTTGGTCGCCATGGATATCGGACTGGTCGGTCTGGGCAAGATGGGCGGCAACATGCGCACCCGGCTGCGCAATGCCGGGCACACGGTCGTGGGTTACGACCGCAACGCCGAGGTCTCCGACGTGGAGAGCCTCGAGGCGCTGATGGGGAAGCTCCCCACGCCGCGTGTGGTGTGGGTGATGGTGCCCGCCGGCGACCCCACCCGGGAGACGATCCGCACCCTGGGCGAGATGCTCGACGAGGGCGATCTCGTCGTCGACGGTGGCAACTCTCGCTGGACCGACGACCAGATCCACGGCGACCTGCTGGCCGAGAAGGGAATCGGGTTCGTCGACTGCGGCGTCTCCGGCGGCGTCTGGGGTCTGGAGAACGGCTACGCCCTGATGTACGGCGGCACCGCCGACGATGTGGCCAAGGTCCAGCCGGCGTTCGACGCGTTGAAGCCCGAGGGTGACTTCGGCGCGGTCCACGCCGGCGCGGTCGGCGCCGGTCACTTCTCGAAGATGGTCCACAACGGCATCGAGTACGCCGTCATGCAGGCCTACGCCGAGGGGTGGGAGCTCCTGGACACGGTCGGGCTCGTCGACAACGTGACCGAGGTGTTCCGCTCCTGGCGCGAGGGCACGGTGATCCGCTCGTGGCTGCTCGACCTGCTCGTGGCGGCGCTCGACCAGGATCCCGATCTGGCGGGCATCAGTGGTTACGCCGAGGACTCCGGCGAGGGCCGCTGGACGGTGGAGGCCGGCATCGACAATGCCGTCGCGACCCCGGCGATCACGGCCGCGCTCTACGCCCGGTTCATCTCCCGACAGGACGACTCCCCCGCGATGAAGGCCGTCGCGGCGATGCGCAACCAGTTCGGCGGCCACGCGATGCGCACCGGCGCGCCCAAGGGCGGAGACGTCCCCGGCGAGGGCACCCCCGACCAGGCCGGCGCTGCCAAGCACGCAGGATCCGGGGACGATTCGCAACCCGCCGAGAGCTAGCCCTCCGTGTACGTCGCGCGCCTCCAGCTGCTCGACTTCCGTTCCTACGGCGAGGTCGACGTCGAGCTCGAGCCGGGGGCCAGCGCCTTTCTCGGACGCAATGGCCAGGGCAAGACCAATCTCGTGGAGGCGGTCGACTACCTCTCCCGGCTGGCCTCCCACCGGGTCGCCACCGACGCACCGCTGGTGAGGTCGGGGGCCGACCAGGCGCTGGTGCGTGCCGTCGTCGTGCGCGAGGGCCGGGAGGCGACGCTCGAGGTCGAGATCAACCCCGGCCGGTCCAACCGGGCCCGGGTGAACCGGTCACCGCTCCCCCGCCCCCGTGAGCTGCTCGGGCTCGTCCGGACCGTGGTCTTCTCCCCCGAGGACCTCACCCTGGTCAAGGGCGACCCGTCGGAGCGCCGGCGTTTCCTCGACGACCTGCTGGTGCTGCGCACTCCACGGCTGGCGGGCGTGCGTTCCGACTACGACCGGGTGCTGCGCCAGCGCAACACGCTGCTGAAGACCGCCGGTGCTGCGCGCCGAGGCTCGTCTGGTGAGACCTCGGCGCTGTCCACGCTCGAGGTGTGGAACGCCCACCTGGCCAGAACAGGTGCCGAGCTGCTCGCGGAGCGGCTGGCGCTGGTGGAGGAGCTGCGTCCCTACCTGGGTAAGTCCTACGAGACGGTGGCGCGTGGCGCTTCACGAGACGACGCCGAGATCGAGTACCGCCCGTCGTTCGAGCTGTCCCCTGCGCTGGTCGAGGAGGTCACCCGGCAACCCGCCCACACCGGCGCCCTGGTCGAGGCGCTGCTCGAGGCGCTCGCCGAGCGGCGCAACGACGAGCTCGACCGGGGGGTCTCACTGGTCGGCCCGCACCGCGACGAGCTCCAGCTCAGCCTGGGGACGCCGCAGACCCGGCTCCCGGTCAAGGGGTACGCCTCGCACGGGGAGTCCTGGTCGTTTGCCCTGGCACTGCGGCTGGCGTCCTACGACCTGCTCCGGGCCGACGGCGACGATCCGATCCTGATCCTGGACGACGTCTTCGCCGAGCTCGACAGCGAGCGACGCGGACAGCTGGCCGACCTCGTCTCCGGCGCCGAGCAGGTGCTGGTGACCGCCGCGGTCGCGGCCGACGTGCCCGAGTCGCTGACCGGTGTCCGGTACGTCGTCGGCAACGGTGAGGTGACCAGGGATGGCTGACGAGGAACACGAGACCACACCGAAGGAGTCGAAGCCGAACCCGGCCGACCACGGCGCCTGTCCTGAGGAGCCGAGGGACGAGGCGTCTCGAAGGGAGGACGGACTCGACCTGGCCCGGGCCCTGACCCGGGCGTCGGCGCGGTCGACCCCCGCCCGGAAAGCCCGCAGAAAGCCCGAGGGACGGCGCCCCCGCCCCGGCCGGGCCACCGGGGCCCACCCCGACGAGCGGGATCCCCAGCTGCTGGACGCCACCGTGGGCCGGATCGTCGAGGACCACGGGTGGGACCTCAACCTCCGGGTGCAGGGCGTGTTCGCCCGCTGGGC
Source organism: Nocardioides sp. (assembly GCA_045806805.1). GTDB lineage: Bacteria > Actinomycetota > Actinomycetes > Propionibacteriales > Nocardioidaceae > Nocardioides. Next base: position 7,195 of record JBJMIQ010000228.1, on the reverse strand, counting down.
CGAGATCGTCGGCACCGAGATCGGCACCCACACCACCCCGGAGAGCTTCACCGACGGCAAGCTCGTCGTCCGCACCGACTCCACGGCCTGGGCCACTCAGCTGAAGCTGCTCGCACCGCGCGTCGTACGCCGGCTCAACGAGGACCTGGGCCACGGGACGGTCACGGTCATCGAGATCCTCGGGCCGCACGGCCCTTCCTGGAAGAAGGGACCGCGGTCGGTGCGGGACGGTCGCGGCCCCCGGGACACCTATGGTTGACGGCTGCTGGTCCTGAGGAGGGCCGTCCTGGCCCGTCTCGACGTGAGTCCGCCAGAAAACTGCGGGCGAGCAGCGCAGAATCTGCCCGTCTGGCGGCCTCGCGGACGTATGGGGACCCACGCGACACCCTGCGCGGGCGCCGCAGCCACCTTCACGCGGCGCTCAGGGGCGATTCTCGTCCACAGATCCCCCGATTCGACGGGCCAGGACGTGGAATGCGGGCCCTGAGGCGGTATCATGGACACCGGGTCGCCGGCTCATCAAGCCGCGGCCTTCTGTATGTCAGCGCCATGCCGGATCCGGGCCGAGCCCGGGTTGATGGCCCGTTACGAAGAGGTGTGCGTGACCGACGAAGCCCCCGTCGATACCAGCCAGCCATCCGCCACCAAACCACCCATCGGAGTCGAGTACGACGCCTCCGCCATCCAGGTCCTCGAGGGCCTCGAGGCGGTCCGCAAGCGACCCGGCATGTACATCGGGTCCACGGGTGAGCGCGGCCTCCACCACCTGATCTGGGAGATCGTCGACAACGCGGTCGACGAGGCCCTGGCCGGACACTGCGACCGGATCGTGCTCACCCTGCAGCACGACGGCGGGGTGAGGGTCGAGGACAACGGGCGCGGTATCCCCACCGACACCGCTCCCGGCCAGGACGTCCCGGCTGTCACGCTCGCGCTCACCATGCTGCACGCCGGCGGGAAGTTCGGCGGTGGTGGCTACAAGGTCTCCGGTGGCCTGCACGGCGTCGGCGTCTCCGTCGTCAATGCGCTGTCGACCAGGCTGGTCGTCGAGGTCCGCAACCGGGGCCACCTGTGGCGCCAGTCCTTCCAGCTCGGCGTCCCCGACGGTGAGCTGGAGCAGGTGCGCCCGATGGAGCCCGGCGAGAGCACCGGCACCACCGTTACCTACTGGGCTTCCGACACGATCTTCGAGACCACGACCTACTCGCTCGAGACGATCACCACCCGGATCCGGGAGTACGCCTTCCTCAACAAGGGCCTGCAGATCGTGGTCCGCGACGAGCGACCTCGCGCCGACGAGATCGCCGACGCCGTCGAGGACGACACCGTCGCCTCCGACGTCGACCAGTCCGGGTCCGACGCGATCCGCCGCGCCCAGGGCGGAGGCATCGAGCAGGTCTTCAAGTACGACCGCGGCCTGGTCGACTACGTCGAGCACCTCAACCGGCGCAAGGACAAGGCCAACCCCACGGTGATCTCCTTCGAGGCCGAGACGCCCGAGAGCGCTGGCGACCACATGAGCCTCGAGGTCGCGATGCAGTGGAACACCTCGTTCACCGAGTCGGTCCACACTTTCGCCAACACGATCAACACCCACGAAGGTGGCACCCACGAGGAAGGCTTCCGTGCTGCGCTGACCGGCCTGGTCAACCACTGGGGCGAGGAGTGGGGCCTGGTCAAGAAGCGCGAGGACCGCGTCTCCGGTGACGACATCCGCGAGGGACTGACCGCGATCGTGTCGGTCAAGCTCGGCGAGCCGCAGTTCGAGGGCCAGACCAAGACCAAGCTCGGCAACACCGAGGCCAAGGGCTTCGTCCAGCGGATCATGAACGACCAGCTCGGCGCCTGGCTCGAGCAGAACCCCGCCGAGGGCCGCGACATCGTGCGCAAGGCGCAGGCCGCGGCCTCAGCGCGGATCGCGGCCCGCAAGGCGCGCGACCTCGCCCGCTCCCGCAAGGGCCTGCTCGGCGGGGGCGGCCTGCCCGGAAAGCTGTCCGACTGCCAGTCCACGAACCCCGGCGAGTGCGAGGTCTTCATCGTCGAGGGCGACTCCGCCGGGGGCTCGGCCCGCCAGGGGCGCGACCCGCGGGTGCAGGCGATCCTGCCGATCCGCGGCAAGATCCTCAACGTCGAGAAGGCCCGGATCGACAAGGTGCTGGCCAACACCGAGGTCCAGGCGATCATCTCGGCCCTCGGCACCGGCATCCACGAGGAGTTCGATCTCGCCAAGCTGCGCTACCACAAGGTGGTGCTGATGGCCGACGCCGACGTCGACGGCCACCACATCAACACGCTGCTGCTGACGCTGCTGTTCCGGTTCATGCGGCCACTGATCGAGCACGGCTACGTCTACATGGCGCAACCCCCGCTCTACCGCATCCGCTGGAACAAGCCCCACGAGCACGAGTTCGTCTACTCCGACTCCGAGCGCGAGCTGCTGACCCGCGACGGCCTCGAGCAGGGCAAGAAGCTGCCCAGGGAGAACCCGGTCCAGCGCTACAAGGGCCTCGGCGAGATGAACGCCGAGGAGCTGTGGGAGACGACGATGAACCCCACCGGCCGGCTGATGCTGCAGGTGACCCTCGACGACGCCGCGCAGGCCGACGAGGTGTTCTCCACCTTGATGGGCGAGGACGTCGAGCAGCGACGCTCCTTCATCCAGCGCAACGCCAAGGACGTTCGATTCCTGGATATCTAGCTCTCTACCCCCAGCGCTAGAGACCGGTAGAACCGACCAGAAGGACCGAACAAGAGTGACCGAGCAGACCGAGAACCTGTCGAGCGGCGAGGGCGGCGGAGGCCGGATCGAGCCGATCGAGCTGCAGACCTCGATGCAGCGCGCCTACATCGACTACGCGATGGCCGTGATCGTCGGCCGCGCGCTGCCTGACGTACGCGACGGGCTGAAGCCGGTGCACCGCCGGGTGCTCTACGCGATGTACGACGGCGGCTACCGTCCCGACCGCGGCTTCTCCAAGTGCTCCCGGGTCGTCGGTGACGTCATGGGTCAGTACCACCCCCACGGCGACACTGCGATCTACGACACCCTGGTCCGGCTCGCGCAGCCGTGGGTGATGCGGGCGCCGCTGATCCACGGGCAGGGCAACTTCGGCTCTCCGGGCAACGACGCCGCGGCGGCGATGCGCTACACCGAGTGCCGGATGGCGCCGCTCGCGCTCGAGATGGTCCGCGACATCGAGCAGGAGACCGTCGACTTCCAGCCCAACTACGACGGCCGCTCCGAGGAGCCGATCGTCCTGCCGTCGCGCTACCCCAACCTGTTGGTCAACGGGTCCGCCGGCATTGCGGTGGGCATGGCCACCAGCATCCCGCCCCACAACCTGCGCGAGGTGGCGGCCGGTGCCCGCTGGGCGCTGGAGAACCCCGAGGCCAGCCGGCAGGAGCTCCAGGACGCACTGGTCGCGCGGATCAAGGGCCCCGACTTCCCCAACGGCGCGCTGATCGTGGGTCACGAGGGGATCGAGCAGGCCTACCGGACCGGCCGGGGCTCGGTCACTCAGCGCGCCGTGATCGAGGTCGACGAGGACAGCAAGGGCCGGACCACCCTGTCCATCACCGAGCTGCCCTACATGGTCAACCCCGACAACCTGGCTCTGAAGATCGCCGAGCTGGCCGACTCCGGCAAGGTCCAGGGCATCTCCGACGTGCGTGACGACTCCTCGGGCCGCACCGGCCAGCGGCTGGTGGTCGTGCTCAAGCGCGACGCCGTCGCTCGGGTGGTGCTCAACAACCTGCTCAAGCACACAGAGCTGCAGACCAACTTCAGCGCCAACATGCTGGCCCTGGTCGACGGCGTGCCGCGCACGCTGACCATCGACCAGTTCATCAGCAGCTGGGTGTCCCACCAGATCGACGTCATCCAGCGGCGGACCCGCTTCCGGCTGCGCAAGGCCGAGGAGCGTGCCCACATCCTCCGCGGCCTGGTCAAGGCGCTGGACATGCTCGACGAGGTGATCGCCCTGATCCGGCGCTCGCCCGATGTCGCCGACGCACGCGCCGGCCTGATCGCACTGCTCGACATCGATGAGCTGCAGGCCAACGCGATCCTCGACATGCAGCTGCGCCAGCTCGCGGCCCTCCAACGCCAGAAGATCATCGACGACCTTGCCGCCGTCGAGCTGGAGATCGCCGACCTCGAGGACATCCTCGCCAACGAGGCCCGGCAGCGCCAGATCATCGGCGAGGAGCTCGCCGCCGTCGTCGAGAAGTACGGCGACGAACGGCGTACCCAGATCATCCCGGCCGACGGCGACCTCTCGATGGAGGACCTCATCCCCGACGAGGAGCTGGTCGTCTCGATCACCCGTGGCGGATACGCCAAGCGGACACTGCGCCACCAGTACCGCACCCAGAAGCGGGGCGGAAAGGGCGTGCGGGGTGCCTCCCTGCGTGGCGACGACGTCGTCGAGCACTTCATCGCCACGTCCAACCACCACTGGTTGCTGTTCTTCACCACCGCCGGGCGGGTCTACCGCACCAAGGCCTACAACCTGCCCGAGGCGTCCCGCGACGCCAAGGGCGGACACGTCGCCGGGCTGCTGAGCTTCCAGCCCGACGAGAACATCGCCCAGGTGCTGGCGATCCGCGACTACGAGCAGGCGCCCTACCTCGTGCTGGCCACCCGCAACGGTCTGGTCAAGAAGACCAGGCTCGGCGACTACAACAGTCCGCGGCAGGCGGGCGTCATCGCCATCAACTTCCGCGAGGACGACGACGAGCTGATCGGCGCCGAGCTGGTCAACTCCGACGACAACATCCTGCTGGTCTCCCGCAAGGGGCAGGCCATCCGCTTCCTGGCCGACGACACCCAGCTGCGGCCGATGGGTCGCGCGACCTCGGGCGTCAACGGCATGAAGTTCCGCGACGGCGACTCACTGCTCTCGATGTCGGTGATCCGCGCCGAGCAGATGGCGGCCGAGGAGGCCGCGGAGGCCAGGGCCACTGCCGCCGGGAACTCCACCGCGGCTGGCGACCTGCCCGACGTCAAGGAGCAGTACGTCTTCACGATCACTGACGGCGGCTTCGCCAAGCGGTCGCGGATCTCCGACTACCGTCTCCAGTCCCGCGGTGGCATCGGGATCAAGGCGATGTCGCTGGCCAACGAGGAGCGCGGGGTGCTCGTCGGAGCCTTCATCGTGGAGGAGGGTGACGAGATCCTCTCGATCACGCAGGCCGGTCAGGTCGTGCGCAGCCCGATCAACGAGCACTTCCGCGCCACCGGCCGGTCGACGATGGGCGTGCGGTTCGTGACTCCCAAGGAGGGCGACGCGGTTGCCGTCGTGGCGCGTTCGGTCGAGACCAAGGAGGCCGAGGTGCTGCCCGACGAGGCGGCCGAGCCCACCGGCGGCGCGGACGGCGAATCGCAGGATGCGCCCGAGGATGCGACAATCGACGGATCGGCACCAACTCCGACTGACTCCGAGACTCCAGGGGAGGGTGAAGCCTGATGACGGATCGCCCCGCCGAGCGCACCGCCACGCGCACCGGAAGCCACGCCGGTCGCGGTGACGACACGACGGCGCGACCGCCGCTGGCCGACCGGATCCAGGCCAAGCTCGCGAATGCCGCCGACGAGCACCGCGCCAACGCCAGCGCCGAGGCCAAGCCGCACAGCCGCAAGACGACAACCTCGCCGCGCAAGGGACCTCGGCGGGCCCGGCTGCGGCTCACTCGCATCGACCCGTGGTCGGTGATGAAGACCGCCTTCCTGCTGTCGATCGCCTTCGGGGTGGTCACGGTGGTCTCGGTGTTCATGGTCTGGTCGGTGCTCGGCGCTGCCGGCGTCTGGGAGTCGATCAACCAGACCGTCCAGAACATCCTCGGCGGCGACGGAGCCGGAAACTTCGACGTCCAGAACTACGTCGGCGTCTCCCGGGTCATGGGTTTCACCCTGCTGGTCGCGGTCATCGACGTCGTACTCATCACCGCCATCGCCACCCTGGGCGCATTCCTCTACAACATGGCCGCCGCCCTCCTCGGAGGCATCGAGGTCACCCTCACCGAGGACCGCTGAACCGGCTCCTGCCGGTTTTGTTGGCGTCCTCCGCGGTGGGGTAGTGTTCCCCTCCGGTTCGGGGCCTATAGCTCAGACGGTTAGAGCGCTTCCCTGATAAGGAAGAGGTCACAGGTTCAAGTCCTGTTAGGCCCACCCACGGCTCAGTCTCCGAGGCGCTTGCGCACCCTGGACAGGCGCCTTTCCGGCCCGGGTGGGGGGCGGCCGCCGATGTTAGGATCCTGGCCGAAACGTTCATTCGGTGTTCTGCCGGTGACGGGTCCCGAGCCCCGCCCATCGCCCGCGACGAGGTCTGCGAGGTCGGCCCATGCGCATCAGGATCGTCATGGAACTGCCCGCCGACGCGGCGAGCGTGCCGCTCGTGCGCCGCACCGTGGCCGAAGCCATGCGAAGCGCCGGCGTGGCGCGAGAGTGCGTGGAGGAGGCCGAGGTGGCGTTGTCCGAGGCCTGCACGAACGTCTACCACCACGCCGGGACCGACGACCACTACGAGGTCGGGGTCGAGCTCGACTCGGATCAGCTCACGATGGACATCCTCGACACCGGCGAGGGGGTGGCCGAGCACCACCGGAACGCGACGATGCCCGACGGCAGCGCCGAGAACGGCCGCGGGTTGGCACTGATGGCCGCGTTCAGCGACCAGGTGGTCTTCGACTCGGTGCTGAGCACCGGTGGTGGGGTCCATCTGATGAAGCGGCTCCGGTGGGAGGCTGACCGCGGCCCACGGGCAGCGACACCCGGTCGTAGCTCGCCGTCCATCTGATAGGAAGAAGCCGGAGCCGGATCGTCGAGTCCACCTGGGGAAGTCGCCCCGTCGAGCGAGGAGAGTCAGCATGAAGAAGGTCCTGCTGGTCGTGGCCGCCGCGGTCGGTGCGCTCATCGCGCGCAAGAAGCTCGAGGAGAGCCGCGCCGAGCAGGAGCTGTGGGCCCAGGCAACCGACAACGTCGACCCCGCGTCCGGTCCCGGACACCGGAGGGCCTGACCTCCCCGCGAGGTGCCACGAGGGGCCATGGCGCAATTGGTAGCGCACCTGCTTTGCAAGCAGGGGGTTAGGGGTTCGAGTCCCCTTGGCTCCACCAGGAGACGTTGCGGTTGGTGGTGGGGGCGCAATTGGTAGCGGCGGTGTTGTTCCTGGGGCTTTGCAAGCAGGGGGTTAGGGG